>JANNGR010000128.1:0-8959 GCA_031403955.1 Betaproteobacteria bacterium
AGGCCACTATAACCCGATTTTTTGCTGGCACTATCAATTTCAACTACGTTTTCACATGTTGTCGCAACCCGCTTCCCCGATCCGCTTCAAGCGCCTGTTGTTAACCGGTGCCAACGGCAACCTTGGCCGCGAACTTCGTCCGCGTCTGAAGGCCTATTGCGAAACGCTGCGGGTTTCACACCGCAGTGACATCGGCCAGCCAGCGCCGGGCGAGGAGATCGAGATTGCCGCGCTGGAAGACAAGGCCGCCATGCTGGTTTTGCTGAAGGAGGTCGATGCAGTCGTTCACATGGGTGGCGTGTCGACCGAGCAGCCGTGGGAGCCGATCCTTGCCGGCAACATCGTCGGCATGGTCAACCTGTACGAGGCGGTGCGCAAGAACGGTGTCAAACGCGTTGTTTTCGCCAGTTCTAACCATGTCACCGGCTTCTACCGCCAGGATGAGATCATCAGCCCGCGCGACCCGGTGCGCCCGGACGGTTTCTACGGCTTGTCCAAAGCCTTTGGCGAAAATCTTGCGCAGTTGTACTGGGATCGTTTCGGAATTGAAACCGTGAGCCTGCGTATCGGCTCGTCGTATAGCGAACCGAAGGATCGCCGCATGTTGGCCACCTGGATGAGTTTCGACGACACCGAGCGCCTGATCGTCGCCGCGTTGACCGCCCCCGTCACCGGCCACAGCATCATCTACGGCATGTCCGATAACGCCACCACCTGGTGGGACAACACGTCGGCTCGGCACATCGGCTACCGAGCGCAGGACAGTTCGGAGAAGTTCCGTGCCGCGGTCGAGGCCAGGCAGCCGGTGCTGGATCACAGTGACCCAGCGGTCATCCACCAGGGCGGCGCGTTCGTACGCACCGGTCCATTCGAGTGAGCGCAGGAACGTGGAGCCACTATGCGCGGTGCGCAACCAGGTCGGCGAAAGCCCGGTCTGGTCGGTGGCCGAACAGGCGCTGTATTGGGTCGATATCGAAGGCCGGCGCATTCACCGCTTCGACTGGACCACGCGCGATGAGCGGTCCTGGCCAACCGCTGAACGTGTGGGTTGCATCGCGCTGCATGCCGGCGGCGGGTTGTTGGCGGCGATGGAGACCGGGTTGTTCCATGTCCGTTTGTCCGGCGACGGCGGCGTGCAAGCCGAATACCAACACGCCGCAAGCTTCCCGCGCGACGGCATGCGCTTTAACGATGGCCGCACCGACCGTGCGGGTCGATTCTGGGTCACGAGCATGCTGCGCGACATGAGCCTCGCGGCCGCCGACGGCGCGCTGTATCGCTGCGACGCACACGGCCTGTCGGCGCCGCTGGTCACGGGTCTGGTCACCGGTAACGGCCTTGCCTTCAGTCCCGACGGTTGCACGATGTATCTATCCGACTCGCACCCGAGCGTGCAACGCGTGTGGACCTTCGATCTCGACGCCGCCGGTGTGCCGTCGAACCGGCATGAGTTCATCGATATGCATGCGCACCCGGGCCGCCCCGACGGCGCAGCGGTCGATACCGAAGGCGGCTACTGGATCTGCGCCAACGACGCCGGTATGGTGCACCGCTTCACGCCCGATGGCCGCCTCGATCGTTCGATCAACGTGCCTGTTGCCAAGCCCTCGATGTGTGCCTTCGGCGGTCCCGGGCTCGGTCACCTGTTCATCACCTCGATCTCACCGGCGACGCCGATTGAGAGCTACGATGCCACACTGGCCGGCGCAGTGTTCGTCACCCGAGCCGGCATCCAGGGCATCGCTGAAGCCTGTTTCATCCCCTGACCCATCCCCACCCTAGGAGACTCTCCATGCAAAACCTTCACCCCCACGCCCGTTCGATGGCCATAGCCGCGCTGCTTTCCGGCATCGGCCTGGCCGCCCAGGCGACCGAGTTTCGCTCGGCCGACACCCACAACGCCGACGACTACCCCACTGTCGCGGCGGTCAAATACATGGGCGAGCTGCTTGAGAAGAAGAGTGGTGGCAAGCACAAGATAAAGGTTTTCAACAAGCAAGCCCTGGGCAGCGAGAAGGAAACCATTGACCAGGTAAAGATCGGCGCGCTCGACCTAACGCGGGTCAATGTCGGACCGATGAACGCCATCTGCCCGCTGACCCAGGTGCCGACGATGCCGTTCCTGTTCAACTCTATCGCGCACATGCGCAAATCGCTTGACGGCCCGGTGGGCGATGAGATTCTGAAAAGCTGCGAGTCGTCCGGTTTCGTCGGCCTGGCTTTCTACGACAGCGGCGCGCGCTCGATTTATGCCAAGAAGCCGATCAAGACCGTGGCCGACGCCAAGGGCTTGAAGATTCGTGTGCAGCAAAGCGATCTGTGGGTTGCGTTGATCAGCGCCATGGGCGCCAACGCGACGCCGATGCCTTATGGCGAAGTTCTGATGGGTCTGAAGACCGGCCTGATCGACGCGGCCGAAAACAACATACCGTCGTTCGATACCGCCAAGCACCATGAGTCGGTGAAGTTCTATTCCAAGACCGAGCATTCGATGGCGCCCGAGATCCTGGTCATGTCAAAGCTAATCTTCGACAAGCTGCCCAAAGCCGAGCAGGACATGATCCGCGCCGCGGCCAAGGAATCGGTGCCCTTCGAGCGCCAAAAATGGGACGAGCAGGAGGCCAAGTCGCTGGCCACCGTGAAGGCGGCCGGCGCCGAGATTGTCGAGGTCGACAAGAAGTCCTTCCAGGCCGTGATGGGCCCGGTCTATGACAAGTTCATGACCACTCCAGATATGAAGCGGCTGGTCAAGGCGGTGCAGGACACCAAGTAACGCGGCTGCCCGCGCCCCAGGACACACCATGTACACCAAGCTCTGCGCTACCCTGTCCAAGATCTGCCTGGTCCTAGCCGTGATCGGGTTGATCGGCGTCGTCTTGTGCGTGCAATGGCAGGTGATCGGCCGTTACGTCTTCAATGACACACCAACCTGGGCCGAAGCGCTGGCCCTGGTGCTGGTGCTCTTTGTCACCGCGTTCGGCGTGGCAGTCGGCGTGCGCGACGCCGGCCACATCGGCCTGGAATCGATGGTGTCCTTGTTGCCCGAGAAATGGCAGCACCGCATCGAGGTGCTGATCCATGTCCTTGTCGGCAGCTTCGGCGTGTTGATGGTTTATGGCGGCTGGCTGTGGATGGCAGCCAAGTGGGGCGAGAAAAAACCGATGTTGCCGATCACGGATGGCATCGACTACCTGCCGCTGGTGATCGCCGGCGTGCTGATCGTCCTGTTTTCGATCGAACACATCATCGCGCTGGCGCGCGGAACCGTCGTGGAGCCGGCATGGAACTGACCGTATTGGGCGTGAGCTTCACGTTGCTGCTGCTGCTCGGTGTGCCGGTCGCCTTCGCGATCGGCCTGTCGTCGGTGGCCACCATAATCGTCGCCGGCTTACCCATCGCGGTGGTGTTCCAGAAGATGGTTGGCGGGATGCAGGTGTTCAGCTTCCTGGCCATCCCGTTCTTCATCTTCGCCGGTGAGCTGATGCTCTACGGCGGCATTGCAGACCGCATCGTGCGCTTCGCCAACAGTCTGGTCGGCCATGTGCGTGGCGGCCTGGGTATGAGCAACGTGATCGGTTGCACCATCTTCGGCGGCATCGCCGGCTCGCCGCTGGCCGACGTATCGGCGATCGGCTCGGTGATGATCCCGCTGATGAAGAAAGACGGTTATGACGCTGACTACGCCGTCAATGTGACCACCCACGCGTCGTTGGTCGGGGCCATCATGCCGACCTCGCACAACCTTATCATCTTCACGCTCGCCACGGCCGGCATCGCTTCGGTCAGCGCCTTGAGTCTGATGCTTGCCGGTCTGGTGCCGGCGCTCATCCTCACGGTGTGCAACCTGGGGGCTGCCTATTGGGTAGCAGTCAAACGCGGCTACCCGGTGCGCCCGGGTGGCTTCGCCGGCTGGGGCGCGGTGCTCACGGCTTTTCTCGCATCATTGCCGGGCCTTTTGGTGGTGGTGATCATCCTGGGCGGCATCCTGTCGGGCGCCTTCACCGCCACCGAGTCGGCGTCTATCGCGGTCGCCTGGGCTTTATTGGTCACGGTCTTCGTTTACCGGACCCTGTCGTGGCACAACTTCATGAAGGCCTGCGCCAAGGCCTGCAAGACTACCGGCGTGGTGCTGCTGCTGATCGGCATTTCGGCGGCGTTCGGCTACTTCATGGCGTTGTACGAAGTGCCACAAAGGACCGGCGAGCTGATGAAGGCGGTAAGCACCGAGCCGTGGGTCATCTTCCTGATGATCAACCTGCTGCTGTTCGTGCTCGGCACCTTTCTCGACATGGCGGCGACGATCCTGATTTGCACGCCGATCTTTCTGCCGATCGCCATGCAGTTCGGCATGGACCCGGTGCAGTTCGGCATCATCATGCTGATCAACTGCGCGCTTGGCCTGAACACGCCTCCGGTAGGCTCGGTGCAGTTCGTCGGCTGTGCGATCGGCGGCATCACGGTGGGCCAGGTGATGCGCACGATTGCCCCGTTTTATGGCGCGCTTGGCCTGTGCCTGCTGCTGGTCACTTACGTGCCAGCGTTTTCGCTCTGGTTGCCTGGCTTGTTCAAGTGAACGGGGTTCCAGCCGGGATCGTTCAGTTGCCCGCGCGCGGCTTTTTGAACCGGCAGGCTGACCGGCAAGGCGGGTGCCAGGCAGATCTCGGCCGGTTATGCGGACGCCGTGTCCGTTCAGTGACGACGGCGGCGCCACACAAAACCGTTCTCGCGACAACCCAACCGGCATTGACCCGGTCTTTCTCCCACCAACCACCTTCGAGCAGGCATATGGCACACATCAAGTTTCTTGTCAGGTTCACCCCGATCGCAGCCGCCGCGTTGCTGGCCAGTTGCGCCCACCTGGGCGGCGCTCCAACCCAACCGGTGATCGGCGCACGCGCCAAGCCGGTGCTCAACGTCGATGGCCTGAAATTCCGGGACCTGAATGCCAGCGGCAGGCTCGATGTCTACGAGGACTGGCGCTTGCCGGTGGAGCGCAGGGTCGAGGATCTCGTCGCACGGATGACGCTGCAGGAGAAGGCCGGCCTGATGCTGATCCAGACGCTCAACGGCGGCTGTGGCGGCGCGCCGCAACCCAACGCCGCTGCATTCATCAACCAGCAGAAGATGCAACGCTTCATCTTCCGCAACGTGGTGAACGCGGTCGGCACCTGCGGCAGCGACGCTGGCATTCGCGCCGGCTCCCATCTGACGCCGCAGCAGGCGGCGCAATTCACCAACGCGGTGCAGGCATTGACCGAGGCAACACGCCTGGGCATACCGGCGCTGTTCAAGTCCAACGCGCGCAACCACTTCGAGCGTGACGCGCGCACCGGCATCAACAACGCCTCGGGCGTGATGACCGAGTTTCCCAAGGAGGCCGGCATCGCATCGGCGGCGCTGGGCGAGGAGTTCCGCAAGACCGGCAAAGCCAGCGTCGGCGACATGGCGGTGGTGAAGACCTTCTCGGACGTGATGGGCGAGGAATGGAAGGCGATCGGTATCCGCGGCATGTACGGTTACATGGCCGACCTGGCCACCGAGCCGCGCTGGTACCGCGTGCACGAGACATTCACCGAGGACGCCGACCTGGCAGCCAACATCATGAGGACGCTGGTCGAGAACCTGCAGGGCGGAGCGCTGAACCCGCGGTCGCGCGTGGCGCTGACGATGAAGCACTTCCCCGGCGGTGGCCCGCAGGAGCTGGGGCTCGACCCGCACTACGCCTTCGGCAAGAATCAGGTCTATCCGGCCGGCAACTTCGGCTACCACCTAAAGCCGTGGAAGGCGGCGGTCGATGCCGGCGTCTCGTCGATCATGCCGTACTACGGCGTACCGATCGATGTCACGCACGAGGGCGTGAAGTATGAGCAGACCGGCTTCGCGTTCTCGAAGCAGGTGGTGACCGACCTGCTGCGTGGCAAGCTCGGCTTCAAGGGCTACGTCAACTCCGACACCGGCGTCATCAACGACCGCGCCTGGGGCCTGGAAGGCAAGACCGTGCCGGAACGCGTGGCAGCCGCGATTAATGGGGGTACCGAAACCTTGTCGGGCTTCGACAACGTCCAGACTATCACCGATCTGGTCCAGGCGGGGCTGGTCAGCGAAGCTCGCGTTACCGAGGCCGCCAGGCGTCTGCTCAAGCCGTTGTTCGAGTTGGGCCTGTTCGAAAATCCATACGTGGACGAAAGCAAGGCGAGTGGAATCGTCGGCCAGAGCAACTTCCTGCAGGCCGGTCTCGAGACCCAGCGCAAGTCGGTGGTGCTGCTGCAGAACCGGGGCGCAGGCTCCGCCCGGGCCCTGCCGGTCGCCGCCAACGCCCGGGTCTACACCATGGGACTGGACACTGCCGACGCCCGGAAGTATTTCGCCCAGACCACTAACGGCGAGGCGGGTGCCGACGGCGAGGCGCTGGCACGTGATGCCGCTGGCAACGTCGTGGGTCGCCCGTCGGCGGCAGGCTTCGACCGCGCGGTGATCCGGGTCGAGGTCGGCAACGGCGGCACCAATGGTTACCGCTCAAAGGACCCTGCCACCGGCGCCAATCCGTCCTTCTTGAATCCCTTGACCGGCAAGACCTGGGGCGCCCAGGATACCTGCATCACGCACCCAGCCGCCAACCCGCTCTGTGTGGACGACGGCAACCTGGGCGGCCCGACGCCGCTGGGCCTGGTGTTCGGCGGCGCCTTTCCGTGGGAGGCCAACAACCTGTCGTTCGTGACGATGGCGGCGTCGCGGTCGTGGCGCATTTCTCCGTCCCTGGCAGACATCCAGGCGGTGATGCGGGAAGTGGGCGCCGACAAGGTGGTGCTGAGCATCAACTTCCGCCAGCCCTACGTGCTCGATGATGCAAGTGGCCTCAAGAACGCCGGCGCGATCGTTGCCGGCTTCGGTGTCAGCAACAGCGCGCTGCTCGATGTGCTAACGGCCAAGGTGCTGGCGACCGGCGCGGCCGTCAAGCCACAGGGCAGGCTGCCATTCGCGCTGGCGAACAACCTGCAGGCGGTAATCGACAACCAGCCCGACGCGCCGGGATATCCCGCCAAGGACACGTTGTACCCGTTCGGATTCGGGCTTACCTACTGAGCGCCCCCAGCCCTGCCGCTTCGTGTGAGGGGTTTGGCTACGCGGTGACAGCCGGCAGCCACGCGGCCAGACGCACTGCGCCCCTCGGTACCGGCCAGCCGCGTTGCGCGGTCATCCGTGCCAACCTCAGCAACCCGGTGTTGCCGCTGACCGACCCGAAGAAGCCGATGCCGTTCCCTGGCATGTCGCAGCGCACGCTCTTTGGCGGCGCGTTACCCGACGAGCTGAATTTCCCGGCGTTGAACGATATGGTCGGCAGGAGGTTGTGGATTGAGCACGGCATCATCATCGGGATCGCGTGAAACCGGCCATTCACGCTGGCGCGCCATTACCAGCGTGGCGATACGCCGATAGCTCAGCAGCATCTGATCGGCGCTCAGTCCGGTGGCCGCGACCGGCGTGATCAGTCTTTTCTTGTTGAGCGTGGCGGTCAACTCATCGAGCAAGACGCGGCTGGTGAAAAGCTGAATCTCACGCTCGCCCGCCAGTTCTATCAGCCGCCCTGGCATCGGCGCGCCACAGAAACGCTGACACCACGAGGTTGGTGTCGACGACCCAGCGAGGCTTGCGCCTCATGCTGTGGTGTTGCTCTTGGCACGCCGATCAGCGCGCACTGCGTTGACCTCAACTTGAATCTGCCTGAGCGACAGGCGCTTGCTGCCGGTTTCAGTGGCGCGCGTCGCGCCGGCCAGCAGTGCCAGAGCCGCGCGCCGCTGCATCTCGTCTTTGACCAACTCGCGCAACGCCTTGGGTGTCAGCAGCCCGGCGGCTTGCGCCTCGCGCGCCATGCGATCTGGCAAATCCAGAGTGACTTCCAAAGTTGTCATATCGATCCTTTAGCTACGACTAACATGCTGCGCAAATGTAGGTCTGCGCTGAAACTTGGTCTTCTTCCCAGGTGGCCGATTGGCCGAACTCACTCCACATTTCATGATCTCGCCGCCTGCCAAGGGATTTCAACGACAGCGTTCACGTCAGGGACCTACGGCAGGTTCGGGGGCCGGTCGCCTGAAAACACTATCACAGTGCGCGCCGACCACGCATTGTCTCGCTCAACCGGATAGCCTTGACGGCACCACGGGCACGTCGCGCCCTGTCAGAATGGCGCTGAACTTCCAAAGGACGCCGCCATGCCCCATGCCTTCGCCTCCACCCTGAAATCTTTCAAAACAGCGGCCGGCAAAAGCGGCAAGTTCTATTCGTTGCCCGCGCTGGCCCGCCAGTACCCCAACATCGCGCGTTTGCCGGTGTGTCTGCGCATCGTGCTGGAGTCGGTGCTGCGCAACTGCGATGGCAAACGCGTGACTGCGGCGCACGTGGCCCAGATTGCCAAATGGCAACCCAACGCGCTGCGCACCGACGAAATCCCGTTTCTGGTCGCGCGCGTGGTGTTGCAGGACTTCACCGGCGTGCCATTGCTGGCCGATCTGGCGGCCATGCGCAGCGTGGCGGTGAAGCTCGGCAAGGATCCGAAACGCATCGAGCCTTTAGTGCCGGTGGACCTGGTGGTCGACCATTCGGTGATGGTCGACCACTATGGCACGAAGGATTCGCTCGACCTGAACATGAAGCTCGAATTCCAGCGCAACCGCGAACGTTACGAGTTCATGAAGTGGGGTATGCAGGCCTTCGACACGTTTGGTGTCGTGCCGCCGGGTTTTGGTATCGTGCACCAGGTCAATCTGGAATACCTGGCGCGTGGCGTGCACCGGCGCGGCGACGGTGTTTTCTACCCCGACAGCCTGGTTGGCACCGACAGCCACACCACGATGATCAACGGCATTGGTGTGGTGGGTTGGGGCGTGGGTGGCATCGAGGCCGAGGCCGCGATGCTCGGCCAGCCGGTGTATTTCCTGACGCCCGACGTGGTCGGATT
>JANNGR010000129.1:0-5849 GCA_031403955.1 Betaproteobacteria bacterium
GTTCATCAGCGTGACGTAATAGAAGACGTCCTGCTGTTCGACCACCATCTCGCGGATACCGGCATCGACGATCACGGCCATTTCGCCTGCAAATGCCGGGTCGTAAGCCTTGCAGTTGGGGATGGTCGCCGCCACCAGGTGGCTGCTGCCGTCCTGGTGCTGCAGGCCTTCGCCACCCAGCGTGGTGCGGCCCGAGGTCGCGCCCAGCAGGAAGCCGCGCGCACGCTGGTCGGCGGCGGCCCAGATGGCGTCGCCCACACGCTGAAAGCCGAACATCGAGTAGTAGATGTAGAACGGTAGCATGGCCAGCCCGTGCACGCTGTAGCTGGTGGCCGCCGCCGTCCAGCTGGCAATTGCGCCGGCCTCGCTGATGCCTTCTTCCAGTATCTGGCCGTCCACGGCTTCACGGTAGCTCAACACCGAGCCGATGTCTTCCGGTGCGTAGCGCTGGCCCACGCTCGAATAGATACCGACCTGCTTGAACAGGTTGGCCATACCGAAGGTGCGCGCCTCATCGGCCACGATAGGCACGATGCGCGGCCCGAGCACTTTGTCCTTGAGCAGGTTGCCAAGCATTCGCACGAAGGCCATGGTCGTGCTCATCTCCTTGCCCGCCGCGGCGACCGCGAACTGGGCGTAGGCGGCGAGTTCGGGCTTGGCGAGCACCTCGGCCTGGGTATGGCGCACCGGCAGGTAGCCGCCCAGCGCCTTGCGGTGTTCGTGCAGGTAACGCATTTCCGGGCTGTCGTCGGCCGGTTTGAAGAACTCGATGCGCGTGACCTGCTCGTCGGTCAGCGGCAGGTTGAATCGATTACGGAATTCGATCAGCGCGTCGGCGTCAAACTTCTTCTGGCTATGTGTCGTCATGCGCCCCTGGCCGGCCGTTCCCATGCCGTAACCCTTTTTGGTATGGGCCAGGATCACGGTCGGCTGGCCGCTGTGGGTGGCAGCCGCGGCATAGGCAGCATGGATCTTCACCAAGTCGTGGCCACCGCGCTTGAGGCGGTCGATCTGCTCGTCGGTCAAGCCCTGGGCCAGGCGGCGCAATTCCTCGTTCTGGCCAAAGAAGTGGTCGCGGTTGAAGCGGCCGTCCTTGGCGGCAAAGGTCTGCATCTGGCCGTCGACCGTGTCGCTGAAGGCACGCGCCAGTGCGCCGGTTACATCGCGCGCGAACAGGCCGTCCCAGTCGCTGCCCCACACCAGCTTGATGACGTTCCAGCCGGCGCCGGCGAAGAGTTTTTCCAGCTCATCGATGATGCGGCCGTTGCCGCGCACTGGCCCGTCCAGGCGTTGCAGGTTGCAGTTGACGACCCAGACCAGGTTGTCGAGCCGCTCGCGGGCGGCCAGCGTCAGTGCACTCATCGATTCGGGTTCGTCCATCTCACCGTCGCCGAACACGCCCCAGACCTTTCTGCCTTCGCAGTCCAGCAGATTGCGGTGGGTGAGGTAACGCATGAAACGCGCATGGTAGATCGAGCTGATCGGCCCGATGCCCATGGAGCCGGTCGGAAACTGCCAGAAGTCCGGCATCAGGTAAGGGTGCGGATAACTGGACAAGCCGCGCGCGCCCTGCTGCGGGCCGGCCAGCTCCTGCCGGTAGTGGGCCAGGTCGGCTTCGGCCAGGCGCCCTTCCAGAAAGGCGCGGGCGTAGATACCGGGGGCGCTGTGCGCCTGGAAAAAAACCAGGTCTCCGCGGTGCTGGTTCGTGCCGGTGCCTTCGCAAGCGTGGAAGAAGTGGTTGAAGCCGGCCTCGAACAGGTCCGCGGCGCTGGCGTAGCTGGCGATGTGTCCGCCCAGGTCGCCATAGGCCTGGTTGGCGCGCACCACCATAACCAACGCGTTCCAGCGCATCAAAGAGCCCAGGCGCTCCTCGATCGCCAGGTCACCAGGAAATGCGGGCTGGTTTTCCACGCCAATGGTGTTGACGTAGGGCGTAGACAGGTCGGGCTTCCAGCCAATGCGCTGCTGATGCGCCAGGCGTACCAGTTCGTCCAGCATATGCCGGGCGCGCTGGGGGCCATGGGCCAGGACCAGGGCCTTAAAAGACTCCCGCCACTCGGCGGTTTCGGCAGGGTCCATGTCGGGCGATGCTGCCTGGCCAAAGGCAAGCATCTGGTCTGGAGTGAGCGAAGCGTTCATGCCCACGACTCCACCTCAGGGCTGAAAGACGATTTTCAACTTGCGGTGCTGGATTTTCCAGCCCTCATCCGTGAGTGAATAGTCGTCGTGATACTCCACGACCATGGGCAGTGGCGTTGGCCGGGGCAGCGACGCCGCAGTTTCGGCCTGCGCCTGAAACACCAACGTGTAGCAGTTGCCAGCTGCCGCCTCGGGGCTTACGAGGTCGATACGTATGTTTGTACAAACGTGTCGCGTCACCCTATCGGCCGGTCGTGCATTCAGAAACTTCCGTATTTCCACCCCGCCGCGGCTAACCTGCCCGGCGCGATCGAAGACGCCGTCGGGCGTGAACAAGGACACAAACGCGTCGTAATGAAACGTGTCCACCGCCCATGCGAAGTCGTTGCAAAGACGGGTGCATTCCCGCTCGCAGCGGAGCTGGTCTTCCAGATTCATCATCGATGCTTCCAGTTTGGTTTTATTGCGGCAAGGTTTCCGCGCGACTTGCTTCCTGCTCCGTCGCTATCAGCCCACCCAGGGTCCGGCGCGCAAGCCCTGCCGCGGCGTCGGTTCGCAGAAATATGGGTTTCAGCGACATCAAATCGTCGGTGCCCATGCGGGACCGGCATGCGGTAATCATGGGGTCGTCCTCGAGCCGGAATGCGGCGTCGATACCGGCACGGATTTTTTCGCTCAGGGCCGCATCGTCACGCAAGCTGTCGCGCGCCGCCGCCCAGAAATAGTGGGTTGAACCTGCTGTCTCCGGCGTCAGCAGGTGCGCGCTGAACATGGTCGGGCCTTCGGAGACGGGACGCCCGCATTCGGTGAAGCCGACCTCGAGCAACAGATTCGAAGGGGGATCCCATCGCATGTACATGCGCCGGTCGCCGATCGCGGACGGGCTTCGCCACATCATCTGGAACAGTTTCGTCAAAGGCTCGCCGGGCATGTCGTTGTACGCCCAGATGGTATGGCCTTCCTGCTTCATCTGGAAGCGGTTGCGCTGGTTGGAGTCCGCATTGCCGAGCAGCGGGTGCAGGAACTGCGCATGGCTCAGGTCCAGCAGGTTGTCATTCACGAGTTCGTAGTTGACGTTCAGGTGCAGATATCCCTTCACAACCGCGTAGTTCTCGTGGTCGGCGATGACCTTGAAATCAGGCAGCCTGGAAGCATCGACCGCGTTCAGTTGCCCCATCCATATCCAGATCAGTCCATACCGTTCCGATAGTGGGTAGGACGCCACGTGGGCAGCCTTCGGGATGGGGCCGTGCGGGTTATACACGCAGTCGCCCGCGGCGCCAAATTGAAGCCCGTGGTAGGGGCATTGAATGACCCCATCGACCACCTTGCCCCGGGATAGCGGTGCAAACCGGTGCGGGCACCGGTCTTGAAGGGCGACCGGATTGCCCGCTTCGTCGCGATAAAACACAACCGGTTGGTCAAGCAGCGTTCGGGCCAGCGGACTGGTCGTCACTTCATGGTCAAAGGCGGCGGCATACCAGGCATTGCGCAGGTAGTCCATGTTTGTCTCCTTATGTCTCTGTGCACTTTTGAAATGGCACGCTGCTGGCCAACTCAACGAAGGTTGAGCGAGTCCAGTCCACGTGACCCACTGTCCGGGCGTATCTTGATGGAAGCTTCGTCTTCGCCGGCATGAAAGCGCCGGGCCAGGTCGGCCGGATCGAAGTCCACCCCTATGGGATTCTTTGCGAAGGCCGGGCTGTAGAAGAACTTGCCGGCCTCTTCCACCGTGTCGTAGTTGTCCACCTGCAGTTCCACCTGGTTGCCGTCCGGGTCGGCGTAGTACATCGACGTCGTGGGGCCGTGGTTGATGCAGGTAACGGGCCGGATACCGGCCTGACCGAGACGTTCGTAGGTAGCCACCAGGTCGCTCAGTGAAGCGTAGGTAAACGCCATGTGGTGCATCCCTGTCATTCCATCGGGCTGGCGCTGCAGGCCGGGAATATTGAGCACGGCGATGCGGTGGTGCTCTTCGTCATAGGAGAGAAACGCCAAGTTGCCGTCGGAGAAGGCGGTCTGTGCGCCCAATACTGTTTTGTACCAGGCGACCAATTCGTCAAAGCGCGAACTGCGTAGCACAACATGCGCCAGCCGGGCGGGCGAGATGACGGCCTTTGCGGCCTGAGGACTGGATTCAAGAACCTGATTCATGGACGATCTCCTTTACATTGGTGTTAAAAACGGCGTTGGGCGCTTGCCCAGTCGCCATGGCGAGCACATCGAAATCCTTGCGCGCGGGCCACACGTCGCCAGCCCATGCAATATGCTGGTCGGGCCGGATCAGCGTCAGGCGGCGCGAATACAGACCAGGCAGGGCCGGGTTGTCCGAGCGCAGCAACTTCAAGGGGATGCCGAGCGCGCCGGCATCGACCTCTGCCGACTGGAGGCAGGCCGCGGCAGCGGTAGGCAGTGCCAACAACGTGAGCCCGGGGCCGAAATGGTCGAACAGCGAGCTTCCGTCGTGCAGCCAGGCATGTGGTGCGCGGCTGCCCGGCAGTGAACTGGGGACATAGTTTAAAAAATCACGCGGCGCGGACGGCGCATCGTCGCAGCGCTGGACCACCGGCGAATCGTCGTAGCGGTCGCCCAGGATCGTACCCAGCGTGTAGAACTCCGACAGCTTTTCCGCGTTGATGCGTTTGCCGACCCTGGAACGCACCGCCTGGCCCGCGGATGTGTCGTCTTCCAGGCCTTCCTCGAAAAGCGCATTGCTGAATTTGGCGTGGTTGGACGCTGCCTCCTGCATCACGTGCAGGTGCACCGGCCGGCGCTCGCGTTCGTAACTTGCGAGCAGCGCCTCGCCACCCCAACCCTGCAGCACCGCGGCGAGTTTCCAGCCCAGGTCCACCCCGTCGCTCACGCCCATGTTCATGCCAAATCCGCCATAGGGTGGATGCAGATGGCAGGCATCGCCGGCAAGAAACACCCGGCGGTCGCGGTAGCGGTCGGCTACCACGCGGTGCGCTACCCATTCGTCGATGCTGAGCACCTCGTAAGGCAGGTCGATGCCAGTGGCACGGCGGATCAGCGCAGCGGCGGTGTCCTTCGTCACCTGTACCTCCGGCGACAGCCCGGTGGGCATGAAGAACCAGCGGTCGCCCGAGTCCATGGGGCCGATCAAGCTGGGCACCTCGGAGTTGATCTGCCAGTACATAATGGCCCGGCCATGCGGGTGCGCCTCGGCCAGGCCAGGGGCGTGAAAGACGATGTTGTAGTTTCTCGACATGCCGAAACTGCCTTCCATGCGCGCACCGATGGCGTCGCGCACCAGGCTGCGCCCGCCGTCGCAGCCGGCCAGGAACTTGGCTTGCACTTCGCGCTGCACGCCCGTTTCCACGTCGCGGATCGTCGCCACCACGGCATCGCCATCCTGCGCGAAGCCGAGCAACTCACAGTTGAGCGCGACCTGCACGCTCGCCAGCGTGTCGAGGTGCTTGCGCATCACGCGCTCGACGGTGTACTGCGGAATCCACTGCGCGTGTTCGGAATACAGCGGGTTGCGGCCCGGCGCGCAATACAGCGCGTTGTCAAAGCGCGCCAGCAGATGGCCCGACATGCGCGTGGTAAAGGCGATGTTGGACGGGTAGTCCACGCCAAACGGCGCGGCGTCACGCAATACATCCGCAATGCCCCAGCGCCGGAAGTGCTCGCGCGTCCTGACGTTGGTTGTCTTTGCGCGCGGCGCTACACCAATGCGCGGGTTCTTC
>JANNGR010000130.1:0-3067 GCA_031403955.1 Betaproteobacteria bacterium
GCGTGTCGGCGACCAGCCGGTTATCCGGGTCCACGCGCATGTACCGGCGCTGAGCCAAATCCGCCTCATAACGAGCACGCTCCACCTGCTGTTTACACAACCGGTCCACCTCTTCCAGGCGGATCTGTAGTTCCTGCTGCACTGCCAGCGTTACTTCGACGGTGACCGGCGTCATGATTCCAACCAGCACTTCACTCACCGCCGCGTCCACATCAGTTCCCGAAATCCATTGGCACACTGGCTGTGGATCGTCGACCGTACGCCCATCGCAGAGATAGTCGGGCACACGGCGTCCGCCACGAACGTGATAGACCACTTTCATGCGCTCGCCGCAGATGCCGCAAATCACCATACCCTGGAGCAGCGCCGGGCCTTCCCGCGGCGGGCTTTTGCGGCGGTCGGGGCCGAGGGCATGTGCGTTGTCCTGCAGCCTCCGCTGATTCTCCTGGTAGTCTTCCCACGAGATGTAGCCGGCATGTGCGTCTCGCAGCAACGTGTGCCATTGCTCCTCCGGCAGCCGCTCCAAATGGGATCCTTCCAATGTTTTGCGTGTACGCGTACGCCCGAACACGTACGCGCCCGCATATCGAGGGTTATGCAGCACGAACAGCACTTGGGTGATGCTCAGTTTGAGCCAGACCAACTCCCCATCCTGCGGCCCGCCTCTTGGCCTATGTGGGAATAACAGTTTGCCCTCCCGGAACGCTTTCACGACGGCGCCAGCCGAAGCCACACGGCGGAACGATTCAAACAAGAAACGGATACTCTGTTGGACCTGTTGGTCGGGATCGAGCAGGATTCGACCTTGCGTGTCGTAGAGGAAGCCAACGGGAATCGGCACTTGCAGTTCGCCGCGGCGCGCCTTGCTGAGAAGGCCGCCACGCATGCGGGCTTGCATCACATGAAGTTCCGCCTCGCTCATCGTGCCTTTTAAGCCAGCGACAGACAGCACCGCATGTTGCACTTTGCGGATGCACGGTGACGATTGTTTCTGAATCCAGTTGTTACTGCGGCCAAACGGGTCGTGTGAGACGCGTCTTCTGGCGCGAGCGAAAGCTTTGGGTGGTGGTGCGGCTTCGTGTCGGGGGCATAATCTCGGTCGCTGGAAATTGGACAGATCTGCCTGCCCTGCAATTGGAGCCAGGTTCTGCATCGGATGACGAGTCTACGGCCCTCCTCTCGCCGATTGCCCTGCGAGACTTGGTCCGCTTCGTTCGCGATCACGGTAACGAGCCTAAGAAGAAAATCATTTCAGCTACTAAATGTTTTGGCGTACTCTCGAAGTAATCGCATTGTTGTGTATCGGGTCGCGATCGGCTGCGGTGCGGATGAGCCCTCTGGCAGGGCGCATCGCGGACACGGATGCGACCTTGGCAAGGGCACGGGGAGGGGCTTCCCGAGCGGAGTTCAATAGTCCGATGTTTCGTCGACAAAATACGGAGCGGCGGAAGTTCTCTCTGCTGCCGCCGCCAAAGAGTGACGAGCATTCGAATGTTCATCCGAACTGTGGCATCAGTCTGGACTTCGATCGGAAGGCCGAATTCTGCCTCCTTTCGGCGGTGATCAGCGGTGCGACTACTGAGCCGTCGAAATCGTGGAGCCGGGAGCGCCTTCACAATCCGGCACCAACGCAGACGGGCCAAACGGCGGATCTCCCACACGCTGAACTCGTCGACAGAAACAGCCTCTTTGCCCATCTGGTTTTCCATCAAGTTCGCCCCCGCAGGCACCCATCGGTTGATGCCGTATCGCGAAGCTGTGCCTCTTCTGAACCGAAATCTCGCCCTGTGCTGATCGCAGCACCAGACAGGCGATCGTCAGTTTCTTTGCGACCGGAACGGCCGGTGACGCTGCCCCAGGCCGACTCGCCGGAGCCTGAGTCAGCGCCAATAGAAACCCTGTTTGTTGAGCTGGCATCGCGTCGACTCCGTCGCCTCGCCGCAAGGAGGCAACCCGTATGACGACGAAGATTCAAAGCACACACTGCGAGCGGACCGCCTTTGTCTATGTACGGCAATCTACCCACGCACAGGTCGTTGAACATCGGGAAAGCACGGAACGCCAGTATCATCTTCGGGACCGCGCGATCGAACTGGGCTGGCCGCCGAGTCGAGTGGAGGTCATCGACGAGGACCAGGGCCGCTCCGGCAGCACGGCAACGCACCGCACCGGATTCCAGCGCCTGGCGTCGGAAGTGGGATTGGGTAAGGTGGGGATCGTGTTCATGCTGGAGGCGTCGCGACTGGCGCGCAACAACAGCGATTGGTATCGGCTGATTGAGATCTGTGGGGTGAGCGGCACGCTGATCGCCGACGAGAGTGCGGTCTACAACCCCCGCGAACCGAATGATCGCTTGCTCCTTGGCGTGAAGGGGACCATATCGGAGGCTGAGCTTTTCACGCTGCGAACCCGTTTGTACGAGGGTCGCTGGAACAAAGCCCGGAAAGGGCTACTGCGCTTTCCTTTGCCTGTGGGCTACATAGCAACGGCGGACGGCGGCTGGGCTTTGGATCCGGACACCCAGGTTCGTGAGCGGCTCGGTTTTCTGTTCGCCTCATTCCGTCGACAGGGTATCGTTCGAGCAGTTGTGCGTGAACTCAAACAACAAGGGCTGGAGTTGCCCACGCGAGTCACCGCGAAGGAGGCCTATGGCTCGCTGCTGTGGAAGGCGCCGACTCTCAGCGCGGTGATCCGCATCTTGCACAATCCGGCGTACGCCGGCGCCTATGTGTATGGCCGTTGGGAGTACTGCAGTGAGCGTCCCTCGCCGAAAACGGGTAAAGCATCGGCCCATGCTCGTTCCGTGGCACAATGGCCGGTGAACATCACCGAACATCATCCGGCCTACCTCAGCTGGGAGGAATTCGTGAAAAACCAGGAGCGCCTACGAGAGAACTGGAGCCGCGAAGGGAACCGAGGGGTCGTGCGGGAAGGATGCGCCCTGCTGCAGGGCATCGTTTATTGTGGGATCTGCGGCCGGAAGATGAGCGTTCAAAGCAGAGCGGCAAAAGACAAGCGGTCCCCCTCGTATATCTGCGGGCGAGGTTATCAGGATGGGGACGAAAAG
>JANNGR010000131.1:0-3675 GCA_031403955.1 Betaproteobacteria bacterium
CCCTGACCTGGTACACCACGCTTCGCACCGGTTTGTCGTCAGCCAAGATTCAGTCTCCCAATATTTGGCGGTCCCGGATCAGAGCGGATTTGCGCTGGACCGCGATTACGCCATCACCGTACCGCCACTTTCGCTACGCGAGTTTACGGTTTCAATGCATTGCAGCCGCGGTTATCAGGACGACCCCGGCAACCGCTCGTTGCGCCAGATCATGGTCAAGTTGTTCGCGCAAGGCTGAAACCGCGCTGTTCGCAGCGCTGGTAATAACCTCTTAGTTGCGCTCGCAGATAAGATATGATCCCGTGAACATTCACGGAGAAAAAATGAATGATATGACTGCCCTTACACGACAAAAGCGTCGCATAAGTCGCCTCGCCGACGATGGTCTGGTACGCAGCAGCATTATTGTTCATCAACAGTGTCGCGAAGTCTTGCAAGAACTACGTCCGTATCTGGTCAACCCTGTACAGGCCGACCTGCTACTAGGCTTTCTGCGGGGCATCAACCCCTCCGCTTCGCCAATCAATGTCGCGCAGGTGGCGCAGCTGAGTCCTCTTCGGTATCCAGGCGGAAAGACGTGGCTGGTTCCGGAAATAAAGGCCTGGATCCGAAGCTTGCCGAACAGACCACGCACGGTGGTGGAGCCGTTCGCCGGCGGCGCAATTGCCGGACTTTCGATTGCTGCCGAGCACCTTGCAGACGAGGTCGTTCTGGTTGAGCGCGATCCTGCTGTCGCGTCGCTTTGGGAACTCATCATCCAAGGGACCGATCTTGAAGCTGACGAGCTTTTTCATAAGATTCTCCAGTTCGACATGACAACCGATAGCGTGGATGCCGCGCTGTCCACCTATGCCACCAGTTTGCCCATGAAGGCGTTTGCCACCATCGTTAAAAATCGGGTTAACCGAGGTGGCATCCTGGCACCCGGTGCCAGTCGCATGAAGGCTGGAGAAAATGGAAAAGGCTTGAAGTCCCGCTGGTACCCGCAGACCTTGGTTAAGCGAATGCGGATGATCCGAAGTTTCCGGCACAGACTTCAAGCCATTTCTGGTGATGCTTTTGACTTGTTCCCTATGATGCGCGAAGAAGTCGATACGGCCTGGTTTGTTGACCCTCCTTACACTGCAAGCGGAAAAAGCGCGGGTAGTCGGCTCTATGTGTTCAGCGAAATCAACCACGATCGGCTTTTCTTGGAGATGTCGCGTTGCGCTGGGCCCGTGATGATGACCTACGACGACACTCCCGAGGTAAAAGTCTTGGCAAAAAAATATGCCTTTACGGTCAAACAAGTTCCCATGAAGACCACTCACCATGAGGTAAAGAACGAGCTCTTGTTGCTTAAAGCTTGAATACCCGGCGCCCTATCTTTTTGGAGTCGAGCAAGGTGCACTGGATTTCTGCCTCAAACGCTGTTTTGCCTATCGGCCGCGTCGCATTCAACGCACGAATCGAATCATCCAAGCGAGAAAAGACGGCCTTTGAAGGTACGAGCGTGTCGTTGGCATACTTCGCCACCAACCAAACTACATCGGCGTTGGCCAAGCGGTCGGCCTCGGTGCCGCGCAGCTCTGGCAGGGCGCTCATTTCAGCAAAGAAATATTCATCGACGATGACTGCTGTTTTGGCACCCCAGTTGCGCAACTCTGGAACCTTAACTTGCAACTGAGGCGCCAAGCGCTTAGGCCCTGAGCTGCGGTAGTCTGGTCGTCTGGTCTCGGCGGGAAAAGGCATAAAACCTGGCATCACATTGGCCCAGTTTTCGAATTCGCTGACCATCGATCGCCCTGAGAAATAAACAGCCTGGGACTCGACCGCGCACCACTTCAATGCCGCGCTGGTGTCTGGATGAACCAGCACCCAGTCAATGCGCCCGGCCTTTCTCCCGTCGGTTTCATCAACTTCGTCCTTACCCAATTTGGCAAGAAACGGCATTTCCTTGATGGCAATCGGGTGACGTGTTTGCAGCATCACTTCTCCGGCCCAGCGAAGTAGTTCCAGATTTTGCAGAAACCTTTGGGGGCATACCGTCACGGGTGGCTCAGCAGAAACCCCTACTTGACCGCCAGCAGAATCATATTTCCGTATCGTACAAACCCCGCCAGGTTTGGAACACGTGGCTAGCGGGGTGAGAGCGGCAGCGAACGGACAGGGATGGACCAACGTGCTGTTGTCTATCGTCGTTTTCAAGTGCTGCTCACGCCGTTCTTTCGTCAGTTCGGAAACCGGCTTGCCGAACCATTCATAAATGCCGTAGCGGGTTTTGAGTTTGGAAGTGGTCATGGTAAAGATGTGCTTGTCCCGAGCTTATACAAGACAGCGCGGATCAGGACAAACGCGTTTCGAGATTGCGCCGACCAAGTCGATGTTGGCGCCCTAACGCGCGAGGCCGGTTCGACAGTCGTAGTGCCAAAGCGCTGCCAGGCGATTCGCGGCGGTTTGACTGCTGGCGCAATTGACGTTTCGGCACCCCGGCACCGGGGCAGCTTCGCATGTTGCCACGGTGGTTTCCCGCCCCCTCAAGCGCATGATTTCCACTTCATTCCCGTACACTGCGGACTTAATCAGGATGGCTTTTCCCCGTTCAGGCAAACCGCGCGATGATCATCACCAGTCTTCTCGATACCGACCTGTACAAGTTCACCATGATGCAGGTGGTGCTGCACCAGTTTCCCGGCGCGCAGGTGGAGTACCGGTTCAAGTGCCGCAATACGCTCGCCAATCCGCGGCCGGGTGGTCCGGGTTTCGACCTGGCGCCTTTTGTGAGCGAGATTCGTGACGAGATTCGGTCGCTGTGCAGTTTGCAGTTTCACGATGCGGAGTTGGCGTATTTGCGCTCCATGCGGTTCATCAAGAGCGATTTCGTCGACTTTCTCGGGTTATTTCACCTGAATGAAAAATACATCACTGTGCGGGGTCTGCCGTCAGGTGAGATCGACATCACGATCCAGGGGCCATGGTTACACGCGATCCTGTTTGAAATCCCGGTGCTCGCGATCGTCAACGAAGTCTATTTTCGCAACACCCACCGACTTCCGGACCTGGTGGAGGGACGCCGGCGGCTGGATGTCAAGGTCGGCCAATTGCGCACGGAGACCCTGAGCGATCTGAAGATCGCCGATTACGGCACGCGCAGGCGCTTCAGCCAAGCGTGGCACGAGGAAGTATTGCGTGTCCTGGCGGTGCGGCTGGGTACGGCCCAGAGTCCGGGCAATGCGGCTGGCACGCAGGGTCAATTGGCCGGCACCAGCAATGTGTTGTTCGCGATGAAACTCGGCCTTACGCCCCTGGGCACGATGGCGCACGAATATCTGCAGGCCTGCCAGGCCCTGGGACCGCGGTTGCGCGACAGCCAGATTTACGGCTTCGAGTCCTGGGCCAAGGAGTACCGGGGTGACCTGGGCATCGCGTTGAGTGACGTATACGGCATGGACGCCTTTTTGCGTGACTTCGACATGTATTTCTGCAAGCTGTTCGATGGTGCCCGGCACGACAGCGGCGACCCGTTTTCCTGGGGCGAGCGGATGCTGGCGCACTATGTGAAGAACCGGGTCGACCCACGCACCAAGACCTTGATTTTCAGTGATGGGCTCACCGTGCCGCGCACGATCGAGTTGTATCGGCAGTTCCAGGGTCGGTGTCAACTGGCGTTCGGGATCGGCACCAATCTGACCAACG
>JANNGR010000132.1:0-2802 GCA_031403955.1 Betaproteobacteria bacterium
GGGCACGAAGGTGATCGAAATCGACCCGCGCGACGCGGACGCCGACCTCTACGGCATCGGCGAGCGGCCGCGCCGCATCGCTGCCGGTGTGCTTGCAGCAATTACGCGCTGATCAAATCGCCATTCGGGTTTCTGAATTCCTTGGGGCTTAAATATCAGGAAAGTCTAATATATTGATTTAACGCAAAGACCGGTATTAACTAAGGGTATACCCTTGCTAAAGGTTTTCTGACAGGCCGCGTACCGGCCCACTACTTTACGCAAGGAGACGTTAATGCGCATTGGAATACTCATGGTTGCCATGGTGGCTTCCATGTTGCTTACCCTCTCGGCGCATGCCGCATCCGATCCGGATTCGGCAAAGTTGTTGAAGTCCACCTCCGATCACACCAAATTCAAGGCGTTGCAGCAGCAGTTCAATTCCGGGCCGGAAGTCACCAAGGCCTGTCTCACCTGTCATACGGAGGCTTCCAAGCAACTTCACCGGACGCAGCATTGGAAGTGGGAATACCGGAACGCGGCAGGCCAGCTTCTTGGAAAGAAGAACGTTATCAACAACTTCTGTACCTCAGTGGCATCCAATGAAGCGGCCTGCAATAGCTGCCACATCGGTTATGGCTGGAAAGACGACAAATTCGACTTCACCTCGGAAGTCAACGTCGACTGCCTGATCTGTCACGACACCACCGGCAATTACAGAAAACCGGCCGGGCTGGCCGGAAACGTGGTCACCAAGGCGATGGAATTGCCGCCCGGCTCGGGCAACATACTCAAACCGATCAATTTGAAGAAGATCGCGCAGGCGATTGGCAAGACCAGCCGCGACAACTGTGGGGCCTGCCATTTCTTCGGCGGCGGCGGTGATGGGGTCAAGCACGGCGACATGGACAGCTCGCTGGCGTCGCCCGACAAGGCGCTCGATGTGCACATGGATGCGACCGGCCTCAACTTTTCCTGCGCGACCTGTCACATGACAGCAGGTCACCAGGTGCCCGGCAGCCGTTATGCGCCGACTGCGCAGGACAAGGGCGGCGCGCATGTGCGCGGCAAGGAGTACACGACCAACCCGACCACCTGCCAGGCTTGCCACGGCCAGGCACCGCACAAGAAGATCGCCAAGCTCAACGACCACACCGACAAAGTGGCCTGCCAGACCTGCCACATTCCGCGTTATGCGCGCGGCGGCGTCGCCACCAAGATGTCCTGGGATTGGTCCACGGCGGGCCAGATGGGGCCTGACGGCAAACCGCTGATCAAGAAGGACGCGAAAGGACATGTGACCTATACCGCGGCCAAGGGTGATTTCGTGCTCGGCGAGAACGTCGTGCCCGACTACCTATGGTTTAACGGCAAGGTGAAATATACCCTGCGCACCGACAAGGTCGAGAAAAGCGACCAGCCCACCCGCATCAATCATTTCGAAGGCAGCGCCAGCGACGGCAAATCGCTGATCTGGCCAGTCAAGATCATGCGCGGCAAGCAGGCCTATGACCCGGTGAACAAGACCTTGGCCGTATTGCATATGGCGGGCAACGACGATACCGCATTCTGGACCAACTTCAATTGGGAGCGAGCGGTGGCGGTCGGCATGGCCTCGGTAGGCGCGCCGTTCTCAGGCAAGGTCGATTTCGTCTCAACCGAAAGCACCTGGCCCATCACCCACATGGTGTCTTCTGGCAAGGATGCGCTGCGCTGCAACGCATGCCATACCGCGAACGGCCGACTGGAAAAAATACCCGGTATCTACATTCCCGGACGCACTAGCGATCACGCACGCTGGCTCGATCTCGCTGGCTGGGCAATTGCCGTGCTGGCGCTGCTGGGCGTGCTGGCCCACGGTCTGGGGCGTGTGCTCGTATCCAGACGCAATAAGTAAAAGGGAACCGATCATGGCACGCATGTATATCTTCAAGCGCTTCGAACGTTTCTGGCACTGGGCGCAGGCCGCGTTGATCATTTTCATGCTGGTGACCGGCTTCGAGATCCATGGCACTTACGCTCTTCTGGGCTGGGAAAAAGCCGCAAACCTGCACACTACCGCGGCATGGACGCTGATCGGACTGTGGCTGTTCGCCATCTTCTGGCACTTCACCACCGGCGAGTGGAAGCAATACATCCCGACCGGCAAGAACATCGTTGCCATGATGAATTACTACTTGGTGGGGATATTCACCGGCGCACCGCATCCGTTCCGCGTCACGCAGTTGAGCAAGCATAATCCGCTGCAGCGGCTGGCCTATCTGCTGGTCAAATTGTTCATCAACCCGCTGATCTGGGCCAGCGGTCTCGCCTACCTTTACTACAACGAACTCGCCGCAACCAAGATCGCTGCCCTCGTCGGCCTGAGCCTGGGCACGATCGCACTGGTGCATACCGCGGCCGCTTTCATGATGCTGATTTTCCTGATCGCACACGTTTATCTCTCCACCACCGGTCATACGCCGCTTGCCCACATCAAGGCAATGATCACCGGCTGGGAAGATGTGGAAGCCGACGCACCGGCTGCGGCCGCGATCAAGCCAAGCCGCACCTAAGAGCAGGCGAAAAATTCATTCATTCGACGCACAGGAGATTTGACTATGAACGGCAAATTCGGATTGACAGTGCTGGCGCTCATGCTGGGCGCTGGCGCGATGAGCGCGGCGCACGCCTACGACAGTGACTGGAAGCGCGGGCGCATCTACTATCGGCAGGTGTGCACCGACTGCCACAACACCGTAATCTAGAAGGCCATCGGACCCAACGAGAAAACCCAGGCGCAATGGGTGGCCTACTTCCAGGCCGACAAGCACAACAAGGGCA
>JANNGR010000133.1:0-2120 GCA_031403955.1 Betaproteobacteria bacterium
GGCGCTGGCCCAGCGCAACATGAACACACAGGCCAGCGCGGCCAGCACCACCAGCGATACGCTGCGCACATCGACCGGCATCTGCAGCGACACACGTTGCGGCTCGGCCGGCTCGGGCAGCGCGGGCGCCGGGTCTGTGCCAGCGTTGGCGCGCGGTGTCAATGTTGAATCTGTCACTGCCGTCTCCTGAAGACCCCGCAGTGTGCCCTAACTGAAGAACCGTGGCGCGTTGTTTAACAAGTAGCGGCGTAAATATCAGTGGCCAACGCCGCACCGCAATGGGCCATCAGCCCTTGGCGAACCGGTAGGCGCGGCGGCAGCATTGTCAATCCGCCGCGCCCACTCGGATTGGGCCTGTCCCCGATGTTTACCTGATCAGGTGCGGACCCGAATAATCCGGCCTGAAGTTGCCCTTGCCGCGCTTGCCGTTGACGGCCTGGGTGTTCATCGCGAACTGCAAAATGGAATAGGCCACGGCATCGGCATTTACATCGAGCGCCGACAGATTGATGTTGTCGTAGTTGTCGCACGCCAGGTGGTAACAAGGATCGTACGGCTGTCCCGCAGTACCGCCCCAGAGCACCGCTTCCGCAGCCGTCTTGATGCCCTCGGCACCGGTAAACAGGCCACCGGCCGGTATGCCTGCCAAAATGAAGGGACCATAGTCTGAGCGACCGCTGAAGTCGGTCCCCTTGAAGGGTTTGCCGGCGGTCCGGTAGAACGCCTCGAATACTTTTTCGATCGCGGCCGAACCTTCCGGTCCTGGCCCTGCGCCAACCAGGTCGGAGTCGTCACCGTCGTAAATGAAAAAGACGTGGTTCGGCGAGCCGATCATGTCGAAGTTCAGGTACATGGCGATGCGCGCTTTCTCGGCCGCCGATAGCTGATTGACGTAGTAGGTCGAGCCCACTAGGCCCGACTCCTCGGCACCCCACCACGCAAAGCGCAACTTGTTACGCGGCTTGACCTTGGCCATCTGCAACGCGGTCTCCAGGATTGCGGCGCTACCAGAGCCGTTGTCCTGAATGCCAGGGCCGGTATTGACCGAGTCGAGGTGCGCGCCGGCCATCACGACCGTGTTCGGATCGCCGCCCTGCGTTTCGGCCAGCACGTTGTACGACGTGGCCAGGCCCCGGAAGGTGTCGGTCTTCAAGCGCATTTCCAGGCCCGGTGTGGCAGCCAGTTGCTGGCCGATGGTCTGCTCCACCGATGTCACCGGTATATCCAGCGTGAATGTGGCGCCGAGGGTGCCGTTCAGCACGCCGGGCGCATTGTTGTAGATGATCACCCCAGAGGCGCCGGCGTTGTAGGCGTTGGTGGCCTTGGTGGCGAAGGTGCAGGTACCGCGGCTGATCAAGGCGATATTACCGGTCGGAAAACCGGCGAAGTCGGCAGCATTGCAGCCGCGGATATCGCTCACGGTGCTGACCGCCGCGGTGGTGTCGCCGCTGCCGGAGTACGACATGATGGCGGTGGCGACGGGTCCCCCGGGTAGCGGCGCCACCTGCTCGAGAATTGCCGGCGAGAGGGTAATAAAGGTCTGGAACTGGAAGTCCTGGATCGTCACCTGATAACCCGCGCTTCGCAGCGAATTGGCGACATAGTCAACCGAGGCATCGTACCCCGGTGTTCCCGACGTGCGTATGCCGTTGTGGGCGTCGGCAATAGCCTGCAAAGCGGCCTGATGCGCGCGCACCCCCTCCACCGTGACGCATTCCAGCAGCTTGGCGTGCGTGTTGTTCACACGCGTGTTACAACCCTGCGGCCCGGCGGTTGCGGGGTTGGCAAACATGACGGCCGAGGCCGCCGCAATGGCGCAACCGGCAGTGCCGGTGAAGATCGACTTTTTCATCGGTTTTTCCTGTTATCGAAAGCACGTGAAATGTGACCCGAAGCGTCCGCCGAGAGTCACGCCGTTTCGCCAGCCTGGCTGACTGCCGGGGAAGTTACCATGCATCGACGGCCAAGGCAACTGTCTTACTTAAGGTTACTCAAGGCTTTTGAGTTCGCGCTTCAGTGAATCGGCATGAGGGTTTTTCCGGGTACGGTTGGCCCATCCGGGTGACTACCATCACGCATGCTCCAAACGCGCCAGCAAACTCACGTGAACCCGGCGCGGC
>JANNGR010000134.1:0-1507 GCA_031403955.1 Betaproteobacteria bacterium
CTCGTGGTCGCGTACGACAAGCTGTCGGAAGGCGCACTGCAGGCCTCCATCTCCAGTCTGTATGACCCGTTTTGGGGTCGGGAGTTCGCGGTCGGCATCATGGGTTTCTCCGCCGCGTACTGGCGCGCGCGCATGGACAAACTGGGCCACACCGAAGAGGCCGCCGCGCGCGTGGTGGTGAAGAACCTGGGCAATGCGAAGTTGAATCCCTATGCCCACGTGCGCAAGGAGCTGACAATTGATGACGTCCTAAATTCCCCGCCACTGGCCTGGCCCATCAAGCTGCTGGACGTTCCGCCGATTTCCGATGGGGCGGCCGCGGTCGTATTGTGCGCTGAAGACCTGGCCGCGGAATCTACCAACAACCCGGCCTTTATCCGCGGCATCGCCTATTGCGCCGAGGCGGACAATGCACCGCAGCGTTCGATGCTGATGTCGGAGCCGCTGGCGCACGCGGCACGGGTGGTCTATCGCGCCAGCGGCATCACGAATCCGCGCCGCCAATTGGACCTGGTCGAAGTGCAGGAGCCCTATAGCTGCTTCGAACTCAGCTACTACGAAAGTCTAGGGCTGTGCCCGCTGGGCGGCGCGGCCGAGCTGATCGCTTCAGGCGCCACGCAGCGCACTGGTGACATTCCGGTCAACCCGTCTGGCGGATGCCTGGGCGCCAATCCTATCGGTGCCGCGGGCTTGATCCGATTGATCGAAGCTGCGATGCAGGTGACCGGCAAGGCGGGCGATCACCAGATTGCGGGAGCGCGAATTGCAGCTGCCCAAACCGGCGGCGGATGGGCCAACCTGCGTGGCCTCGCGGTCGTCAGTTCCGACTAGTCAAGCAATCAAGGAGCAGATCGACATGTTTCAGTCCCCCGCAACGCAGCCGCTGGATTTGGCGCCGCTACACAGCACTATCTCGCTTCCCTACCGCCTCACCCCGGGCAAGGCGACCGGTACCTTCCTGGCCGAGCTGGCCAGCAAACGCATCGTCGCCACGCGCTGCCAGAAGTGCGACCGGATCGAGGTGCCGGCGCAAGACGTCTGCCGGTGCGGAAACGACGAGCTCGAGTTGGTTGTGGTCGCTGCTCAAGGCAAGCTTAGGAGTTTTACCCGAACACCCGGATTTACATTGGGCCTGATCCGGCTGGACGGCACGCACTGCGACCTGCTGCACCGGCTGCTCGGAGACGCCGAGTGGAAAGTCGATCAACGCGTTGTAGCGATCTGGGCCGAAACATCGCAAGGCAGCGTGATGGACCTGGCCGGCTTTGGCCCGGCGGCCGCCGACACCAGTGCCGACGTCCAACCGGTCCCGCTGCTTGAGTCGCGCCCGCCAATCGACAGCATGCCAACCACGTTGACGCTCCATTACCAGCATGCGCGCGGGCCCTACTTTGGTCGCCTGTTCGACGAGATGCAGACCTCCGGTCGTATCCTGGGCATTCGCTGTCCGAGTTGCCAGGGCGTCCTGCTCCCGCCGCGCGAGCTCTGCGACATCTGCTTTGTCAAG
>JANNGR010000135.1:0-21810 GCA_031403955.1 Betaproteobacteria bacterium
GCTTCGGTCAGTTGCACACGCAGCAGTGGCAGCACGGCGGCAGACCGCGCGATCACGCCAATATTGGAGGTGTCGCCCTTGTCGCCGCTGCGGGCCCAGGCCAGGCGGATCAGGGGCACGGTTGTCAGGTCGCTGGTGGAAAGATTTGCAATTGCACCGGTGGGTCTGTCCCCGGCTTTCGATGCCGGCAATAGCGCCGGTTTGGTCTGGCCGTTCGGCTGCGTGACGCTGATCACTGCGGCCCCCATACTCACCACCGGTGAGAGCTGCCACTTCGGCAACAGGAAGGCATATTGACGGATTGAGGGCGACACCGAGGCGCGCCCTTCACCGGCGCCGGTGGTTCCAGGTGACCAGGAGGTTCCGGCGGGCGCCACCTCGCGCGCCAGCAGCTCCAGGGCTTCCTTGCGAGCGTGGGTAGCCGTGACGCGCAATATGGCTTCGCGTGTGTGTTGTGTCGTTGCGTGCGGCCCGTAGCAGGACTCTGCGCCCAGCACCTCTATGTTGGTGGCGGTATAGGGTGGCAGCCCGGCTTTGGCCAATAACGCAGCAGTACGGTCGATGATGGCTGCACCGGTGCGGCGCGCCTTGGCCACCGCGTCGAAACCCACGATAGTGAGCTGGGCTGAAGTCTTGAAGCCGTCCAGATAGGTAGCGCAAACCTTGTAGCTGTCGGTTGGCGCATATCCCAGGGCGCCACGCACCGCGACCCGGTGTTCACCCGCCTGGTGCATCTTCACCTGGGTGAAGTCACACACCACGTCCGGCAGGATGTAGGCGAGCGGGTCGCCGATCTCGTACAACATCTGTTCGGCCACCACGGCCGGCGTGACCAGTCCGCCGGTGCCGGCCGGCTTGGTAACCACAAAACTGCCATCGGCGCTGCATTCAACAATTGGATAGCCGATATTGGGCCAGTCCGGCACGTCGTCCCAGTCGGTGTGCAGGCCGCCGGTGGCCTGGCAACCACATTCGATTATGTGGCCGGCCAGGCTGCCGGCCGCGAGACGGTCATAGTCGCCGCTGCTCCATCCGAATTCGTGCATCAGCACACCGAGCGTGACGGCCGAGTCGACGCAGCGCCCGGTGATGACCACCTGCGCCCCGGCATCCAATGCGGCCTTGATCGGTAAGGCACCCAGATAGGCGTTGGCAGTCAGCACCTGTGTCGGCAAAGCGGCGCCGCTTTGCATCTCGCGCACCGGCTCTGCCGCCGCGCGCAGCTCGGGCAGCAGCGGCATTACGTCGTCGCCCGTGACCACTGCAATCTTGAGCCCTACCCCCAGTTCCGCAGCCAGCGCCGCGAGCGCGGCCGCGCAACCTTGGGGGTTCACGCCGCCCGCATTGCTGACCACTCGAATCCCGTTGGCGACTACGTCGCGCAACACCGCTTTCATGGCGACCGAAACGAAATCGGTCGCAAACCCTAGCTCCGGTTTCTTGAGCCGTGCACCGGCCAGGATGGACATGGTGAGTTCAGCCAGGTAATCGAACACCAGGTAGTCGATCTGCCCGCTGGCCACCAGTTGCGGCGCGCCCACGCTGCTGTCGCCCCAGAAACCCGAAGCGCCGCCGATTTTTACTGTCGAGCTGGTTGCCATATGTTCCTGTGCCGGGTCAGTAAACTTCGAACAGACCCGCCGCGCCCATGCCACCTCCGACGCACATCGACACCACAACATGTTTCGCCTTGCGCCGCCGGCCCTCGAGCAGGATATGCCCGCTCAGCCGTGCGCCCGTCATTCCAAACGGGTGACCGATCGCAATCGAGCCGCCGTTCACGTTGTAAATTGCCGGGTCAATGTCCAGCGCGTCCCTGCAATACAGGCACTGGCTGGCAAACGCTTCGTTCAGCTCCCACAGATCGATGTCGCTGATCTTCAGGCCATGGCGCTCCAGCAGGCGCGGTATCGCGAAGACCGGACCAATGCCCATCTCATCGGGCTGGCAGCCAGCCACCGCCCAACCCTTGAACGCGCCTAGCGGCTCCAGGCCCCGGCGCTCGGCGTCCCTGGCTTCCATCACCACAACCGCTGCCGCGCCGTCGGACAACTGGCTTGCATTGCCAGCCGTAATCGATTTGCCTGGGCCTTTGACCGGTTCGAGTTTCGCAAGACCTTCCAGCGTGGTATCCGGCCGGTTGCATTCGTCCCGGTCTACCACCCCGTCTACCAGCGACTCGGCCTTGGTCTGTTTGTCAACCACTTTCATTTGCGTCTTGACCGCAATGATTTCATGCTTGAACTTGCCGGCCTGTTGCGCAGCCGCCATCCGGCGCTGGGATTCCAGCGAATACTGGTCCTGGACCTCGCGGCTGATGTTGTAGCGCGCCGCAACCACGTCGGCCGTGTCTATCATCGGCATCCAGAAATCGGGATACAGCTCGGTAAGGCGCGGATCGCGCCCGCCGCCGCCACCACCCTGAAAACTGATCGAGTCAACGCCGCATCCCACAACCACGCTTGCGCCCTCTTCCACGATATGGTGCGCCGCGTTCGCAATCGCGTTGAGCCCCGAAGAACACGCGCGGTGCAGGCTGACACCGGAAGTGGTCACCGGCAGCCCGGCCAGCAGTGCTGCCGCGCGCGCCACGTTACCCGAGGCGGCGACGCAACCCGCGACAACGTCTTCCACTTCCTTCGGGTCAACCCCAGCGCGCCCAACCGCATGCTGAATCGCGTGGCCCAGAATTGCCATGTTCGAGGTGTTGTTGAATCCGCCGCGCACCGCCTTAGCCAGGCCGGTGCGTGCATAAGAAACGATGACTGCTTGTCGCATAGTGATCTCCTTGTTTGGTTCAAATCCTGAGAGCGTTTGCACCTGCCGCGGCGTGCAGTTGGTCTTCGACGGCGGCAAGGCGTTCGAGATGGTGGTCCGCATCACCGAAAAGTGCGTGGGATGCCGCCAGATGCCGCGTGTAAGCACCCAGCATGTAGTCGTTGGTCATGCCGATCGCGCCATGCATCTGCACCGTCTCTTCCCACACCTGGCGCGCGGCCTGCGATGTGCAGGCCTTGGCGGCCGCCACAAAGGCCTGGCGCGTCAGCTCTGGTCCCGTGAACGCGGCAGCCGCGGCGCGCACCAGCACACGTGTCTCCTCGATCGCAACATGCAGATCGACCAGCCGGTGTTGCAAAGCCTGGTTGCTTGCGAGGGTCCGGCCGAACTGCTTGCGTGTTTTCAGGTAATCGAGCGTGGTCTCCAGCGCTACCGCCATGACGCCCGTAGTCTCGGCACACGCTGCGATAACGGCGCGGTCGATCGCCTGGCCGATGGCTTGCGTGACTGCGGTGGCCGCATCGAGCCGCGCCGGCGCCTGAACGGCCACATGGTGCAGCCGGAGATGGGCAGCATGGCGACCGTCCACCATGGCATAACTCTTGAGTTCGAGGCCTGCCGCGCCGCTCTCCACCATGAATAGGGCCGGCTGCGGCTTGCCGTCGCCGTTGTCGCAAAGCGCCGCCACGATCAACAGGTCCGCTCCGGGTGCTCCCAGCACCAGCTCCTTGGTGCCGGTCAACCAGTAAGCACCGTCGTTGCGTTCAGCGCGCAGGTGGATTTGCTGCGCATCGAAGCGGCTGCCGGCTTCCCAGGCGGCGAAGGCGATGCGCTTTTCTCCTGAGGCGATGGCCGGCATCCAGCGCGCGCGCTGAGCAGCATTGCCGGTGGCCGCGAGTAGCGACGCCGCCAGCACGCCGCAGGCGATCCATGGCTCGGTAACCAGCGCGCGACCGAGTTCTTCCGCCAGCACGCAGATGTCCGGCAACGAGCCGCCGAGCCCGTCATCCTGTTCCGGCAGCGGCAGGGCCAGCCAGCCCAGCTCGGCGAACTCGCGCCAGCGCGCGGGCGCACATCCGTGGGGACTTGCAAGCGAGATGGCGCGCGCCTCGCTCGTATAACCGCGCTGCACATACTTACGCGCACTCTCGGCCAGCATGGTCTGGTTTTCATCCATGGAAATATTGCTCATAAACCCAGCACCTGCTTGGCAAGGATGTTGCGCTGTACTTCGCTGGAGCCGCCGGCGATTGTGAAACCCCGCGACAGCAAGCGGCGCGGCAACGCAGTGGCCACCATCGCCGGTACCGGCAGCGAGTGGGGTTGGCCGACGATCGCCCCGGCGTCGAACGGCAGGCTGGCGGGGCCCAGGGCGTCCACATTCAGCGCCTCCCATAGCTGCATCAACTGGCTGCCGCGAAGTTTGAGCATCGACACTTCCGCGCCAATCGGCTCGCCGCGTTGCGCGCGTTCGATAAAGCGCAGTGCATTCGCTTCGAGCGCCATCAGGCGCATCTGCAACTCGGCAAAACGTATTCTGAACCACGGCCGTTGCATCAGCGGTACGCCCATCTCGATCTCGCTCCAGCCGAGTTCACGCACGCGCTCCATGCGGCGTTTGTTCTCGCCCACACGTGCCAGTTTGAGTCGCTCGAACTCCAGCAGCGACTTGGCAACCGTCCAGCCACGGTTCTCGGTGCCCACCAGGTTTTCCACCGGTACTTCGACATCATCGAAAAACACCTGGTTGAAGCCTTGCCAGCCATGGATTCCAAGAATCGGCCGCAGCGTGATTCCGGGTGTCTTCATGTCGATCAGCAGAAAGGAAATACCGTCCTGCACCTTAGCCTCGACATCGGTGCGGACCAGGCAGAAAATCCAGTCAGCCTGATGGGCGTAGGAGGTCCAGATCTTGGAGCCGTTCACAACATAGCACTCGCCGCGCCGTACGGCATGCGTGTTGAGCGCGGCCAGATCGGACCCGGCATTGGGCTCTGAGTAGCCTTGGCACCACCACTGCGTTCCCGACGCGATGCGCGGCAGGAAACGTGCCTTTTGTGCGTCGTTGCCAAAACGGATCAGCACGGGCCCGATCATGTCGAACATGAGCGGGCTGAGTTCAGGCGCGAAATGGGTGCACATCTCTTCATCGAACACCATGCGCTGCATCGCATCCCAATCCAGGCCGCCGGCGTCGACCGGCCAATGCGGTACCAGCCAGCCCTGTTCGTGCAGGACCGCGTGCCAACGCAACGATTGAGATTTGGTCAGTGGAATGCCGTCTCGCGTCGCGGCGCGAATATCTTCCGGCAACTTGCGCGCGAGAAATTCACGCACTTGCGCGCGGAATTTAGTTAGGTCTCGGGGTTCGGTCATGTTGTGATCACGCAGTTTGCGGGACCGGATCGTTGGCCCATATCCGGTGGATATCGACACTTCGCGCGCACGCATCCGCATATTCCGCCCGCAGCCGCTCGACCAGTTTGCGTGTGGGCTGGATGTTCTTGATTGCGCCAATGCCTTGCCCGGCACCCCAGATGGTTTTCCAACGCCTGGGAGCGTCGCTTTCGTCGGTTGCGGCAAACGAGACCAAGCCTGCCTCCCTGGGCGCAAGCCGATCCGGGTCCAGACCCGATGCCACCAGTGAAGGCTTCAGGAAATTGCCCAGCACACCCGAGAAATAATTGGTGTAAATGATGTCCTCGGCGCCACCGCCCACCAGCATCTGTTTGTATTCCTGCACCGCGTTGGCTTCTTCGGTGGCGATAAAGGCGCTGCCCATGTAGACCAGGTCGGCACCCATCACCTGCGCGGCGAGAATCGCCTGCCCGTTGCTGATGGCTCCGGCCAACACCAGCGGTCCGGAAAACCAGGAGCGGATTTCCTGCACCAGCGCAAACGGCGATGTGGCGCCCGCGTGGCCACCGGCGCCCGCGGCCACGGCGATCACACCATCCGCGCCTTTGCTGATGGCGCTTTTTGCGTGCCGGTTGGTAATTACGTCGTGCAGCACAAAACCACCGTAGGCATGAATGGCATCGTTGAGTTCCGGCCGTACGCCCAGCGAGGTGATCACTACCGGCACCTTGTGTTTAATGCACAAGGCCAGATCATGCTCGAGCCGGCCGTTGCTCTTGTGCGCCACCAGGTTCACCGCAAAAGGCGCCGCTGGACGGTCCGGGTGCGCGCGGTCGTGTTCGGCCAGCGCCGAGCGAATATGGCTGAGCCATTCGTCCAGCGCTTCTCTCGGACGGGCATTGAGGGATGGAAAGGCCCCGATGATTCCCGCCTTGCACTGTGTAATCACCAGCTCGGGCCCGGAAACAATGAACATGGGCGCGCCGATGACCGGCAGACGCATGGTGCGGCGAATCGCGGCAGGCAAGGCCATCAGGATTTCTCCTTGGCGGTACCGCGCATGGCGGCAAGATTGGCTTGTACTTCGGGTGTGTGCAGCCGTTCGGTGAACAATCCATGTTCGCGCGCCAGCACACGCCGCACCGTGTCGCGGTGCCCTTCGCGCAACAGCATTTTGGTGAGGCGCACCGACTCGGCAGACTTGGACGCAATTTTCCGGGCGCTGGCCAAGGCGGTGCTGAGTGCCTCCCCATCCGCTGTTGCCGCGTTGACGAGCCCGGCTTCGCGCGCCGCATCGACGTCGAAGAACTCACCCAACAACAGCAGTTCGGCGGCCTTGCGGTGGCCCGCCAGAAGCGGCAGGTAATAACTCGATGCCCCTTCCGGGCAGGCGCCCAGATTGACGAAAGGCAGGCGGAACCGCGCGCCGCGGCCCGCATAGACCAGATCGAAATGCAGCAGCATCGTGGCCGACCCGCCCAGCGCCAGGCCCTCGACCGCCGCGATCACCGGTTTGATCGCGTCGTTCAGCGCCTCCATCATGCGTTGGCCGATCGGGGGATGGGTGCGCTGCGCGAGATTCTGAAATGCCTCGATGTCACCACCGCTGGAATAGTTTCCGCCGGCGCCGGTTACAACAACGACACGTACCTCGGGGTCGGCATTCGACGCGTTGATGGCATCGATGAACGCACTGGTGGTGTCGTGGTCGAGCGCGTTCTTACGTTCGGGTCGATTGAAGGTCAGCAGCAGCACGCCGGGGTGGGGGCGCTCCTGAAGCAGTTGGATTGTCATGAAATTCCTTGAAGTACATTCGTGTGATGCCGTCAGGGCGCGGCACCAAGTTCGATCAGCAAGCTGCCGGTGCTTACCTGTGCGCCTTGTTCGACGCAGACGCGTGTCACGACGGCGTCCATAGGTGCGGTGGAGGGATGCTCCATCTTCATCGCTTCGAGCACCAGTAGGGGTGCACCTTTGGCCACCGCTTGCCCTTCGCGCACATGTAGTGCGATCACGCGCCCCGCCATCGGCGCACGAACCTGGGACGCGCCTGCAGGGCCTGTGGCAGCAGCGCTCGCCAGGGTTTGGTCCTCGATAACGCTTTGTCGGCCAGCCTGGCCCAGGAACAGGCCGTTCTGGTTTAGTGTGCAGACTAGCGACACACGCCCTGTGCGCGAGTCGACCGTGATGCCATGCCGGCTGCAAGCGGCGAGTGTGAAGTCTTCGGCCGAGTCCTTGCAGACAACTCGGTAGGATTTTCCGCCCAGGGCCTGAAGCTTCGCTTCGACAGCAACTCCCTCCCGCGTGAACCGCATCGGCACCGACCAGGGCAATGCCAATTCGATTCGGGTCGGGTCATGGCCCAGGCGCACGGCCCGTGCGGCGTACAGCGCCAGCGCGGCCAGCGGCGCCGGTAGCGGTGGCGCTGCTGCAAGCAGCTCTTCGAGGTGCGCGGCAATAAACGCCGTGGTCGCCCGGCCGCTGGCGAATTCGACATGTTCCAGGCATGCCGCCAGAAAAGCCTGGTTGGTCCGCACGCCCAGCACCACGGCCGACCGCAACGTGTCCGCCAGTGACTTGCAAGCCTCGTTGCGGGTGGCACCGTGGGCGACAAACTTGGCGATCATCGAGTCGTAAAACGGCGCTATCGCCACACCCGATTCCAGCGCATGGTCCACGCGCACCGCAGTGCCGGGTTGCCAATCCAGCAGATGCCCGCTTTGGGGCAGGAAGCCATGGGCCGGGTCTTCGGCGCACAATCGCACCTCGATTGCGTGGCCGCCCGCCTCGAACCGGCTCAGGATCGCTTCTTGCGAGGTCTCGGGCAAACCTTCGCCTTGGGCCACGCGCAGTTGCCATTCGACCAGGTCGTAACCGGTCAGTGCTTCCGTTACCGGATGCTCTACCTGCAGGCGCGTGTTCATTTCCATGAAATAGAAATTGCCCTGCGCGTCCAGCAGGCACTCGATCGTGCCGGCGCCGCGGTAACTTATTGCGCGTGCCGCCGCCACCGCCATTTCACCCATATTGCGGCGCAGTTGCTGGCCAGCCGTGCCGGCAAGCGCTGGCGAGGGCGCCTCCTCGATCACCTTCTGGTGCCGGCGCTGCACCGAGCAATCGCGCTCGCCCAAATGCACCACATGGCCATGTTCGTCGGCGAAAACCTGTACTTCCACATGCCGCAGTTGGTCGACGGCACGCTCCAGCAACACGGTCGAATCGCCGAACGCCGCAAGTGCTTCCGAACGCGCGCTCGTAAGCGCCGCATCGAACCCGGCAGCAGAGTCCACCAGGCGCATGCCGCGTCCGCCCCCGCCGGATGTCGCCTTGATCATTAGCGGATAACCGACCTGCTGCGCCTGCGTGCGCAGCGTCACATCGTCCTGCTCATCTCCGTCATAACCGGTAACACAGGGCACCGCGGCGGCTTGCATCAGGCGTTTGGCTTGTGCCTTGTCGCCCATGGCGCGGATCGCGGCCGGTGGCGGCCCGATCCAGACCAGTCCCGCGTCCAGCACCGCCTGGGCGAAGTCCGCGTTCTCGGCCAGGAAGCCGTAGCCCGGATGTACCGCGCCCGCGTTGCCTTGCTGAGCCGCCGCAATGATGGCCGGGATATTGAGATACGAGTCGCGTGGGGCCGGGCCACCGATGCGTAGCGCCTGGTCAGCCAGGCATGTATGGACTGCGCCGGCATCGGCGTCCGAATAGACGGCAATGACACGGTACCCCAGACGTTTTGCAGTACGCGTGATACGCACCGCGATCTCGCCGCGGTTGGCAATCAGGATCGAAGAGAAACGGCTCACAGGAACACCTCCGTGCTGCGCACTGCGATGCGATTGGCTTCGACATCACAAGCGCTTCGCGCAGTTGTGAGTCTGCACCGCAACTTCGTTGTCGCCTTGGGAGCGGCCCGGCGGCGTATCAGGAATACCTCCGTGCTGCGCACTGCGGTGCTATGAGCCTTGGGAACGGCCCGGCGGCGTATCAGGAATACCTCCGAGCTGCGCACTGCGGTGCTATGAGCCTTGGGAACGGCCCGGCGGCTCATGGCCGTGCCACTCCAAACTGCATCGGGCGAACCGAGCGCCGCGTCGACTCGTCGCATAAGCTCAGGCACAGGCCCAGCACGGAACGCGTGTCGCGCGGATCGATCACACCATCATCGAGCATGAGGCTCGACGTTGCGACGGCGCTTTGCTGGCGCTCGAAGTTGTCGATGATGGTTTTCTCCTGTGTCGCCAATGCGGCCTCGTCCACCGCCAGGCCTTTGCGTTTGGCGCCCGCCTCGGCCACGATACGCATGGTTGTAGCGGCCTGTTCAGCTCCCATGACCGCGGTACGCGCATTGGGCCAGGAAAACAGAAAACGCGGTTCGTAAGCGCGCCCGCACATGCCGTAGTTGCCGGCGCCAAAAGACGAGCCGCACATGATGGTGAACTGCGGCACGCTGGCGTTGGACACGGCCTGGATCATTTTGGAGCCGTGTTTGATCATGCCGCCGCGCTCATAGGCTTTGCCCACCATGTACCCGGTGGTGTTCTGCAGGTAAATCAGTGGCGTGCCGCTTTGGCAACAGGCCTGAATAAAATGCGTCGCCTTGTTGGCGCCATCCGGATCGAGTGGGCCATTGTTCGTGATGATGCCGACCGGGTGGCCCTGAATGGCCGCGTGAGCGGTCACGGTTGCTGGACCAAACAGGGACTTGAACTCCAGGAAGTCCGAATCGTCCACCACGCGCGCGATAACTTCGCGCATGTCGGCCGGCTTGCGTCCGTCGCTGGACATGATGCCCAACAAATGTTCCGGGTCCAACCGAGGCGCCGGAGCACCCTGCCCCGGTGAAGCGGCAGAAGGCGCCAGATGGCGTGACCAGTGCAGCCGCTGTACCACCTCGCGGGCCAGGCGCACGCCATCGGCGTCGTCTTCGGCCATGTATTCACCTAGGCCCGATACCGAGGTGTGCATTTCTGCTCCCCCGAGTTCCTCTTCGGTTGCAATTTCGCCGGTGGCCGCCTTGAGCAAAGGCGGCCCGGCCAGGAAGGCCCGCGCCCGGCCGCGGACCATGATTACGTAGTCCGACAAGCCCGGCATATAAGCTCCGCCAGCCGTCGACGAACCGTGCACCACGGTGATCACGGGCAGGCCGGCGGCCGACAGGCGAGCGAGATTGCGGAAGATTGCGCCGCCGAGTACAAAACCGTCAACTTTGTACTGCAACAGATTGGCACCTGCGCTTTCCACCAGGAACACGAATGGAAGCTTGTTGTCGAGCGCGAGTTGTTGCGCGCGTAACATCTTCTCGCGCCCCATGGCGCGGATCGATCCAGCCTCGATGCCGGCGTCCGACGCCACGACGACGCAATACGTGCCGCCCACCATGCCAATACCGGTGATCACACCCGCACCCGCAATGGCCTTGGCCGGGTCCGGATGGTCCAGCGTGTACCCCGCGAGTGCTGAAAGCTCGAGCCAGGAACTGCCCGGATCGAGCAGGATGGCGACGCGGTCACGCGGCAGCAATTGCGCGCGTTTGTCGAACAGCGGTTTGGACTGGGCCGAACGGTCGCGCGTGCGTTGTTCCAGCGCGCGCACCTCGGCCAGCATCCGCAACATATGTTCGCGGTTGGTGGCGAAGACGTCGCTCTGCGGATTGATGCGGGAGTCGAATGCGGGCATGGCAACAGGTCAGGCGCAGCAGGGATGGTGAATATAAACCGGACTTGAGGAACTTGGGTAACTTGCGTTCAAGCAGTAGCCGGTGCCTACGGCACCACATACGGGGACTCGGCGACCTTCGGGCACGCGCAGGTCGAGCGTGATGAATTTCTTGTTGCGGTTGATCGACTTCCACCAGAGTGATTTGCCATCCTTGAACGGTGGGCACACGCCACGCGTCCTTCAGCCAGCCCAATACGCTGATCCAGGAGATGGTGCGTGCCTTCTATACTCGTTCCCCTGGCCGGTCCCGGCCTGGGCGTCGAGTTGCCGCCCTCGGTGTTCGAGCGTTCCGATCTGGTTGTACGGCGCAGCGCCACCTGAATCCCACTACCCAGTAACATGTCACATCCATTATTCAATCTGTCCGGCCGCACCGCCCTGGTAACCGGTTCCTCGCGCGGACTCGGCCACGCGATTGCCGAAGGTCTGGCCCAGGCAGGCGCACGCCTGGTTCTCAACGGCGTGGACGCGCAGCGCCTGGCCCGCAGCGCCGAAGCATTACGCGGCGCCGGGCACCAGGTGGAAGAAGCCGCTTTTGACGTAACCGACGAAGCAGCGGTGCTGGCCGCATTCGCGCGCCTGGACGCCGCTGGCATCGAGGTTGACATCCTGGTCAACAACGCCGGCATCCAGTTGCGCAAGCCCCTGATCGATTTCACGCTCGCCGAGTGGGACAAGGTGATAGCCACCAATCTCACCAGCGCGTTTGTTGTCGGCCGCGAGGCGGCGCGCCGCATGATCAAGCGCGGGCGCGGTGGCAAGGTGATCAATATCGGCTCGCTCACCAGCGAAGCCGCACGCGCTACTGTCGGTCCCTACACCACCGCCAAGGGCGGCATCAAGATGCTGACGCGTGCCATGGCGGCTGAGTGGGCCGAACATGGCATCCAGGCCAACGCGATTGGCCCGGGTTACATGGCAACTGAAATGAACACCGCCTTGATGGAAAACCCGAGCTTCGATGCCTGGGTCAAGGCACGCACACCGGCGCGCCGCTGGGGCCGGCCGGACGAACTCGCCGGTACCGCGATTTACCTCGCATCGTCCGCGTCGGACTATGTGAACGGTCACATTGTCTACGTCGACGGCGGCATGTTAGCCGTGTTGTGAGCGCGCTCGTGAATCAGCGTGCAAGAAAAGCGGCGGATCGGAAAGGAAAGACTATGGAAGCTCTTGTCATTCACGGCGCAGGGGATTTGCGCGTCGAGACTTTTCCCACCGCCGAACTGGGTCCCGACCAGCTGCGCGTGCGCGTGCGCTGCGGCGGCATCTGCGGCTCCGACTTGCACTATTACCAGCATGGTGGCTTTGGAACCATCCGGATCAAAGAGCCGATGGTGCTGGGGCATGAAGTTGCCGGAGTGATTGAGGCAGTGGGCGGGAGAGTCAGCGCCTTTGTGCCCGGTGAACGGATTGCCGTCAGTCCCAGCCAGCCTTGCGGCTTGTGCCAGTATTGCCAACAAGGCCTGCAGAACCATTGCCTCGATATGCGTTATTACGGCAGCGCCATGCGCACGCCACATGTCCAGGGCGCGTTCCGCCAGGAAATCGTGGTCGAGACGCACCAGGCACACCGGCTGGCCAAGAGCGTGAGCGACGCCGAAGGCTCTATGGCTGAGCCGCTGGCGGTTGCGTTGCACGCGGTGCGCCGTGCTGGCCCGCTGCTGGGAAAGAATGTACTTGTCACTGGATGTGGGCCGATTGGCGCGCTGGTGATCGTTGCGGCTCGGCGCGCCGGCGCCGCCCATATTGTTGCCACTGACGTTGGCGCCTACACGCTGGGCAAGGCGCTCAAGGTGGGTGCTGACGAGGTTGTCAACATGGCAGTGGAACCGGATGGCCTGTCCCGCTTTTGCGCCGACAAGGGCCGGTTCGATGTGTTGTTCGAAGCCAGCGGAAATGAGCGAGCGTTGCGTGGAGCATTCGATGCGTTGCGGCCACGCGGCATCATCACGCAGCTTGGCTTGGGGGGCGAGATGACCTTGCCGGTGAATACCATCGTAGCGAAAGAGTTCGATCTGCGCGGCGCGTTTCGTTTCCACGAGGAATTTGCCATGGCGGTGGAATTGCTCAACAAGGGACTGGTGGATGTAAAGCCTTTGATCTCGGCCACGGTCTCGTACCGCGATCCGGCGCGCGCGTTTGCACTGGCGGCGGATCGCTCGCAAGCGATGAAGGTGGTGTTGAACTTTGACCCTTGATTCGGCAGTTGACCGCTCGTTTTTATCGCAACCGCTTGATCGACACTGAGTTATTGGCCTGGATGCGATTCATCTGTTGGGTGAGAGCGCTACACACCCGATTGAGCCCCTGCGGCCTCGCCTGAGGGTATTGCTCGCCTTGCAGGCCGCGACGCCGCAGAGCTCCGCCCCTTCGACCCGTGCGAGTCTGCGCAGCGGACTCGCACGGGTTTCAGCCTTGCAGGCAGGAGCCTGCTTCGTTGTTGCGCCCATCGCCCGCTGCGTGGCGGCGCTCTGGAAAGGCTTCCAGCCGGAGTGGGTTTCCATGGCGAGCCAGTCTGTTAGTATTACCGCGTAATACTTGGAGACGTCATGGAAGTCACGTCTGTCACCAGCAAGGGACAGGTCACCATTCCGAAGAATCTTCGGCAACAGTTGGGAATCCGGCAGGGCAGCCGCATCGAGTTCTCGCTGGTCGGCGACCACGTCGAAATGCGGGTCAGGAGTTCGCCATCGGGCGAAACCGGCAGTGGGTTCGGCATACTCAAAAGTCGGCGCGCCGCCGTGCCGCCGGACTTCGACCCCGCCACGCTGCTCAAGCGATGATCGGCCTCGACACCAACGTGCTCGCGCGTTACTACATCGACGACCATGCGGACGCACAGGCGCGGCGGCAGCGCTTGGCCGCACGCCGCCTTATCGAGTCGGGGCAGCCACTGATGGTGAGCAAGTCGGTGATCCTTGAACTCGAGTGGGTTATGCGCGGCTACTATGGCTTCGACCAAGGCGAAGTGGCTTCAGTCATGCGGCACCTTCTCGAACAGGCGCACATCGCCGTCGAAGACCGTGATGCGATCGCGCGGGCACTGTCGACCTGCGAGGCGGGCATCGACTTTGCCGATGCGCTGCACCACGCGAGCTACAAATCTTGCGCCAGCGTCGCAACTTTCGATGACCGCAAGTTCGCCCGTCGCGCCAAGAAACTGGGGTTGGCGCCGGCGGTGGTGGTCGTGTCGTAGCGGTCGGCCTGGACCCACCATGGCGAACAGTTGAGCCTTCCGGGCCAGTTTTCGACGCCATTGCTGGCCATGCGAAGGCCTGAAAAAAACGGGATTGGGGGCGCCATCGGTGCTCAAACCTCGGCCGACTGCAGGTAGCGCAGCAGGTTGGCCTTCATCGCGTCCAGCGTTGCGGCGGTCGACTCGAGCTTCACGTCGCCCAGCCCGGCCAGTATCTGTGTGTTCATGCGGTGGCTGACCTTGCGCATGCGGGCAATCAACTGCTTGCTCTTGGGTTCGAGAAAAACCCGGTTCACGCGCCGGTCGAGCGCGTCGGCGTCGCGCCGCAACAGCCCCGACTTCTCCAGCCGGTCGATCAGACCACCAACGGCCACCTTGCCGATGTCGAGTTCCTCGGCCAACTTGGACTGGGTCATGCCGTCTTCACGCGAAAGATAGGCCAGCACCCACCACTGCGAGCGCGTCACATTCAGCGGCTTCAGGCAACGGTCGAAGGCGCTGCGACGCAAGCGCGAGACATCGTGGATTAGGTACCCGAGCCGGAGTTCCCAATCGACGCTGTGTGTCTGGGTTGCCATGACCACCTTCTGGCCGCGCGGGCCGCTTTGTCGCTGAGTTACTGTACGCTGGTGTACATTCTAGCCAGTCACCCGGTATTGGTGGTTGATTCCGGCGCCGATCCAGCGGCGTGTCGGCGCGCGAACGCCTGGTACCACTCAAAAGCATCCGGGTTGGCGCAGGCGTCCTTGTTCACCACTTCAGCCAATAAGCGGCCCAGCATCAGCTTCTTCACCGGCAGCTCCTGCTTCTTGCCGGTCAAGGTGCGTGGAATCTCGGCCACCTGGACGATCTCGTCGGGAACAAAACGTGGCGACAGGCTCTCGCGGATGCGCTGGCGCAAATCGGCTTCGATCGCCGCGTCGAGTTGCAAGCCCGGGCGCAGCACCACGAACAACGGCATGTAGCTCGGGCGGCCCAGGTATTCGATGTCCACTACCAGGCTGTCCAGCACCGCGGGTGAGGCTTCCACCACTTGATAAAGCTCGCTGGTGCCAAGCCGGTGGCCATGGCGGTTCAGGGTGGCGTCGCTGCGGCCGTAGACCACGGCGCCACCTTGGGGTGTGATACGCAGCCAGTCGCCATGGCGCCACGCCGCTGGCTTCCCATCCCGGCCCGGGTACAGGTCGAAGTAACTGTCGAGGTAGCGCCGACCACCTTCGTCGCCCCAGAAGAACAGCGGCATCGACGGCATGGCTTGTACACACACCAGCTCGCCGACCTCGTCAATCAGGCTGTGGCCGGCCTCGTCCCAGGCCAACACGTCGGCACCCAGGCAACGCGCCTGCATCTCGCCTGGCACGGTCGGCAGCTCTGGCGTGCCACCCAGGAAAGCGCTGGCGATGTCGGTACCGCCGGATATCACCGCCCACCAGATATCCTGACGCACCTGCTGTTGCCCCCACCGATAAGCCTCCGGCGGCAGTGGCGAGCCGGTGGAACCGAGCGCCCGCAATTGCGACAGGTCGCCACTGCGGCGCGGCTCGACGCCGGCCTTCATACACGCGGTGTAGAAAGCCGCCCCGGCGCCCAGAAAGGTGGCGCGCACCTGGCCGGCGTAACGCCAAAGCGTGTCGGACTCGGGAAAGGAAGGGTGACCGTCGTACAGGCACACCGTGGTGCCCAGCAGCAAGGCGGAGACCTGCAGGTTCCACATCACCCAGCCCGAACTGCTGTACCAGTGAAAGCGGTCACCGGTCTGGGCGCTGGGGCCCAGGTTCAGATGAAAACAGAGCAACTTGAGCATCTCCAGCAACACGCCGCCGTGCCCGTGCACGATGGGCTTGGGCAGACCGGTCGTGCCGCTGCTGTAAACGATCCACAACGGGTGGTCGAAAGGCACCGGCTGCGGCGCCACCCGGCCCGGCTGCGCCAGGCACTCCGGCCACGCCAGCACCCGCCCACCCCAGCCGCCGGCGTCGAAGCCGAGGTCCGCGACCGCCACACCCGCCTCTGACAGATAAGGCACCAGCACCAGCGCCTGCAGGCTGGGCAACTCCCGCAACAGCTGTGTCACATGCGCGCGCCGATCCAGCACCTTGCCGCCATACACGCTGCCGTCGCAGGCGATCAACACCTTGGGCCCGATCTGCCGGAAGCGGTCGCGCACCGTCGCCACGCCCATGTCCGGCGCGCACAGGCTCCAGATCGCTCCCAGCGAGGCACAGGCCAGGAAGCCCACCACCGTCTGCGGAATGTTTGGCAGGTAGGCTGCCACCCGGTCACCACGCAACACGCCGATGGCCTGCAAAGCAGCCGCCAATGCGGCGGTCTGGTCAGCCAGCGCGGTCCACGTCAACTCGGTGTCGCGCCCCTCGCGCTGCAGGCGTTCGTTGCGGAACACCAGAGCGGGCAGTTGCGCGGCGTCGTTCGGCGCGCAGTGTTTGAGCAGGTGCGCCACATAGTTGACCTGGGCGCCCTCAAACCAGCGCGCGCCTGGCATGCGGGCATCACCCAGGACCTGTGTGTGCGGCGTCGGCGACTGGACCTCGAAGTAGTCCCACATGGCCTGCCAGAAGGCCGGTACGTCGCGCACCGACCATTGCCGCAGCGCCTCGTAGTCGGCCAGCGCGACGCCGTGGCGCGCCTGGATCCATTCACGCAGCCGGGCGGTGTTTGCTTCCAATGTCGTCTCCTTCGCTGGTCGCCGGCAATGGCAAGCACGGAGTACCCGACATCGGGAAAAACCTTGCTTGCCGCATGCCAAAGTGCCTCACCTTATATAGTTCGCTAGTGTATCTTCTATCACATCATGGTCAACCCAAGCACTGGGAGTGTCACCGAAGAACGGGCCCGCGCCGCAAGCCGCACTTCGGCGCCTACCGCGGCTAGCGATCCGCAAACGCCGCTCAAGCAACCCGTACGCGAGCTTGGAGCCTTGGGGCCACACCGTGTCAGCACCTCTACGAGCTCGCGCCCGTGCAATGAGTACATCGCGCGGTACCACTATCTGGGCTATACCGCCCTGCCGGGCAGCCACGGCTAGTCCTCCTGTTTGACACCCGCCTGCCTGGCTGAACGTATCCACTTTTCAACCTCGGAACGAATCTGCGATTCCATTTCCGCGGGCGGCGCAACCGCACTTTCATAACCCTGCTTCGCCATCTGTTCTTTGACATCGGGAATTTGCACGATCGCCACAAGTTCGGCATTGAGCCTGTCGATGATGGGCTTGGGGGTTCCGGCCGGAACCACAACGCCGTACCAGATGCCGACGTCATAACCAGGGACGGTCGCGCCGATAGTGGGTAGTCCCAACTGCGAATAACGCTTGACTTCACTCGTTGCTACCGCCCTGACTCGGCCTGCATCGATGAAGGGCTTTGCGGAATTGATGGCGGCAAACGACAGCGGCACTTCATTGGAAACCACCGCGGCTACTGCCGGGGCACCGCCTTTGTAAGGGATGTGGACGATATCGGTGGCTGTCATTGCCTTGAAAAGCTCAGTTCCGAGATGCTGGGGCGTACCGATACCTGGCGTGGAGTAGGAAAGCTTTCCAGGGTTCGCCTTAGCATACTGGATCAGTTCCGCGACGGAGGAAATCGGCACCTGGGGGTTGACAATCACAACCATCGGTGACGTCGCAATGATGCCAACTCCAGCGAAATCCTTCACTACATCGAAAGACAGCTTGGAGAAAAGCGCCGGCGCCATGGTGAAGGTATTTGGCGTTACCAGCAACGTGTACCCATCGGGCCGAGCCTTTGCCACGAGATCGATAGCCAGGTTGCCGCCTGCCCCCGGACGGTTCTCGACCACCACCGGTTGACCGAGTCTTGTCTGCAGGCTTTGCGCAACGAGGCGCGCAATAATGTCGGAGCCTCCGCCTGGCGCATATCCCACCAGTACTCGAATTGGCTTGTTCGGATACCCTTGCGCAGTGGCGCTGATAGGATTGACGAAAGAAATTGCCGCAATGGCCAAGGCAGAGAATAAGCGAATCATGGTGTCTCCTGAGGTTGAAAAAATAGGGGCGCCGCGTGGCTGGGCAACGAGAAGGTCAGTCTTGGCTTCTCTGGAGCTGGATGGCAGGCAAGCCGTAATCCTTCATCGAGTTGCCGCGCCTCTTTCGTGCTGAATGACGATATTGCGCCTGAGCAGCGAGTCGATCTCAGCCTCGCCAAATCCGTAGTTGCGCAGAATCGAAATGCTGTCCTCACCGAGTAGCGGTGGGGCGCACACCGGCGTCTGAACATCCAGCGAATCGAAGCGCAGCGGCAAAGTCAACTGCGGGATCGGTCCAAGCTCGGAATGTTGCACAACGCGCACCATCTCGCAATGTCGGACCTGGGCGTCAGCGAATACCTCGTCAAGCCGGTTGATGCAACCGGCGGGAATACCGGCGGCGATAAATCTCTCCATCCACTCGGCGCGCGGTTTTTGACGAACGCGCTCTTCAATGGTGGAATGCACCAGAGCGCGGTGATTCACGCGCGACTCATTGGTCGTGAAGCGCGGGTCGTCCGGCAGACCCGGCAGCCCCACCTCGACACATAACGCGCGCCACATACGCTCAGTCGCGGGAGCGATATTCATCGGCCCATCAAGCGCTGCGAAGGTTCCATAAGGCGCGATCACCGGATGCGTATTCCCGGTGCGTTCAGGTATCTCCCCTGTGCTCAGAAAACGTTGACCTTGCACACCGAGCATGGCAACCAGACTGGCCACCAACGAGGTCTCTACGTGTTCACCCCGCCCCGTGCTCTCGCTGTTGCGCAAGGCCGCTACAACGCCCAGTGCGGCCCACATTCCGGCGGTCATGTCTCCCATCGCAGCCCCAACCCGGGTCGGCCCTTCGGTACCCGTCAGGCCCATTAGGCCGGCATGCCCTTGTGCGATCTGGTCGAACCCGGGCCAATCCCTCGCGGGGCCGGTGCTGCCATAGCCGGAAATGCTCGCATACACCAATGCTGGATTGTCCGCACGCAGGACCGCATAACCCAGGCCCATCGCGTCTGCTACGCCGGGCCGGAAATTCTCGATCAGAACGGCACTTGCCTTCACCATGCGGCGTATGGCGGCCAGCCCGTCCGGATGGCGAAAATCGAGCGCCAGACTCAGCTTGCTTCGGTTGGCGCTGAGGTAGTAGGTACTCTGACCAGCAGCGAATGGTCCCCATTCGCGCGTCATGTCGCCGCCATCGGCCGGCTCAACTTTTACAACTGTGGCGCCGAGATCTCCGAGAATCATCGTCGCGAAAGGCCCCGACAAGGCGCGCGTCAGGTCCACCACGCGCACGCCCGCGAGCGGGCGGCGGACAACAAGGCCTCCGGTCGCATCCATTTTTGGCGAGGTCATCGATGCGTTCCTTTGCTAACATGAAAGTCGGCTTGGTTCGTAACCATCGCACGCCGGATTCGATAAAGCTCCCTGCCACGGAAATCATGACAACTCACACGCCACCGCCCGAAGATCGGGGCTTTACGCCACCACGAGCGATCGCGCGTGTATTGAGAGTGATCGAGGTGCTCGCCGATCAGGCACGCCGGATGTCCTTGGCTGAGTTGAGCGCGGCGCTCGATGTTCCAAAGACAAGTTTGTTTGCAATTCTCAAGGGGCTTGCACAGTTGGGTTACGTCGTGTTCGAAAGCGACACCTATGTGCTTGGTCCGCGAGCACGCAAACTTGCCGAATCCATACACGGAGGCCGTTCTTTTTCCGACCAGGCCCGGCCAATTCTCGAAGGCCTGGCGCGCATCAGTGGTGAAACCGTCATTCTTGGAACTCTGAGTGAAGACCGCAGGCATGTGCTCTACGCGCTCGTCGTCGAGTCCGATAGCTGGTTGCGCTTCAGTGTCAACGTTGGCGTGCGTCGGCCTCTTAGCTCCGCCGCCAGCGGTCATGCGATCCTGAGCTATCTTCCGGCGGCGGAACGCGAGCAGTATCTCGCCAGTGGCCCGTTCCAGCGCTTCACCACGAAGACCGTCGCGACGCGTACGGCGTTGAGCAAGGTGATCGCGAAAGTCCGCAGCGAGGGCTGCGCGATGACAGTGGACGGTACGGTAACGGCGGCAACCGGCATAGCGTCGCCCTACTTTGACCGGCGCGGAGCAGTCGTTGGTGCAGTCCTGATCGCCGCACCCACGTCGCGCGTCGCGGAACGTGAAATGGAAATCAAGAAAACCGCCGTTCAAGGTGCTGAAGCGATCTCGCGTTTGCTCGGCTACACCGGTGCATATCCGCCGTGACTGACGACACACCAGCCCCGGTGAGACTCGCATGCGGGTTGCAGCACTGGCTTGTGCGCTTGTTATTCTGATATCCGAATACATTCTGAATAGTTTGCCACGCATGAACTACGCTGTCAACTTGCCGCGAGCACCTGCCGCGAGCACCCCGAGCACCGGGAGACTCTCGATGCGAGGCATCACGCGCGCTCGGCTTCGAAGCGGCACTGGACCTGCTGCTTGGCGGTGCTTCGCTGTCCCCAGGCGACGCCGTACGGCCGAGCCTGTTTGCGCGCGCAGTGCCGGCTGCGGCGGGCCGCTGACCTGGCTGTAGGCGGAGCAGCAAACCCAGCGGGCCGGGTTCGACGGCGTTACCGCCGCGGCCTGGGCAAAGATGGAACCCGCGCGCCGGCAGGCTGGCGCTTGATGCTCGGTTCAGCCCGACTCCGTCGTGAGCCGAATCAAACGCTTGCCAAGGTTCTCGCCTCGGTACAGACCGGCAATCGCGTCCGGAGCTCGTTCAATGCCTTCGAGCACCTCTTCCACATACTGCAACTGCCCGGCGCGCAGCCACGCCGCCAGATCCTTGCGCGCCCCCTGGTGGTACTCGGCATGGTCAAAAATCACGAAGCCCTGCATCCGCGCGCGCTTGGTCAGCAGCTGACGTTCCGGTCGCGGGCCTTGCGGCGGCGGATCCCAACTCGCCACTGAAGCAGTGCCGCAGATAACGATGCGCGCGCCCGGGTTCAGGTGCGCCATCACCGCGTCGCTGATGGCGCCGGCGGTATTGTCAAAGTAGACGTCTACCCCGCCGACACACGCCTGGGCCAGGCGCGGTATGAAGTCCGGCGCCTTGTAGTCCACAGTAGCGTCGAAGCCAAAGCGCTCCAGGCAGAGTCGGTGCTTGGCGGCGCCGCCGGTGATACCGACTGTGCGACAGCCATGGATGCGGGCAATCTGGCCGACACACGAACCCACGGCGCCGGCCGCGGTGGATACCACGACGGTCTCGCCAGAACGCGGCTGTCCGATCTGCAACAGGCCGTAATGTGCTGTCACGCCATTGATGCCGAGCACGCCCAACGAGGTGGACAACGGCAGGTCAGTGTCCTCAATGCGCCGCTGAATCGCCGTCGCATCGACCACGGCGTAATCCTGCCAACCGAACAGCCCGGTCACCGCGCTGCCCTCGGGCCACGCCGGATCGCGCGACGCCACGACGCGACCCGCGGCAAACGATCGCATCACGGCGCCGATAGCCACCGGCTCGGAGTAGTTGGCCACCGCGCTGACCCAGCCGCGCATGGCCGGTTCGACCGACAGAAAAATGTTGCGCACCAGCACCTGCCCCGAGCCCGGTTCAGGCACCGGCGCGTTGACGATCTCGAAATGTTCTGCCTGGGGTATGGCTTCTGGGCGGCTGCGCAAACGCACCTGGCGGTTGACTATTGAGAGGTTCATTTAAAACTCCGATCGGTGTCGATTGCTACTCGCAAAAATGGTATCTGTTGCCCGAATCAGGACGTC
>JANNGR010000136.1:0-5201 GCA_031403955.1 Betaproteobacteria bacterium
CCAGGGGCAACTGGAAGTCGATTTCCTGTGTGACGACACCGCGGACACCCGCATCGCCGTGGAAATCGACGGCGACCAGCATCTTGCCGATCCGGCCGCCTACCGCCGCGACCGCCGCAAGGACCTGCTGTTGCAAGAAAACGGCTACCTCGTGTTGCGCTGGTCGGCCCAGGACGTGGGCCCGGAGCTGGACCGGGTGCAGGGCACCATTCTGAGAGCGCTCGCTCGGGGGTCCAGGCTCCGGTCATCCAGCGGCACGCGCTGACCGCGAATCGGCGCGAATCGGCGTCGAGGCCGCTGATGTCATTCCTGCGTTGCTCTGAAGTAGCGCCGCTTCGGGTCCTGCGGGCTGGAGCCGACCTCGCGAACCAGGCCACGCTCCACCAGGCTGGCAAGGCGTGTGCGTGCCGCGCGTGGAGTGCGTGCGATCCGCTTTGCGATCTCGTTGGTGGACAGTCCGTCGCCGTCCGAAAGTGCATCGAGGATCGCCTGATCGATGCCGTCCGGCGGCGGCGCCAGCCCCCGCGTGGTGTGGAGCGTGACCCGGAAGCGGGTGCCGATTTCTTCCAGCGCGGGTGCCGGCAAGCCGGCGTCGCGGCAGGCCGCGCTCATGCGCTGGATGCCGCTGCCCCATTGTTCGATCAGGCCGAGTTCCTGGAAAACGCGGCCCATGACGCGGTTGCGCAACTTGGAGACGCCCCGCCGCAAGTCTTCCACCGTCAGGCCAGGCGGCAGCAGGCCGGGGTTCTCGATCTCCACGCGGTCGTCGAAGACTGCCACCCGGATCGGCGCACCGCGCTGCGCATAGTCTGCGTGCACCACGGAGTTGACGATCGCCTCGCGTAGCGCCACGGGCGGCAGGCTCCAGGTGTCCGTGCGGCGCACTGCGCCGATATCGAAGCCATGCAGGCCATGTTTGCGCACAAACTCGATGGCCGCCTGGATGACCTTGGGCAACGGGCCGTGTAGCGCGGCCGAATCGACGATGCGCGTCTTGTCAGTGCCGGCAAATCGCCCCGCCTGGATCCAGGCGTCGGGAAAATGGGCTTGCGCGTCACGCCCGAACAACAGGACACCGCCGATGGAGGGCACCTTGCGACCCTGGTGCGGCACCAGCAGGCGCAGCGTCTCCAGGTCGGCCTTCTTCAGCTTGCGCACCGGCGCGAAGCACTCTGAAGCGGCGTGCCAGTCCAGCGCTTCAGAGTCGAGCGCCGGCATGGCCTGCTCGTCGAACGACTTGCCCAGGCGCGCCCGTCGCAACTCGGCCACCAGCTCATCGTCAGCGCGCCGGTTGGTGGAACCGACCCGGACGTAGACACCAGACTCGATGCCGGCCGCCTTGAGATAGTGGGGCCGGCTGGGGCTGGGATACACCTGCACGGCAAGCACGTTCGTGCTGCGCCAGGGCAGAACTTCAATGTCCGGCACCAGGTGCGGCGCGATGCCGTCTCTGAGCACGCTCGCGAGGCGCTCCTCCAGCGACAGCGGATCGGTTATGCCGCGCACATGGCGCGTGCCGTCCTCGACGCCGATCAGGACTGTGCCTCCCGCCGTGTTGGCGAAGGCCACAACGGTGCGCAGCACACCCGCCGCCGACGAGAGATCACGCTTGAATTCGAGCGTCTTGCCCTCGGGCCGCTTCAGCAACTCGGTCAAGTTCATAGCTCTGAAGTGTACTCTGAAGTCTGTTTGCCAGCGGTACTTCAGAGTTGTTGCCGATGCCCGGTCCCGGCGCGGGTCGCGTCACAATGGCATCGATGGTTATGGGACGAGCGCCAGACCGCCTCAATGGACCGGGCAGGGCTGGAGCGACTGTTGCGCTATTGCGCCCGCCCACCCTTCGCCATGGATCGCCTGCGCCCAAGGGCGCAAACCTGGTGGGCCGATGCGCTAAACAGCAGCCTGAGCCGGTGCCACCCAGCCGCCCACCAGTGCACTGTGTTTCTTGTGAAAGCTTGGGGCGTGGCCATGGGGCTTACGACCCGGGCTGGATGTTGTTATACTTTAATATAATTAAACTCACAGAAAGTGCATCATGCACACCACCAATCTGCGCAAAGTTGGCGGCTCGGTCATGTTGGCCGTTCCACCAGCGTTCCTCGATCAGTTGCACCTGCAAGCCGGAGCCACGGTAGGCGTGGTCGTCGCTGATGGCCGCCTGGTAATCGATCCCAAGCCCAGGCCGCGTTACACGCTCGCGGAGCTGCTGGCCGCCTCGGACTATTCACAACCGCAGCCGGCGCGAGAACGCGAATGGGTTGATGCCCCCGCCGTGGGTGGTGAGTTGATATGAGGCGCGGCGACATCTACCGGGTTTCGCTTGATCCGACCGCGGGGCGCGAGCAACGCGGCAGCCGTCCTGTCTTGGTTGTGTCGCCTACCGAGTTCAACCAGGCGACCAAGTTGCCGGTGATCTGTCCGATCACCAGCGGCGGCGACTTCGCCCGTCGCATCGGGTTCGCAGTCCCCATCACTGGCATCAAAACAATCGGCGTCGTTCGCTGCGATCAACCCCGGGTGCTCGATCTTGGCGCTCGCAATGCGCGCAAGGTGGACACCTTGCCTGCATTCATCATGGAAGAAGTGCTGGCGAAACTTGCCCCAATTTTCGAGTGAGCGGAAACGAGCAGTGTTGGCGCCGACACTGAATTGACCCAGGCTGCCGATTTGAGTTGGCCCACACTACCGATCGGGAAACCCTGTCCTTCACGATTCGGCTGCGCAACTCTGTCCGCTCATTGTTTGGATGATCGTCAAGATACTCGCCGGTCACAAGCACAACACTTACCGAGTGAACGCGCGACCCTCAAAGAGAAGTGGCGCCGCAAATCTGAACAGCGTTATAAGCGGAAACTCCGGGTATGAAGCCGGGCCGAAAATGGTCTGGCAAATAGGAGTTTTTGATGAAGAAGAAAGCATCGGGTCGGCGCACACGCCGCACCCACACACCGGCGTTCAAGGCCCGTGTAGCGTTGGCGGCTTTGCGCGAGGACAAGACACTTGCCGATCTGTGTAACGAGTTCGAGCTGCATCCCACCCAGATTGCCGAATGGAAGCGTCTGCTACTGGAACGCGCCGCTGACGTGTTCGGCAGCGGTGGTACGTCACCACCGGTAGATCTGGCCCCGCTGCACGCGAAAATTGGCCAACTGGCGCTGGAGAATGATTTTTTAGAACGCGCGCTCACCAAGGCGCGACTGCTGAGCGCAAAGCGATGATTGACCGTGACCATCAACTGAGCATCACGCGCCAGGCCAAGTTGCTGGACATCAGCCGGGGCTCGGTGTATTACGTGCCTGAGCCTGTCAGCGCAGCCGACCTGGCGCTCATGCGCAGACTCGACGAGCTGCACCTGCAGCACCCCTTTATGGGCGCGCGCATGCTGCGCAACCATTTGGAGCGCCAAGGCATCCATGCTGGAAGGCGACACATCAGAACGCTCATGCTGCGCATGGGCATCGAGGCGCTGGCACCTCAGCCCGGCACCAGCAAACGCCCGCCAGGCAACAAGATCTATCCGTACCTGCTGCGCCATCTGGCCATTACGCGGGGCCAACCAGGTGTGGGCACTCGACACCACGTACATCCCCATGGCCCGAGGCTTCGTCTATCTCATCGCCGTGGTCGACATGGCCAGTCGCAAGGTGCTGGCCCACAAGACTGCGATCACGCTGGGGGCGATCCATGCCAAGGAGGTGATCGAGCAGGCCTTTGCCCGCTGGGGCATTCCTGAGATCGTCAACACCGATCAGGGTAGTCAGTTCACGGCCGAGGAGTTCATCAACGCGGTGCTGGCCAAGGGCTGCAAGCTGTCCATGGATGGGCGTGGAGCCTGGAGGGACAACGTTTTCGTTGAGCGACTGTGGCGCAGCGTGAAGTACAAGAGGGTATACCTCAAGGCCTACGATAGCGTGTGCGCTGCACGCGCGGACATTGCCGACTACATGCATTGGTACAACACCCATCGCCCCCATAGCAGCCAGGAGCGGCTCACACCCGATGAAAAATATCTAGCTGCCCGACCACTTATGAAGCAGGCCGCGTAAGATGAAGTTCCCCGCTGCGCCCCGAGTTTCCCACCGCAGCTTAGCGTTCGTCGCAAGCGACGCACGCCGCCGTGGACAACTCTGCACCTTTGGCAATCCGCCCGGAGTCCACTTATAAATCGGGGAGAGTTGTTCAAACAATCGGAGCCACTTCTGTCCGGCGTTCGACGATTCCGAAAAGCTATAAATGGGTTGCGACGATGCGACGTTGCTGTATCAAGCGATTAATGACCTTGCCTGATATGCGGCGGATCGGCTGTCATTCAGTTCAGGGTTACGCCGGTGGGGTTTCTTGTTTCTTCCGGCTGCCCAGTGATACCAATGGTGGCGTATTGTTTGACGGCGAGATTTTGCGTTTCCGCATTTCCGTCTTCGGCCAACGAAGATCGGCCGTCGCGCTGAAGGAGGAAGAGGTCTACGGTACGCTCGAAAGAGGAATCCCACCGATGACACGCATTGCGGAATGCCAAGAATGCCACGACGCGGGGCCTCTTAGTCTTAGTGGAAGCGGTGCGGTTTTGGCAAATCCGTTATGCAAGGCGGTTTGGCAGTGACCGCCTGGCGGGTTTCGACCAGTAGCAGTCGCAGGCAAGGGCTCCTCCGTTCCGGTCATTGATTTGTCCGATGGCGCCAGCAGCGGTCATACAGCAAGACCGAGGTCGCTCACAGGCGTACTCTATTTTTGTGTTGACAGGACCGCATATCCCATTGGCCGTGGGTACACTGACGCAGAACCTGCCAGCTGGATGGGATCACACCATGAAATGCGCAAGCTGCGGCTCTGAGACCCGCGACGGACAGCGATTCTGCGAGGCGTGCGGCGCCGCAATGGAGAAGAAGTGCCAAGGCTGCGGCGCAACGGCGCCTTTTGCGGCACGCTTCTGCGGCACCTGCGGGTCGACGTTTGCTGTCCCATCACCCGCGCCTGCGCCTGCAACCACGCCCGCGCTTGCGCCGGTTCCGACGCGCGGCGCAGCATTGCCACCGATGCCCAGCGAAGGCGAACGCCGGCAGCTCACGGTGTTGTTCGCCGACGTCGTCGGGGCGACGACGCTGTCCGGGCGTGTCGACCCCGAGGCCTTGCGCGAGCTGCTGCGCGCCTATCAGCAAGTGTGCGTGGAATGCACCGAGCGCTACGGCGGCAACATTCATCAA
>JANNGR010000137.1:0-2161 GCA_031403955.1 Betaproteobacteria bacterium
AAACCAATATCGATCGTCATTCCGCGCCGCTTTTCCTCGGCAAGCTGGTCGGTTTCCACGCCGGTGAGGGCTTTGATCAAGGTCGTCTTTCCATGGTCTACATGACCTGCGGTCGCGACAATCATGCGGCGTCATTGCGCAGCTGGCGCAGTTGGTCGAGTTGGGCGACAAAACCTTCGGCATCTTCCAGGCAGCGCAAGTCAAGGATGAAAAGGCCGTCGTGGACGCGGCCAATAACCGGCACTGGCAACGAGCGGAACGCTGCTTCGATGCGCAATAACGCGGCACCCCGGGTTTTCGCGCCAGGCGCGCTGATAGCGATACCGGCGCTCGCGATGGTGCGCGACGGCAACGCGCCGCTGCCGACTCTACTCTCGCAGTTGGTTGGCCGTGCAACTGCAATGCCCTCCAGTGCGACAGCGACGGCAGGGCAGAGACGCTCAGCCAACGCCCGGATGTCTGCTGCAGGACGCACCAGCGCGCGCAAGGTGGGAAGGCGTTGGGCCAGCCGTTGCGGATCCGAATAGAGCCGCAATACGGCTGAAAATGCGGCTAGCGTCATCTTGTCCACCCGCAACGCGCGCTTCATCGGATTGCGCTTGATTTTGGCAATCAAGTCAGCACGGCCAGCGATGATCCCGGCTTGCGGCCCGCCGAGCAATTTGTCTGCGCTAAAGGTCACAAGGTCGGCGCCGTGGGCAATGGTTTCCGCGGGGGTCGGTTCGTGCGGCAAGCCATACCCGCGCAGGTCGATTAGCGATCCGCTGCCGAGGTCGACCACAAACGGTATGGCGCGTTCCTTGCAGATTTTGGCAAGTTGGCGCTCGTCCACCGACGCGCTAAACCCCACAATTTCGTAGTTGCTCGCATGCACCTTCATCACCAGTGCGGTTTCTGGTCCGATGGCGTCGACATAATCAGACAAGTGCGTGCGGTTGGTAGTGCCAACTTCGCGTAGCCTGCAGCCGGAAATGGCCATGATGTCGGGCAGCCGGAACGAACCGCCGATCTCGACCAGTTCACCGCGCGATGTGGGAACCTCCCGGCCTGCGCCCAGACTGTTCAAAACCAGCATTACCGCGGCGGCGTTGTTGTTCACCACGGTCGCCGCTTGCGCGCCGGTCAGGTTGCAAATCTGCTTTTCGATATGGTCGTCACGGTCCCCCCGCTTTCCATCGACCAGATCGTATTCAAGGTTGCTGGCGCCGGACGCAATTGCGATGACGGCATCGACCGCTTCCCGCGGCAGAGATGCACGTCCCAAATTGGTATGCAGGACAGTACCGGTGAGGTTAAATACGCGCCGCAGAGATGGCCTCGATTGCAGTTCCAGCCGGTGCGCGACCAGATCGAAAACCGATGCTACGGAAACATCAGCGCGAAAACCGTCCGCTGCTAACGCAACCCGAATACCGTCTATCGTGGCACGAAGCGCGTCGGTGACGACCACTCGCCCGTAGGTGGTAACTAGTGCGGTGGATTCGCGCGATTGCAGCAATCGGTCGATCGATGGAATCTCAGCGCGGCGAATAATATGTCCTATTAGTCTGCGGCCTTGAGTTTCGCACGCCAATCCTTTGGCAATACCACTGGTTTTGCTGTCGGGGAGCCGATGTAGCCGTTATGACAAAAGACAAAGCAATTGGTGCGAAGAGGATCCCCGCTCACCGCGATCATGATATCTTGCGCCCGAAAAACCAGCGGCACCAAGCGCTCCGGATCGCGCGACTCACCGAAAATCTTGGGCGCCTTGCCTAGTTTCACCAGGTCCAACAGGGTACGCCGCCCGGGAACGAAGTTGGTATAACGCCCGAGGTAATCTTCGAACTGGCGCGCCGGAATACGCGCATGTTCGAACAGATACTTTTGCACATCCGCCTTTGTGAAGCCGGACCTGGCGATTGTCTTTGCAATGATCGGAGAGATAACCAGCAGCGGCTTGTAGGTTCCATACGCGACACCGAGGGTGAAGATCAATTCCCATCCGGATATGTTCTTCACCGCGTCGGCCAGGTAAGGTAGACATTCTTCGGCTGATTTGCCGTAGACCGAGGCGAGCACCTTGCCGCCGGTGTAGCGCGCGATGAATACGCCGTTGTCACCGGCAGTCAGTCCCATATCGGCGCACAGGCTGGGCCACCCGATCTCCGCCAGCACATCT
>JANNGR010000138.1:0-24925 GCA_031403955.1 Betaproteobacteria bacterium
CACATGGGTCTGCATGTCGGGCGCCAGCGCATAAGGCAGACCATGCAGGTACAGGTTGTTCTCGCCCAAAGACTCGCCATGGTCCGAAACATACAACATGGCGGTATCCAGGTTGGCTTCGCGAGCCTTTTGCTCGAGCCAGCGCAGGGTGCTGGCCAGCACATGGTCGGTGTAGACCAGCGTGTTGTCATAAGCGTTCAGCAGTTGCTCACGCGGGCAGTCCTGCAGCACATTGCTGGAACACTCGGGCAGGAACTTCTTGTACGCCGCTGGCGAGCGCCGGTAGTAGGCCGGGCCGTGGCTACCCATCTGGTGCATCACCACCACGACACCGCGCGCGCGGCGCGCTGGATCAAGGGCCGCCAGGCGTTCGTCCAGGTCCAGTAACATGACCTCGTCGAAGCACTCGCCTTCGGAGCACAAACCGGGCAGGTCCAGCGTACGCGTGATTACCTGGCCGACTCTGTCACACAAGCCCTTGCAGCCCGACTGGTTGTCAAGCCACAACACCGCAAGCCCTGCGCGCTGCAATACATCGAGCAAATTTTCGAATGGCTGCGTGCCGGCCTCGTGTTCGCGTTTGCCTTGGTGCGAAAACATACACGGCAGCGATGCCTGGGTATTGGTGCCACAGGAGCGCACGGCACTGAAATAGGTAAGTCCCCCGGCTGCCATGAGGCGCTCCAACTCCGGGTTGGTCTGCCTGCTATAACCCCCGAGCGAAAAATTGGCCGCGCGGGCGGTTTCGCCCACCACCAGAACGACTAGCGGCGTGCGTTTCTGGTTCGAATAAGACGGCCCGAGGCGGGCGTCCAGCCCGATCGGCTGCAGCTCCTGGCGCGCACGCGGTAACTGTTCGGCCAACAACTTGCCGCTGGCATAAATTGCACTCAGCGGGTTGAAAAGGTAACGCACCTGTTTATGGTTGCGCATCAGCGATGCCAGGTCCTGGTAGGCCGCCAGCGTGACCAGCGCCAGCAACAGCAACGCACCCAATGCCGACAAGGCGTTGCGCCACGCCTGCGACCACCATGGCCGCACCACAATCTCCTGACGCAGCAGCCAGAGCATAGGCAAACCCGCCAGCAGCAACAGGCTCAACAACAATGGCCAGGACAAAAGGTCGCGCACCTCACGCGCATCGGTGTTGATCACATTGGCCACCATCGTCGCGTCGATGACCACGCCGTACTGCAGCATGAAGTAGCTGCTGGCCGCCGCGACCAGCAGCAACAGCAGCGCAACCGGCTTGAATAACCGCGGCCATGCGAACAGGCTCAACAAACCCATGATTGCCGCCCCAATCCAAACCGCTAGCCCGAGTGAAAACAGCGCGCCACGCCAACCCGCGAGTTCTGGCAGGACCCAGATGGCGCGCCACAACGGCAGATTGCCCGCCAGCGCCAGCCAGGCGCTCAACAACAACGCCAGACTGCCGGCGGTCCAGGCGCGCGGCCTGCAAAAGGCCGCCAACCGATCGCGCCCCCAGGCGGCAGTTGTCATGGGTGCTCCACTTGCATTACGTTACCAGCCCCACGCGATGTGCAACGGCAGGTAAACGGCCATGCCCGCGACGATCGTGAACAACACATCCTTACGCCAAAAATAGGCCGCCGCGCCTGTGACGGCCGAAAACAAACGCGCGTCCTGCCAGCTGCTGACCAGGTGACCCTGGCTGGTCACGACTTCCGGCACCACAACCGCGGCCAGGGCCGCGATCGGCGCGTACTGCAACCCACGCTGGGCCCAGTGGGGAAGGTTCCACGGCTGGCCGGAAATCAGGAAAAATCCGCGCGCCAAAATGGTTACCAGGGCCAGGCCGGCGATCACTGTGACAACATGCCAATCGATGTTCATCACGGCCTCGGCGGCGGCAGCGTCGAGGGCCGCATTTTTTCCAGCGTCAGGCACAGAATCACCGCCACGGCAATCGCCAGCACAATATTGAGCTTGAGTGGCAACGCGTAGGCGACAACCCCCATCACGCCTGCCAGGCCCGCCGATACCAGCCGCAGTCGGGTAGTGGCGAGCGAACACAGAATACCCAACAGGCACAAGATGCCGGCAAACCCCAGGCCCCAGGATTGCGGAACCAGATTGGCCAGCACCACCCCGAGCACGCTGGAACCCACCCAGGCGAGCCAGTTGATCAGGTCGTTGCCTGCCAGATACGCCTCCTGCGCCTTGCGGCCCTGATCATCGTCGGCAGGATGGGGAAACCGGCGGGTGAACAATACGTAGCTCAGGTCGGCGGTGAAATAACCGTGCGCCAGTCGCTCCATCATCGGCAGATGCGCCAGATAGGGACGCAGGTGCAGGCTGAAAACCACGAAACGCAAATTGACGCAAAAGCCGGTCGCCCAGATGACCCATAACGGCGCCCCGGCAACGATGAGCGGAACCGCTGCCAACTGGGAACTGCCGGCGAAAACCAGCAACGCCATCAAAAGCGCCTCGAAAGTACCGATGCCCGATTTGACCATCGCCACACCGGTCATCAAACCCCAGGTGGCAATACCAGGCGCCAGGCGCTGGAAGTCGCGCATACCGGTCTGAAACTCGGGATGGGTGTAGTTGCTCCTTTTAAAGAACATCAGGCGCCGGGCCCAGGGCCGAATTGCATGCCCGCACGCAACGCAAAACCGCGCAAGAAATCAGCCACGTCCAGCCGCTTGCCGCCCGAGCGCTGCAATTCGCGCAGACGCAAAACACCCTGACCACAGGCAACGTCGATGCCGTATTGGTCAGCGCTCAGAATGGCTCCACAAGCCGCTCCTGCTTGCCGCTGCCGCGCGCTGATCTCGCAGCGCCATAACTTGACGACTTCTCCGTCAATTCCGGTCCAGGCACCCGGTGTGGGGTTGAAGGCGCGCACACGACGTTCGATCTGTTGGGAACTCGATGCCCAATCGACCACCGTGTGCGACTTCTCCACTTTGTGGGCGTAGCTGACCCCGTCCACCGGCTGCTTTTGCCGGCGCAACCGGCCCTGCGCGGCCTGTTCCAGGGCTCGGACAATCAGCTCGGCGCCGAGTGGCGCCAGTTTGTCATGCAGGCTGGCGCTGGTGTCGGACGCCGGCCCGTCGTGCTGGATAGTCAAGTCCTGTGCCAGCAGGATGTCGCCGGTATCGAGCCCCGCGTCCATCTGCATGATGGTCACGCCAGTCCGGGCATCACCAGCTTCAATTGCCCGTTGGATGGGCGCCGCCCCGCGCCAGCGCGGCAGCAAGGACGCGTGGATGTTCAGGCAACCGCTTGAGCCGGCGGCGCTGTCACGCGGCCGCCGCAGCATGTCAAGCACCCACTGCGGCAGAATCAGGCCGTAAGCTGCAACCACCATGACATCGGCCTTGGCTTCAACAATCGCCTGCTGTGCTGCAGCGGCGTCCGCCGCGAACGGTCCATCCATTCGCAGGCCGTGCGGCTGCGCCAAGGCAATACCGTGCTGGCGCGCAAACAACTTGACCGGCGACTGGTGCAGTTTCATCCCGCGCCCGGCCGGTCGATCAGGCTGTGTCAATACCAATGGCAGCTCATGACCGGCATCGCGCAATCGCCTCAACGCAACACAGGCAAACTCCGGCGTGCCGGCGAAGATAACCCTCAATCGCGCTCCTCACGCTGTAGTTTGCGCATCTTGGTCTTGATGCGGTTACGTTTTAGGGGGGACAGGTATTCGACGAAAACCTTGCCGAGCAGATGGTCCATTTCGTGCTGAATACATACGGCCAACATGCCTTGTGCCTCCACGCTACGGGCCACACCGTCGCGATCCAATGCTAGTACCGTGACCGCGTCATACCGCTCTACACCATCGTAAATGCCCGGTACCGACAGACAACCTTCTTCATTGACATGCCGCTGCGGACTGTTCCAGGTGATTTTTGGGTTGATCAATACCAGCGGCTGGGCACGTTGCTCCGATACGTCGATCACAATCAGCCGTTCATGCACGTCTACTTGGGTCGCGGCCAGGCCGACACCCTTGGCTTCGTACATGGTCTCCAGCATGTCGGCCACCAGCGTCTTGATGCGTGTATCGACTTCCTGCACCGAACTGGCGACCTTGTGCAATTTGGGATCGGGGTAATAAAGAATGGGTAACAAAGCCATGGATTGTCTTCAAAGATGTCGTTATTTTCGCTACTTTTCTGCCGTCGAGCATCCGCGGACAACAGAAAACGTTGCCCAATCAAGGACTTGAGCGCAAAATCGTGCGTGATTTATCAAGATTTCCCGGGGTCGGAGCGGTATCGTACCCAACCCGGGGCAGCCTTGTGAGGCGACCATAATGCAACAAGAGATTACCCCCATCATGTTGACGAAAAAGAAGCTGGCGCAAAGCTTACTGGCTGGCGCGGTAATCGCCCTGGCCACCGCGCCAGGTCTGGCGCAAAACCTGCCCGTCACGCCTGGCCAAAGAGCCCTGGCAACGCAGGTGGCGCAAGCCGGCGTGCCGTTAAGCGAAATTGCCGCCAACGCCCCGGACACTTACGCGGTCAAGTCGGGGGACACCTTGTGGGCCATTTCCGGCTTGTTCCTGAAGCGGCCGTGGCGCTGGCCCGAGTTGTGGGGCATGAACCTGAACGACATCAAGAACCCGCATCGCATCTACCCAGGACAACAACTGATTCTCGAACGCAAGGATGGCCGCGCGACTTTGCGCACCGCAGGCACCTCGGCCGATTCGCCACCAACCGAAACCATTCGTGTGTCGCCCCGCGTCCGGTATGAGACTCTGGACAGTGGCGCATTGCCGGCGCTGAAATCGCATTTGATAGAGCCATTCCTGGCCGAACCGATCATCGTTGACGAAAACGGACTACTGTCCGCGCCGCGCATCGTGGCGGCACAGGAAGGGCGTGTGCTGCTGACCCGCGGCGACCGCGCCTATGCCCGCGGAAATACCGACAAACCTTTGCTGGATGCGCCTGGCAAGCAGCAGGAGTTTCGTATTTTCCGCAACGCCACGCCGCTCAAGGACCCAGGCAGCGGCGAGGTGCTCGGCTACGAAGCGCAATACGTCGGCAAGGCCTTGCTGGTGCGCAGTGAATCGACGCAATCCGCAACCGGCAAGGACGGCCAGACGAGCACCGAAATTACGCCGGCCACGATAGATATTGTTGCCGCCAAGGAAGAAATGCGGGTCGGCGACCGCATGTTGCCCGAACCTGAACGGGAACTGCTGAATTACACGCCGCGTGCGCCTTCCGGCGAAATTGAAGGCCGCATTGTGTCGGTGTATGGCAGTGCCGTGGTGAATGCCGCGCAAAACCAGGTGGTCGTAATCAACCGCGGTGCACGAGACGGCATGGAACGCGGGCATGTTCTGGCCATCTTGAAGGACGGTGCGCGCGTGGTTGACAAAACCGATGCCGGCAGGCCGCTCATGAAACTGCCGGACGAGCGCAATGGACTGCTGATGGTGTTTCGGACTTTCGATCGGCTGTCCTACGCTTTGGTGCTGGACATCACGGATGGCGTCAAAGTCGGTGACCGCTTGACCAGCCCGCGTTGAACCGGGTCGCAACCCGGATCAAGCGGCGGCGTGACAGTGGTGTGAAACCGGTCTTTGCTTTATCGCGCCGGGCCTGAAGAATGGACCGCGCGGAACTGGCGGTCTGGTTGCGCCTGACACTCACACCAGGTGTTGGCAACATAACCGCGCGCAAGTTGCTGACCACGTTTGGTTTGCCCGAAAACATCTTCCGCCAACCGGCAGGCGCTTTGATGCAGGTCGCCAGCTCGGCGCAGGCGGCCGCCTTGGCCGCGGAACCACCAGGTTTTCAAGCACAACTCGAAACCACCTGGCAGTGGCTGCACATGCAAGCCAGCGATGATCACGATACGCCCGGCAGAAGTATCGCCACGCTGGGGGACGCACATTATCCGGCCACCTTGTTGGCCACCGAAGACCCGCCGCTGATGCTGTACTACCTTGGCGGCTCGAGCATCACTTCCAGTCCAGCCCAGGGTCAACAACCAGCAGCGCCGAGCGCAGCGCAATTGCTAACACACAGTTTCGCGCGCAGCATCGCGATAGTCGGTAGTCGCAATCCGACTCCGCAGGGGGCCGCCAACGCACGACAGTTTGCCCGCGCGCTGGGACAGGCCGGGCTGACGGTGGTGTCGGGCCTGGCGCTGGGCATAGACGGTGCAGCCCATGAAGGTGCGCTCGACGGTGCGGTTGCCGACTTGAACCACCTGGCCACGATCGCGGTCGTCGGTACCGGGCTGGACCGGGTGTATCCGAAACGCCATCTCGATCTGGCCCGGCGCATCGCTCGCCGCGGCCTGCTCATCAGCGAATATCCGATCGGTACAGCACCGCTGGCAGCCAACTTTCCAAAACGCAACCGCCTCATCGCGGGCCTGTCACAAGGCACGTTGGTAGTCGAGGCGGCGCTGAAGTCGGGCTCGTTGATAACCGCACGGCTGGCCGCGGAACAAGGCAAGGATGTGTTTGCGATTCCAGGCTCGATTCACTCAACCCAGTCGCGCGGCTGCCACGCATTGATCAAGCAGGGAGCCAAGCTGGTTGAGTCCGCGCAAGACGTGCTGGAAGAGATGGGCGGCAGCGGGCACAACATTTCCATCCTGGCGGCTGCGGCTATCGATGGTGCACCACGACCCACGCCACCATCCGAAGCGCAAGACAGCCTATTGAAGGCACTCGGATACGACCCGGTTGGTCTGGACGCGCTGCAGGCACGAACCGGCATCGATACCGCTCGGCTACAAGCGCAACTGATGGCGCTGGAACTCGACGGACAGGTCGCTCGCCTGCCCGGAGGGCTGTTCCAGCGCATCGCCAATGCCTGAACAAGCTGGGCGAGCGCACACAGAGCAGCGCACACGGTCAGACTTCTGCGCTATATTGGTGCCATGTTCGAGGTGCTGGTATTCGTCTACGAAAACTATTGGGGCGGTGATGCTTGTCCGCAATGGGAGCATCTGGAGCGCAAGTTAAACGCGGTCGGTTTCGAGGCCGAGGAAATCAGCGCGGCATTAACCTGGCTCCGCGGTCTGAGTCTGGCCGCCCACAACACGCAGCTTGCCGGGAATGACCCGGCGCGCGATGCCGTGACCGATCTCAAAACTTGCAGCGCCAGCGGTGGATCACCCGGCAGCATGCGCGTGTATTCAATCAGCGAGCAATACCGGCTCGGCTCTGAGTGCCTGGGCTTTATCAGTTTCCTTGAATCCTCGGGCGTTTTGCCGGCCCATATGCGCGAGATCGTCGTCGATCGCGCGATGGCCTCCAATGCAGACACGTTGTGTCTGGAAGACCTGAAAATCATCGTCTTGATGGTCTACTGGAGTATTGGCGAGGAGCCCGACGCGCTGGTGCTGGACGAGCTGTGCGACGACGCCAGCGACCGCGTCGCGCATTAGACCGAACACCGAGCCGCTAACCCAGCAGCCGTTCCGGATTTGCCTCGAGTTTGGCCAACGCATCCCGGGTTGCGCGCACCGTTAACGCCTCTTCTTCTTGCGGCAATAACAATCCGGCCTGCAGGTAAGCAGCCAGCCTCCCGGCCTGAATCAGGTAACAGTGTCCGTCGGCCGACGCAAACAGATGCAATTGCTTGCGCTCGCTGCGCCATGCGAACTGGACCTTGGTCACTCGTCCATTGTGGTCCAGCGTAAACCAGGATCCGAGTTCCAGCTCCTGCGCCCATGCCAGCATCGCGTTGGTCGGCTTGGAGCCTCCGTTGGCCACCACATCGATGGTTGCAGGGTCGATGCCCAGCATCAGTTCAATACTTTCCGCATCCAGCGGCAAGTCCCCCATGCCGTCTTCACTAACGAAGTCTTCCAGATTGGCCAGGCGCTTGGCCATCGCATCGATTTGCGCCGTGGGAATGGCCTGGGTCTTGGACAGAAAGGCGTCGGCCAAAGTGTCGCTGACCGTTTTGATGTGGATATCCTGCTGGCTTGGTGCCATGCCCAATAACGTCATGCCGGCGCGCAAACGTTGTAGCAACTTCGGCAAGTCCTGTATTACGCGAGCGCGATCACTGCGGTTGGGTTTGGCACTGGCGGCCCAAACCAGGTCGGTAGAGGTTTTCTTTAGCTCAAGCGTTTCAGCATGTTGCGGGCCCTTGCGCACCGCCGCCACCGCCAGGACTTCGGCCCAGACCCTGAACAGGTAGATCCGGATTTCTTCACGCACCGCAATATCCTTGAGCATATTGCGCATTTCGATCGTGTATTGGATCGTCAGGGTTTCCTTCTGCTCGACTTGCTGCGCGACACTTGCCACTTTCTGTGTTGCGCCACTGCCGGCGAGGAACTTTTGTAGGAACTTCTGGAACTCGGCGTAAACCAGTTCATACACGCGTTTGCCGGTTTCCGGGTATTGCTCGATGACCTGGACCACGCGTTTGATTTCCTTCTCCAGTGCTCCGCCCTGGATGCCGCTGGCATCGAATCCCATCACACAGGAGCCCATGCGGTCTATCAACTGCCGCGCCGGGTGACTGGCGGTACCGAAAAAATCAGGTTCGGCCAACGCCACCCGCAGAACCGGCATTTGAAGCCGGGCAAACCAGACCCGGATACCCGGCGGAATTCGCTCCTCCTGCAAAATCGCCTGGAACATCAATGCCACGATTTCGATAGTGGCTTTTTCGCCTTTGGTCTCGGCCTTGTTCTTGAGTTCGGTGGTTTGCTCGCGCAGGCGCCCGGCGACGCGCGCCACCCCTGCGGCGCTGTAGTCGTCGACCATGGACCCGGTGCCACCACCATAAGACGCCGCGCTGTCATGGCGCACCGCGATCGCAGCCGCCAAGGCCGGCGAGGCAGGTTGATACGATGTGGCGTCGAACTCGGGACCTACGCGCCCAACCAACAATCGTTTGAGCTGGCCCAGCACGCCTTGTGCGCGACTGCGAGCCCGGGCCAGCGGGGTCGCGGAAGTCATCATCCGGGTTTCATCCTGCGCTGGGGCATGTGCCGCAGGCACCGCTGGGCGCGGTGGCTGCTGTCCGCCGGCGCCGGTCTCAACCGACGGATCAGAATTCCAGCGCGATCGCGGTTCAAAACCGCCCGCAGGTCCAGCCGCGGGCGGGCCACCTTGCAACGCCACTTCACGCATGCCGCCCGAAAGCTGCGCTCCGGACGATCTTGCGCCAGTTGGCAGGTACCCGCTCTGGGACGGTCTGCCAGCATGCGATGGGTCACCACGCTGGGCGCCTAGACCGTGGTGCCCACTGTGCGGTGCCGCTTCGCTGGCTGGCATGCGGGTAGGCCGATCCGCTCCCGGCTGCGGTATCACCCGTCTGACCCGGTCCCTCAATTCGATGGTGGGCATTACCCCATGTTCGATCAGGAATTCATTGCCCTTGTGGTAGGCCTGCCGCAAGCGCTCGGACAGCAGTCCTTGCACCACGTCGTTGATCAGGGGCCAACTGCCACTGGGCATGCCGGACGCTGCCCATTGTTCGACCATTTGCAGTACCAGTACCTCAGGTCGCAGGATGTCGTGCCGGGAGAGGTCATCGGAGTGCTCCAGCAGTCGTACGCGCAGGCGCAAATCATCGAGCTCCGAGCTCACCTTATCGAGCACCCGCAACACCAGCCTTGATGCAAGAATCTTGTTCTCGACCACTTCGGTGCCCACCAGTTGCAAGCCGTCAAGGTCCTGCAGATCGGTTTTTGCGAATGCAGCAGGCGGTTGCAAAGCGTTTTGCCAGGCCTTCACCGTGGCATCGCGCCAGGCCATCTTGGTACGCTGAAAGAAAGTCCAGGCGTCGCGCCGAATCTGCATCTCCCGCGACGGCGCCGCCTCACTGACCAACACCATCAAACGCTCCTGCGCCGCCGCCACTATTTCGGTCATCGCGCGCCCGGCATCCGCGACAAACCGTTCACGGGTTTCCTGGGCTATTCGGCCGCGCTGGGCGATGGGCGGTTTGGAGGCCATTTATCAGAGGCTGGTCACACCGTGGCCCCGGCGTTAGGATCGTTGGGATCGGTGGACTTTTGGTGCGCACCCTTGATCATGTCCTCGCGCTTGATACCGAGCCACATGGCAATCGCCGCGCCGACGAACACGGATGAATAGATGCCAAAGCAGATACCGATAGTGAGCGCCAGCGCAAAATAATAAAGCGTAGGACCGCCAAAAAGCAGCATTGACAGGACCATGATCTGGGTGGAGCCGTGTGTGATGATAGTACGACTGATCGTGGAAGTAATGGCGTTGTCAATTATCTGGACCGTGTTCATCTTGCGGTAGCGCCGGAAATTTTCGCGAATCCGGTCAAAGATGACCACCGACTCGTTGACCGAATAACCCAGCACGGCCAGCACCGCCGCCAGCACTGCCAGCGAGAACTCCCACTGGAAGTAGGCGAAGAACCCCAGAATGATGACCACGTCATGCAGGTTGGCGACGATTGCGGCTACCGCGAACTTCCACTCGAAGCGCACCGCGAGGTAGAGCATGATTCCGACCACAACCATCGCCAGTGCCTTGAGACCATCCACGACCAGCTCTTCACCAACTTGCGGTCCGACGAATTCCTGGCGCCGCAATGTCGCTTTGTCGTCTGCCTTTTTCAATGCCGCGAAGGCAATCTCGCTCTGTTGGGCGGAACCGATACCCTTTTGGGCCGGCAGCCGGATCATCACATCGCGCGCGGTGCCGAAGGTCTGAACCTGTATGTCGGTGTAACCCAGGCTGGCTATTACCGCGCGCACCTTGACCACGTCGGCAGGCTGTGCGTAACCAACTTCCATCACCGTGCCGCCGGTGAACTCGACCGACAAGTGCAAGCCTCTGCCAAACAGAAAAAATACCGCCAACAAGAATGTCACGATCGACACCAGGTTGAGTATCAGCGCATGGCGCATGAACGGAATGTCACGCCGGATCTTGAAAAACTCCATCTCTATTTCCCCTGTCCGGCTTTGGCTACCGCGGTGTCGGCGTCCGGCCGCCAGACGGTACCAATGGATACACCTTTTAGCTTCTTCACGCGGCCGTACCAGAAATTCACCAGTCCACGCGAAAAGAACACGGCCGAGAACATGCTGGTCAAAATGCCGATGCAATGGACCACGGCAAAACCGCGTACCGGACCGGAACCGAAAATCAGCAAGGCCAGCCCGGCGATCAGCGTAGTGACATTGGAATCGAGAATCGTGCCCCAGGCGCGCTCGTAACCGGCGTTGATCGCCGCCTGCGGCGAAGCACCGTTTCTGAGTTCTTCTCGCACGCGCTCATTGATCAGAACATTGGAGTCGATCGCCATACCAAGCGCCAACGCCATCGCGGCCATGCCCGGTAGCGTCAGGGTGGCCTGCAACATGGACAGAACCGCGACCAGCAGCAACAGGTTGACACCCAGCGCGATGCTGGAAAAGAGTCCAAACAGCATGTAATAGACACACATGAATGCCACGATGACCAGGAATCCCCAGGTCACGCTGTTGAAGCCCTTGGCTATGTTCTCCGCACCCAGACTCGGGCCAATCGTGCGCTCTTCGATGATTTCCATCGGCGCCGCCAATGAGCCGGCGCGCAGCAGCAGCGCCGTATCGTTGGCCTCCATGGTCGTCATACGCCCTGAAATCTGCACCCTGCCGCCCCCGATCTCGCTGCGAATCACCGGCGCGGTAACCACCTCACCCTTGCCCTTTTCAAACAACAGAATAGCCATGCGTTTGCCGACGTTTTCACGCGTCACATCGCGGAAGATGCGTGAGCCTTTGGCATCCAGCGACAGATGGACCGCGGCCTCCTGTGTCTGGTTGTCAAAACCCGGCTGGGCATCGGTCAGGTTCTCCCCAGTCAGGATGACCTGTTTCTTGACGATTACCGGCTGGCTGTTGCGCTCCAGGTAGCGCTCTGCACCAAATGGCACCGGGCCAGTACCCGCTTCCGCCGCGCGGGCTTCCGCGCTTTCATCCACCAGCCGCACTTCCAGCGTGGCGGTACGACCCAGAATGTCCTTGGCTTTTGCGGTGTCCTGCACGCCCGGTAGCTGGACCACGATACGGTCCAGCCCCTGCTGCTGGATCACAGGTTCGGCCACGCCGAGCTCGTTGATACGGTTGTGCAACGTGACCATGTTTTGCTTCAGGGCCTGTTCCTGTATCGTGCGTGCGGCCACCGGCTTGATGCTGGCGGTCAATTTGGTTTCGGTGCCCTCCGGCGCCTCGACGATCTGCAATTCCGCAAACTGGTCGGCGAACACTTTACGCGCCGCCTCCAGGTTTTGGGCGTCGCGAAAGCGCACTTCGATCACCTGAGCGTTGCGTCCAATGCCTCCGTGGCGAATATTCTTCTCGCGCAACACCGTGCGCAGGTCGCCCGACAACGATTCGGCCTTCTTTGTCAGGGCAGCCTGCATATCGACCTGCAGCATGAAATGCACGCCGCCGCGCAAGTCCAGGCCGAGGTACATGGGTGCAGCACCGAGCGCGGACAACCAGGCTGGCGAGCGGGACAACAGATTCAGGGCAACGATGTACGCTGGGTCGGATGGATCCGGAACCAACACTTTTTGCACCGCATCCTTGGCTTTTAGCTGGGTTTCCGTATCTTCAAATCGAGCCTTGATCGAGTTGCCATCAAAGGTTATCGCAGCCGCCGAAATTCCGGCCGCCTTGAGCGCATCCTGCACGCGACTCTGTGTGCCACCGTCGACCTTGACCGTGGACTTGGCCGAAGAAACCTGCACTGCCGGGGCTTCTCCGAAAAAATTTGGCAGCGTGTAAAACAACCCCACGAACAGCGCGATCACGATGATCGCGTACTTCCAGGCCGGGTAACGGTTCATGTTTGCACTTTAGATTTCGTACCTTCACTAGCTCTCATTTGATGGTGCCTTTGGGAAGCACCTGAACCACCGCGCTGCGTTGCACCTGCACCTCAACACCGCTGGCGACTTCGAGTGCCAGGTAACTGTCGCCCATCTTGTTGACCTTGCCTAAAACACCACCCGCGGTGACCACCTCATCGCCCTTGGCCAACGCCTCGATCATGGTCCGATGTTCTTTCTGCTTCTTCATCTGCGGGCGGATCATGACAAAATAAAGCACGACAAACATCAGCACCAATGGCAACATGCTCATGAGCGAGGATTGCATGTCCCCGCCAGCAGCGGCAGCCGGAGCGGTTTGGGCAAAAGCGGAAGAAATGAACACAGGCGACTCCAGGACAAACTGTTAAATGAATCCACGCGCGACAAGCATTCGCCGCCATGCGGGTAACCTTGCATTGTATGCGGGGCCTCCAGCGGCCCGAAGGCGCACTCTCGTGCAATGTGAGGTATGACAGCGCATCACCACGACTCCCAAAACGACCCGTCACATTTGGGCGAAATGGACTTGCGCGTTCGGGCGCTGGAAACGCTGCTAACCCAAAAAGGCTACATTGACCCGGCTGCGCTGGACCGGATCATCGAGACCTACGAAACCAGCATCGGCCCGCACAATGGCGCCGCGGTCGTGGCCCGGGCATGGGTCGATGCCGCTTTCCGGCAATGGCTGTTGGTGGATGCCACCGCGGCGATAACGTCCATGGGTTTCGGCGGCCGCCAGGGTGAACACATGGTGGCAGTGGAGAACACACTACAGGTTCACAACATGGTGGTCTGCACCCTGTGTAGTTGTTATCCCTGGCCGATTCTGGGTCTACCTCCGGTCTGGTACAAAAGTGCACCGTACCGGGCCCGTGCGGTCATGGACCCCCGCGGTGTGTTGCGCGATTTCGGCGTGCATCTGCCGCAATCCACCGGTTTGCGTGTTTGGGGCAAACATTTGGCCACCGCGCAGCAGCTACACAACCTGGAGCACGCCTGGGGGGCAGCCGCCGCGCGCACGCTACACGGCCAGCCGATAGAACTGTCAGCGGCCGACAGCCGTCACCTTTAACGATTGGCTGACCGGCGGCGGCGAGCGCCATTGCTGCGTCAGTGCCTGCCACTCCTGGCGGGCCGCCTTCAGGTTGCGCTCTTTCACGTGCCCATAGCCCTTGATTTTCTCGGGAATACGGGCGATCGCTACCGCCACCGCATGGTTGGTCGCATTCAGCGACGAAAGAACCTCGTCGAGACTGGCTTTGTATTGCCCAATCAATACACGTTCGGTGCGACGCTCCTCGCTGCGGCCAAAAATGTCCATGGGCGTGCCACGCAGACCCTTGAGTCGGGCCAGCAGCTTGAACGCGGTCAACATGGCCGGTCCAAACTTCTTCTTCTGCAACTCGCCCTTTTCGTTCCGGCTCGCCAACAGCGGCGGTGCCAGGTGGTAGTTGAGTTTGAAGTCCCCTTCAAACATGGCGTTGACGCGCTGCAGGAACGCGGCATCGGTGTGCAGGCGGGCGACCTCATATTCATCCTTGTAGGCCATCAGTTTGAACAGGTACCGGGCCACTGACTCGGTCAAAATGGTCTTGCTCAAGGCAGCTTCCTGGTGCCGCACCTTGTCGACAAATGCCTTGTAGTCAGCGGCGTAAGCAGCGTTCTGGTAGCCGGTCAGAAACTCGACACGTCGCTTGATCAGGTCATCCAGCGACTCGCGCTTCTTGAACTGCAACACTTGACCCGGTGTCAGCAATTTTTCCACGCTGGGCCAGTCATGGGCTGCGCGCCGGCCCCATTCGAACGCGACCTTGTTGTTTTCCACCGCCACCGCGTTCAGCTCGATGGCCCGCATCAGCGACTCACGGCCCAGCGGTATCCAGCCCTTTTGCCAGGCGAAACCCAGCATCATCGGGTTGGTGTAGATGCTGTCGCCCATCAGCCTGGTGGACGCGGCGTCGGCATCAAAGACGCCCATGCCCGCCACCCCCACCGCTTTGGCAATTTCAGCGGCACAGGCCTCGGCCGGATTTTGCCACTCGGCATTTTTCACAAACGCCGCCGTCGGTGTGCTGTGCGAGTTGAGCGCAACATGCGTGCGCCCCTCGCGCATGCGCAACATGGTTTCCTTGCCGGCCGCCACAATCGGGTCGCAACCGATGATCAGGTCCGCCGCCGCCATGCCCACCCGGGTAGTGCGAATGTCATGTTGGTTGTCACCGATCAACACGTGGCTCCAAGTCGCGCCACCCTTTTGCGCCAGTCCGCCGGCGTCCTGGGTGACGATGCCTTTGCCCTCGATATGGGCGGCGACGCCTAGCAACTGGCCAATCGTGATCACCCCGGTGCCACCGACACCTGCGACAACAATGCCCCAAACCTCACCACCGGCAGCCTGTGTTCGGGCCAGCATCGGGTCCGGCAAGGCGCCGAGTTCGAATGGCGACAGCGCCTTGTCCCTGGCCTTCTTCTTTAGCTGCCCGCCCTCGACCGTAATAAAACTCGGACAAAACCCCTTGAGACAGGACATATCCTTGTTGCAGGTCGACTGGTTGATCTGGCGTTTGCGGCCAAACTCGGTTTCCAGCGGCTCCACACTCAGGCAGTTGGACTGCACGCCGCAGTCGCCGCAACCTTCACACACCAACTCATTGATAACGACCCGTGTGGCCGGGTCCAGCATACTGCCGCGTTTGCGCCGGCGCCGTTTCTCAGTGGCGCAAGTCTGGTCGTAAATGATTACCGTGGTGCCCTTGATCTCGCGAAACTCACGTTGCACGGCGTCAAGTCGGTCACGGTGCAACACTTCCACGCCTTCGACCAGCTTGACACCTTCGTACTTTTCCGGTTCGTCGGTCACCACGACAATCTTGATCGCACCTTCGGCACGCATCGACTGGGCAATCTGTGCCACCGAGTGGCCTTCGGCGCGCTCGCCGACCTGCTGCCCGCCGGTCATTGCGACGGCGTCGTTATACAAAATCTTGTAGGTGATGTTGACACCGGCCGCAATACTCTGGCGCACCGCCAGCAGCCCGCTGTGGAAATAGGTTCCGTCACCCAGATTGGCGAATATGTGCTGGTCGGTGGTAAAGGGTTGTTGCCCGACCCACGGAACACCTTCGCCACCCATCTGGGTGAAGCCCACGGTGCTGCGGTCCATCCAGGTGGCCATGAAATGGCAGCCAATGCCGGCCATGGCGCGTGAACCTTCGGGCACCTTGGTACTGGTATTGTGCGGGCAACCGGAGCAAAACCAAGGCGCCCGTTCAGCGCCCTTCAGACCGCCGAGTTCCAGCACCTGCATGGCGCGTTCCTTGGCTTGCAGGATTGCCAGTTGGGCATCGATTCGCGCTGCCATGGCGCTGTCGAGCCCCATCTTCTTCACCCGTTGCGCAATCGCACGTGCAATTATGGCCGGCGACAGATCCGCATTGGCGCGCAACAGCGTATTGGCAGCCGGGTTGGGCATCGACCATTCGCCGCCGGAAAAATCTCCTTCCACCTCGTTGAACTTGCCGTAAATATTCGGCCGCACGTCGGCACGCCAGTTGTACAACTCTTCCTTTAGCTGGTATTCGATCACCTGGCGCTTTTCTTCCACCACCAAAATTTCCTGCAATCCGGTGGCAAACTCGCGCGTCAGTTGCGCCTCCAGTGGCCACACCACGCCGACTTTGTGCAGGCGGATTCCCAACTGGCGGCAGGTGGCGTCGTCCAGCCCCAGGTCGATCAGGGCCTGACGGGTATCGTTGTAGGCCTTGCCGCTTGCGATCAGCCCAAAGCGGTCGTTGCGGCCTTCGATCACGTTGTAGTTCAGGCGGTTGGCGCGTATGTAGGCCAATGCGGCATACCACTTGGTGTCAAACAGGCGTGCTTCCTGGTCCAACGCATGGTCGGGCCAGCGGATATGCACGCCGCCGGGCGGCATCGGGAAGTCGGTCGGGATCTTGATCCGTACCCGTTCGGGGTCAATCATCGCGGTGGCGCTGGATTCGACGATTTCCTGGATCGTCTTCATTGCGGCCCACACGCCAGAGAAACGGCTCATCGCGAACGCATGGATGCCGAGGTCCAGAATTTCCTGCACATCGGCCGGAAAGAACACCGGCAAACCACAGGCCTTGAAGATGTGGTCACTCTGGTGCGCGGCGGTAGAGCTTTTTGCGACATGGTCGTCGCCCGCCACCGCAATCACGCCGCCCCAGGGCGTCGTACCGGCCATGTTGGCATGTTTGAACACGTCCGAACAGCGGTCCACACCCGGACCCTTGCCGTACCAGATGCCAAACACACCATCGAATTTGTTGCTGCCGGCGGGAGAGAATCCCAATTGCTGCGTACCCCATAACGCCGTGGCAGCCAACTCTTCGTTGACACCGGGCTGGAATACGATGTTTTGCGCCTTCAGGTACTTGGCCGCCTTGACCAATGCCTGGTCATAACCACCCAGCGGCGAGCCCCGGTAACCGCTGACAAATCCGGCCGTATTCTTGCCTGCCAGCGAGTCGCGCAGCCGCTGCAACATGGGCAGCTTTACCAGCGCCTGCACACCGCTCATGAAGGCAGGGCCATAGTCGAGCGAATACTTGTCGTCCAGTGTGACGGTTTCCAGCGCTTTGCGGACATGTTCGGGTAGCGGGGCGTTCATGGTGAGCGGGTCTCCATACAGTGGTATTGGGCGCCTGATGGCGGGTTGGGTGGCGCGCGTATTCGGGTCAGACGCGGACAAAATCCAGCGCAAAGTGTAGGCCCGATGCTTTTCACTTGGCGAGGTCAAGGCCAACAGCGCCCTGCCACTGGGTCACCTTGGTCCGCGCGCCGGTACCCCGTTGGCGGAGCGTGATCAACGCAAAACTCGCGGCGCAAGACGGTGAACTGATCGCCACTTGGCGCGTGGCAATACGTTTATGGCCGGGCCGGCGTGTCACTTCGGCCACAACACCCACAACTGCAATGGCTGCTTCAGCCGTCCGGCCAGTTCCCCGGCGTCCGGCCCCCAGCCGGCAAAATAGTCAGCTCTCACGGCACCCGTTATGGCGCTGCCGGTATCTTGCGCCAGCACCAGCCGGCGCAAGTCCAACACTGGCCCGCTGGATACCAGCCACACCGGCGTGCCATACGGAATACTTTCGCGGTCCACCGCAATCGAGCGTCCCGGCGTCAGCGGCACGCCCTGGGCGCCACGCGGACCAAATCCGGCCTCAAACTCGGATAACGACTCCTCGCGAAAAAATACCGTGCGCGGATTGCTCCATAACATCTCGTTGAGGCGGTGCGGATTTTGCGCCACCCAGCTCTTGATCGAAGGCCATGAAGCATCGCGAACCTGTCCCCGGTCCAGCAACCACCGGCCGACACTCACATAGGGCTGGTCGTTGGTGGCGGCGAAGGCGAGCCGCACCATGCGTTGCGCACCATCCGGTTCGAGCATCTGCAAGCGGCCCGAGCCCTGAATTTGCAGTACCAATGCATCCACCGGGTCGGCCAGCCAGGCGATCTCATGGCCACGCAGCGCCGCCTTGGCCTCGGGCAGCGTGTCGATCTCCTGCCGCGTGAACCAGGGCTTTCGGGTCGCCAGACTGGCAGGCGGACGGTACAGCGGCACCTGGAAACCGGGCAGCCGGATACGAGACGCTTGCAACACAGGCTCAAAGTAGCCGGTCAGAAGTCCCTCGCGCAGGGCCACCAGCGTCTCCACCCGGTATGGCTGCAATCGCTGCACCATCCAGGCACGTTGTTGCGCACCTGACGCAAGACTGAGCAACCGAATGTCCGGACACAGCGGCGCGAAAACCGCGCCGGGGCGCTCACAGCTTTTAATCCAGGCGTTCCAGGCCTCGTGCAACGCGTCGTCGCCAAAGCCGGGCAATTCAGACCAGCGTGCCGGCACCCAACGGCTCTTGATCTGCAGTACTGCCGGCGGCAACGGTGCTGCGTCATCGGCAGGCATGGCTGGCACAGCGTCGTCCACAGGCTTGGCCGGCGTTGCCACGGTTGGTACCGATGCGGGACTGCCCGGTGGTGCGCTGGCGCAACCCGGCAGCATTCCTACAATCGCACCAGCGGACAATCCGCAGGCAATCCACCACCGGAGTCGATTCATGGGTCTGATTTTGCTCGAAGCACTTGGCGCCCTGGTATTGCTGTTGTTGATCGTCTGGTGGACCATGTTTTGCGGTAGAACCAAAGGGGAACTGCCCCTGGCGCAGGAGCGCAAAGACCCGGACAAGTTGCCGCCGACCTGACCGGCGGGGCGCACCAATTCACAACACACGGTGCTCCAGCGCCGGTAGCTGCAAGCGTACCTGGTGCAGCCGGGCCAGATCGAGCGCCACGACATCAACGCCTTCGCCTTGCGCGCGCTGACTGAGGATTTGTCCCCATGGATCGACCTGCATCGAATGCCCCCAGGTACGGCGCCCGTTCTCATGCAGGCCTCCCTGAGCTGGCGCCACCACATAGGCCAGATTCTCGATCGCACGGGCGCGCAACAAGACTTCCCAATGCGCCTGACCGGTGGTGTGGGTAAACGCGCTGGGCACCAACAACAGGTCGACCCCCGCAGCGGCATAACCGCGGTAGATTTCGGGAAAACGCAGGTCGTAACAAACACTCAGGCCAATCTTCCAGAGCTGCCCGTCGCGCGCGGGCAACTCGAAAGTGGCCGGAGCGAGTCCCCTATTGAGCACCCTGGACTCGTCGTACCTCTCAAGTCCATTGTCAAAACGAAACAGTGAATCTTGTCGTAACGCTGCACACAATTGCCAGCCGGAGAAAAAACGAGCGAGCTGTTGAAGACCCGCTGCTGTGGCGCAACTACAGCGCCGATCTGCGCGCCGGCCTGGCCGCTGTCGGGCCCCGGCACCTGCGGCGGGCAGGAAATCGGCAGTGTGCCACCGACGATCCACAGCCCGAGAGAACGCGCCGCGTCGGCCAGGAATTGCTGAATCGGGCCAGCCCCCGGCAGTTCCTGAACCGCAAGTTTGTCCGTATCCCGATGGCCCAACAGGCAGAAATATTCCGGCAACACCGCCAGTTCCGCGCCCGCGTCGGCGGCCTTGGTCAACAACTCCAACGAACGGTTCAGGTTTTCCGGCACCGACACGCCAGACACCATCTGGATGGTTGCGACTTTCATTGCACCTCCCCCGCTCTTTTCTCCATGGCTGCGTCAGTGCCCTTGTCAACCGCGCCGGCGACTCCCGTTCTGCGGTCTACCCGCCTGATCCTTGGATCGAGCCAGCTCCCGTCAACATGGAACTGCTGCGTCGCCGCCTCCATCAATGGACGGCGCAGAAACACTTGCGCCAGAAATGAGCCCAGGCCAATGGCGGGATTGATCGCCGACGCAATCAGCGATGCCGTTCCGGCGTTGATCTCGGGCACCACAACCACCTTGATGTCCTGCGTTTCCCGCCCCAGATCGGCTTTGCCGTCCATCATGACAGCCGCGTTGACGCCCTTCATTTGCAGGTTGTTCGAACTGGCAATACCGCGCTCAATCTTCACGTCACCGCGGAAAAAATCAAACGCGAATCCTTCCGTGAAAACATCCCGAAAATCCAGCACCAAACGCCTTGGCAAGGATTGCAGGCTCAATACGCCCAACAGCTTGGCCAGGCCTGGATCAGCCTTGAGAAACTGGCCGTTTTCAACATGGATGCTGAAGGCGCCGTCCAGCGACGGGTAGTCCAGCGCAAGCGGCGAACCGGCCCAGGCAATCTGGCCCTCCATGACTCCCTGGCCGCGCCGGACCACGTCTTTCATGCCAAAACGGGTCAACAGGTCGCCTGAATTGTTGATATCCAGGCGGAAGTTCATGACGGTTCGCCTGGGCCCGGGCTGGCCGGCCGCCGCTGGCGCGCTCGCGCCCGGTGTAGGTATCGCTGACCAGTTGCCGGTGGCGCGTAATACAGCCTGCGGTGTGATCACATCAAACTTGCTCAGATACCACTCCCGCACGGCGCCGTCACGCGCCGTGGTGGCGCGGTTCACGGCCTCTATCTCTACCCGGCCCAACTTCTTGCCGCGCAACTCCAGATCATCAACTACGATGTCCAGCGCCGGTATGCTGGCCGGCTGATCGCCCAGAAGTGTTTCGACGTCGGTCGTCGATGACTGCGCCAGCGTCAGGCGCGACAGCCTGGCAAACACACGGCCCGCGCCCGCTCCGGCTGGCTGGCGGTATTCGACATAACCATTGAGTTCATCCGCATCCAGGTTGGCGCGCCAGGTCTGGCCTTCCCGCGAGCCGCCCACCACCACGTTGTGCAATTTGCGGCCACCGGCGGTGAGCTCGCGCGCGCGCATGGCAATGCTGTTGGGCAGGTAGCCGCGGGCAACCGGATTGGTGCCGCCAGACGTTGGCGCGGCCGCTGGGTCAAGCCCGGTCAAACTGGTTCCGGTGGCTTGCGACAGTACCGCGCCCCATGCATCCAGGTCGACGCTACCGATGTTGATGTTGGCGACCACCCCTTCTGGCGGCACGGGAGCGGACTCTCCAAGGCCCAGTCCAAGCGCAATGGCTCCCCGAAGAACGCGTGGCTCGGCGCCCGACAGGTCACGCACAAAATTGAGCGACCCGATACGTCCGAGGTCAACCACCAACTGGTCCTGCGGCCGGGTCCGGCCGCCGGCCACTGGCAGCAGCGACTCGCGCACCAATGCGGACTCAAGCCGCAGCGGCATCGCCGTCTCGGCGCTCTTGTTCAACGGCGCGGGCAGATTCAGCGCCAGGCCGACTAGATTGCTCGACAACACAATCTCCGGCATGCCGGCTCTGAGCGTCAGCGCCGCTGTATAGGCGGCGCTGCCGCTGGCGTGTTGCGCGAAGCGCGCAACTGATCCCAACTCGCGCGCCTGCCGCAGGCCTTCGGCGCTGGCCACACCTTGCGCGCGCAACACCAGGGTGGCTGCGCCTCGGGCCGCTGGCGAGCCGGCAGCCGCGACTGGAACGCTGCCACCATCGAGCCGCATATCCCCGCCAAGCATCCTGGCCTGCACCGCGTTAACACTGAAACCGGATTCGGAGAAACCAATTACCCCGCGCGCGCGGGTAAAACGTGGCGTCTCGGCGGATAGCTGGATGTCATTGCCGGCCAGCGCCACACTGCCTTGCACGCTGGACTTGTCGAGCCCGTCAAGCGGCAAGGCAATTTTCAGCTTCAGCTCGGCAGCGCCGGAGGCGGAAGCATGCGCCAGTGCGTTGCTTATCAACTCGCCGACCGGTGAACTGTTGACTACCGCTAGCATTTCCGCCAGCGGGCCGCGGGCCTCAAGCCCAACCACCACCGTGGCTTTTTGCGTCAGGTCGGCAACGGCGCCTTCGGCCTTCGAAATCTGTAAGCCGGGAGATCCTGCCAGGTTGCCGGTGGCACCCTTGACCTGCAGACTCTTGCGGTCCAGCACCAGCTCACCCGAGAGTTGCGTCAATACCGGCCAGGGCAAAACGTCGGCTTCCTGGTAACTGCGAGGCACGTAGGCGAACACGGCGTTGTTGACGTTGGCGTTGACCTGGAACTCACCCTGCTTCGGGTTGGCGAACGGCATGTCGTATAAATCACCCTTGACTTTGAACCGGACGCCGCTCGCAGTGCCGCCCTGTACCGCGTCGCGAACATAGTTGCGCGCATCCGGATGCAGCACCAGCGGCAGGTAGCGATGGACACGGGTCACTTGGGCCTGCGTCAAGTTGCCTTGCAGGTCCAAAATGCCAGGAAATCGGCCCCCACCTCTGGATCGGGCGGGGTCGCTGGTTTGCCATTTGAACTGCAGTTCTCCGTCCGCGTCCGGATTGCTGAAGCGCAAGTTGGATACTTGCAGCTGAACCTTGCCGCTCTCAATCTGCCATGCGACATCGGTCGACAGTCGCGTGAACGGCACCACCGGATCGTCAAACACGCCCGGGAAAACAAGACTGCCATTTTGCAAACCCATACTGGCCTTGCCGGCGGATTCGGTGAACGCGAAATCCAGTGTCGCACCGGTAACGCCGGGCGACCCCAACGCGACCGGTGCACCCGGTTTGGGGTCAATGGCAGCAGGGATCGCCTGTATGTGCAGTTGCCGCGCCCGGCCCCGAACTTCATACTTGCTGATGGCATCTACCGGCCCTTGCCATTTCGCACTGAGCTGCTCAACCAGACCTTTCGGCGCGTAACGAGTCAAAGCCGCATGCGCCTGGCTACCCAGCGGCAAACGGCTGGCGATTTGTGTCAACGCCGCAAGATCGAGACGGTCAGCGACCAGTTCACCATGGGCCGGGCGCGACGCGTCGCCATCGGTCTGCGTCAAGTGGATGTTTCCACCCGGCCAGTGCAAGCCGTCGGCGGTGTCGAACTCCAGATTCTGGGTCGAAAACTCAAGAGCGCCCGACGTGAATTTTCCGGCCAGGCGACCCGACACCGACCCAAGTTGCAACACCGCAAGCGCCGGGTCCAGGCGGATTCCCACATCGGCCAGCGCCACGTCGGCGGTTGCCGCTCCAAGCCGTCCACGCCGGACATCAATCCAGGCGCGCACCGCACCTCGGCCCTGATGCAAGTCCACTCCCAGATCAGCGTAACGCTTGAGTTGCGATACATCGACGCGAGAGAAGTAGCTGTACGCCTGGCCGGACCATTCCTGCCAACGCCCATTCTTCATGGACAGGAATGGTTGTTCGAATCTGGCCAGCAACTCGAATCGCTCACCCCATTGCGCCGGCGGAGTCGCATCCAGCCGCAGATCATGCCGCCGCGAACCATTGCGCAACACCAGATCAACATCACGCAGCGCCAGCGCCGGCACGGAGCGTAATTCGTCGGTCCACACGATGGTGCCGTGGCGGATGACAAACTCGGGTTGGGAAAATAGCTGGTCCATCACGGCGCTGTCGGTATTGCCGCCGCTGGATAAGTCCAGGCCCGCGACAAAAATCTTTCCATCCGCCGCCCGGCGCACATTCAAGGTCGGACGGTCGATGTAAAGCTGGTCAAACTTCAGGCTCAGCAAGGATTGCGGCGATAGCGACACCAGCAGCCGCGGCAGGCGCAGGGCTTCGCGCCCTTGCCGATCCAACAGGCTCACACTGGTCAGCTCAAAGGCCGGGATCGTGCCGGTGGAATAAGCGGCAATCGCACCGATGCGAACCGTCAGGCCCAGAATGCGGGATGCCGTGGTTTCAAGCTGTGGGCGAAGCTCGCCGATTCGCGGCACAATCACAAAATGCAGGGTGCCCCATGCCGACGCAAACAGCAGCCACGCAAACAACAACAAAGCCAGCGACCACCGTGCAATGAACGCCGCGATCTTCAGTAGCGGCGAAGGTGCTGGCGTCAGGTCGTCCATTGTGAGTTTGAAATTGTGTCAAGAATTATGACCCGCAATGGTTCTCCCGGTACACCCGGCACGCAAGCTGAACCAACGCTCGATGCAGGCCAGCCACAGACGCTTGGGTCGATGGTGTTGTTCCCGCGTTTTGGCCAACGCGTGCGCCGTCGCTACCACGACCAATTGACTTTGCTTGCGCCCGGCTTGCCCGTCCGCTCGCTTTTTGCACCCCTGTGCCGAGGCCTGCAACAAAGCGGATTGGCCTTGGCGGACGCACTGCGCATTACGCGGCAATTGGTTCTTGAACGTCTGCTGGAGCTGGATTGCGGCGCCAACGCGTCATTGCACCAGGTCACCGGTGTCATGACGGAACTGGCTGAGTTCGCGCTCGACATGGCCTGTACCCAGGTTCAGATCGCGCTTGACGAGTTGCATGGTGCGCCGCTGAGCGCCGACGGGCCGCGGGCTCAGCTTTGGGTGATTGGCATGGGCAAGCTGGGCGCCCGGGAGCTTAATGTGTCGAGCGACATCGACCTGATCTATGTCTACGATCAGGACGGGGAGACGAGTGGAAATGCCGAAGGCCGGGGCCGCATTTCAAATCAGGAGTATTTTGCCAAGGCCGTGCGTGCCATATACAACCTGATTGGCGACACCACCGAGCATGGATTTGTGTTTCGGGTCGACCTGGCGTTGCGCCCCAACGGCAACTCCGGTCCGCCGGCCATATCGCTCGGCGCACTGGAAGAGTATTTCCATGTCCAGGGCCGGGAGTGGGAGCGTTTTGCGTGGCTCAA
>JANNGR010000139.1:0-3071 GCA_031403955.1 Betaproteobacteria bacterium
GCCGGGCCGCACACATCCTCGTTGGCGCGGTCCATCTCCACCAGCAGCTCAACATCCAAAGCGCTGTAGGTGCGCGCAAAGGGTGCGCTGGGTGCACGGTAACGTTTGGCAAGGGGCGTGGACGCGACGCGGTTTTGGGTCCAGCGCGCCACCAATCGGGTTATCTGGGCGCGCCCGTAGCCGCTGGTGTGGCGCAGGTATGCCAGCAGTACGCCGCGCTCGCGTTTGTTGCGCCGGGGGTAGTCAAACCGCTTAAGCACTCGGCTGATGTGCGCGTAGCGTTCAGTATCCCCGTTGTGCGCAGAAAACTCGACATCAATACTGCCGCCGAGAAATTCCTCGATTTGCGCGATTGTGCTTAGCCGCGATTCGTCCATGTTGATCACCATCCTTGCGATGATCAACCCACTCACTCTGGACCTTCAAATCTCCGTTCAGGCTCATTCCTCGTTGGAAACACGCGCTTCGTTCAGGCTCATACCACGTTGGACAAGGCTGTCATGTGCATTTCGATGCCCCTAAACCTAAAATCCGTCGAAGCCGCGAGGGATCCCTCGCCAATTGCTCGCGATAAACATCGGCGCACCGATGTTACTGCACCATCTTTGACCGAACAGCCAGGGCCGGCCTTCCAGGCCGGTACTTTCCCGGCGAAACCCCGCCTGCATGTCTGGAAGGACTGCGTAGCGACGGCCAGGGCGGCACCTGACTGCGTGCATCACTCGCTAGAATGAAAGATGGAGGCAGGATCATGGCAGCAAACCAAAAACTCAATATTCTTTCAAACGCAAGCACTTCCAGCCTCATGCCGGACCCGTATATTCGCCAGATGGCGGACCAATCCACCGGCCGTGATCTGGAGTATTGCAAGTCGACTGACCAGAGCGTCCACCCGTACCCGGTGTCAGTCAAGGTATCCGAACTAGCAGCGGAAATCGCGCCTGCGAAGGTCAAGACGGCAGGCACCGTGACTTACGCCGCGAACACACTGGTGCTGTTCCTTGGTTCTTCAAAGTCGGTGCATGCGGTTAGCGCCCGGACTCCCACCCCGTTGACACGCCGCCGCCTCAAGCTGCGCAAGTCGCTTGAGACCACGCCAGTAGCTTGGCGATTGGCCCGGTTTGTCTGACGTGCGGGCCCGCAAATTGACCTTGGCGGGTGCCTGCGCGCAATGACAGATACGCAAGCCGGCAATTCATCCGAAGACCGCCTGCTGCAACAGGTGCGCTACGTTCCGCGGCGCATCGACCACCACGCCGGACATTCCGGTTACGACATCCTGTTCCCCCACATGGGGCTCAAGCAAGCCCGCAGTCCGACACTGGCCTGGATCGGCGGCCACCTGCCGAAGTCTCTCGCGTGGCGCTTGTGGAACATGCGTCCCCAGGGGACCAACCAGGTCGGGCTGTCGGCGGAACTCGGTGCCGCGCGCTGGGCGCGGGGCGGCGAACACCGCTTGTGTCACTTCATCTACGGGGAAGATACTTTTTTTTATACGCCACTGTGGCGCAGCGCCCGCAACGTCATGCTCGCCACCTTCCACTTCGAACCCGCGCGCCTGTTGCAGCGCGTGTCACCATCGGCCGTGAAAGCGCTTGATGGGGTGGTGGTGGTTGGCAGCAATCAGCGCGATTACTTCGAACGGCTGCTCCCAGCCGATCGCATTTTTGTCGTCCCCCACCATGTGGACACCGATTTCTTTTCACCTCCGGCTGCCCCGCGTCTGGACGCCCCGCCGGTTGTGCGTGCGATCTTCGTCGGCCTCGGCAATCGCGATTTCGATACCTTGTCGGGGTTGATCGAACGCACGAGCAGCTGCCGCATCCCGATCCAATTCGAGCTGGTCCTGCCGTCGCCCAGCGTATACGAGCGGTTTTCGCGCCACCCGAATACCCGCTGCCACGCAGGTCTGTCGGATCAGCAATTGCTTGAGCTCTACCGTGGCGCGGACGTCGGAGTCATGCCAGTAATCGATTGCACCGCCAACAACGGGCTGCTGGAGATGATGGCCACCGGGCTGCCAGTGGTGGTGACCGATATCGGCGCCGTCCGCGACTATGTCAACGACGCTGGGGCATTACTCGTGCCGCCCAACGACCCGGAAGCTTTTGCCGATGCGTTGCAACGCCTGGCCGCGGATGCGTTGTCCCGCCGGCGCTTTGGCCAGGTCAACCGGCAGCGCGCCGAAGCTGAATTCTCGCTCGCCATATCGGGTGCGAGAATGCGCGCAGTTTACGAGTTGATGCTCGCCCCAACCCAAGACAGGAGAGATTAGTGTCCTTCACACCGTTAATGATCAAGGTCGTAGTGTCGCTGCGCGATTCGTTTTCAGACGCGCCCACGGTGGTCGAACTCGGCAACCAGACTTTCGACCCCACGATCAGCGGCACGCTGGTCAAGCAGGAAGACCTGATGCTGCCGCTGGTGTTGCGCCATCTGGAGAAAAGCGGGAAACCGTATGACCTTGCGTCCATCAAACAGTTGGCCGCGATGTCGGTGGAACAGCAGAAGCCGTGTACCGCGGCGTTCTTCAAGGCGCTCGGGTTCGCATCCTACGACGCGATCGACGTGAATTCGCTCTACGGCAGCCTGGTGATGGATTTGAACTCCGACCTGAGGGAGCGCTACGGCTTCAATCGTACCTTCGACCTGGTGACAAACAACGGCACCGGCGAGCACATCTTCAACCAGTACGCGGTCTTTCGCAACATGCACCAACTGACGAAAGTCGGAGGAGTGATGCTGTTCGTGTTGCCGTTCCACAACTGGATGAACCACGGTTTCTTCAACTTCAATCCGATCCTCTTTGGTGACCTGGCCGCTGCCAACGGCTACCGTATCCTGCGCCTGTCCGTCGGGCTGCCCGAGGGCGCCGAAACAGGGGTCGGGCGTGATGGCAGGCCGACCGACGAAATCAGCCTTGACTGGCAACCGCAAACCCGCAACGTCGCGGTTCATGAATTGCAGCAACGCGGCTCGGTCAGGCCGTTTAGCGCGCGCACCGGCGCCTGGTGGCTGGCGAAAAAGTTGATGGGCCAAAATCCATTGAAGCAGGCCTCGCGCTTGCCCGA
>JANNGR010000140.1:0-17907 GCA_031403955.1 Betaproteobacteria bacterium
GGCCTATGCGCCGATCGCCATTCCTGAAGGCGCGAGCTTCACGGACATGGTTGCGCTCAAGGGCAAGAGCGACATTGGCGACCAGATCAACAAGCGAATCGTGGCGCCGCTGGCCGCTGCCAACAAGCTGTCGGACATGCCGGACTTCAACGATCCGAGCAAGCTGGGCAGTGGCAGCGAGATGGTGGAGCGCCTAACCAACCTGATTGCCATCTTCGAGAACAAGGCGCTGGACTTCAGCAAAAACCGGGCCGACGGCGACGACATTCTCGGCGATGCGTATGAATACCTGATGCGCCACTTCGCCACCGAAAGCGGCAAGAGCAAGGGCCAGTTCTATACGCCCGCCGAGGTGAGCCGCGTTATCGCGCAGATCGTCGGCATCCGGGATGCCGCCACCAGCAACAACACGACTGTGTACGACCTCACCTGCGGTTCCGGCTCGCTGCTGCTCAAGGTGGGCGACGCGGCCCGCGCCAAAGTCACGCTGTATGGGCAGGAGAAAGACCGCCACGTCGGGCCTGGCGCGTATGAACATGATCCTGCACAACAACCCCACCGCCTTGATCGTGCAGGGCAACACGCTGGCCGACCCCAAGTTCAAGGACGGCGACACACTCAAGACCTTTGACTTTGTGGTGGCCAACCCGCCCTTCAGCGACAAACGCTGGACCACCGGCGTCAATGTGGCCAACGACCCGTTCGAGCGTTTCCAGCAATTCGGCACACCACCCGCCAAGCAAGGCGACTACGCCTACCTGCTGCACATCGTGAGTTCGCTCAAAAGCACCGGGCGCGGCGCCTGCATTCTGCCGCACGGCGTGTTGTTCCGCGGCAATGCCGAGGCCGACATCCGCCGCAACCTGGTGCGCAAGGGGTACATCCTGGGCATCATCGGCCTGCCGGCCAACTTGTTTTACGGTACCGGCATCCCGGCCTGTATCGTGGTTATCGACAAACGCGACGCCCATGTACGCATGGGCATCTTCATGGTCGATGCCAGCGCCGGCTACCTGAAAGACGGCAACAAGAACCGCCTGCGCGAGATGGACATCCACCGCATCGTGGACGTGTTCAACCGCCGGCTGGAGGTGCCCAAGTATTCGCGCATGGTCGGCCTGGAAGAAATCACAAAGAACGATTTCAATCTGAACATTCCGCGCTACATCGACAGCCAGCAGGCCGAGGGTATGCAGGACATCGAAGACCACCTGCGCGGCGGCATCCCGGCCACGGATGTCGACGCGCTGCAAACCTAGCATGGGTAAAAAGTCAGAATTTTTACCCATGACAAAGAGAACATATACCCGAAACCGTGCTTTCGTATGCCTGTTGAAAGAAGCAATGAGAGCCACCTGCGTGGACGAACACCTGACGAAGATGGGGTGTCAGCCATGAGTAAAGTCAAAAAAATCACCATCAGCGTCCAAGGCACGGCCATCACGGTTCTGTCGCAGCGCGAAGAAGACTTTATTTCATTGACCGACATGGTCAAACGCTTTGATGGCGGCAGCGCGCTGATCGAACAGTGGTTGAAAAACAAAGACACCGTTCTCTTCCTCGGCGTGTGGGAGCAAATTCACAACCCGAGTTTTAATTCCGTCGAATTCGAGGGAATTAGGAACGAGGCTGGCAGGAACAGCTTTTTCCTGTCGGCGAAGAAATGGGTTGGACTCACCAATGCGCGTGGCCTGACGGCGCGTGCCGGGCGGTATGGCGGCACCTTCGCCCACAAAGACATCGCTTTCGAGTTCGGCTCCTGGCTCAGCCCCGAGTTCAAGCTTTACCTGATCAAGGAATTCCAGCGCCTCAAGGAAGACGAAAGTCGTCGCCTCTCGCTGGACTGGAACCTTACCCGCACGCTCTCCCAACTCAACTACCGCATCCAGGAGGTGGGGGTGATCCCGGAGAATTGGGATGTCCGCGCTTTTGCAAATATCGCAACACTCGAACGTGGCAAATTCTCGGCACGCCCGCGCAATGATCCGAAATACTACGGGGGCGATATTCCGTTTATCCAAACGGGCGACGTTGCGAACGCGAACGGCGATATCACGACTTTTTCGCAAACATTGAATGAAGCAGGGTTACGTGTCAGCAAGCTGTTTCCTCGTGACACACTCTTTTTCACCATTGCCGCGAATAATGGGGACGTGGGGTTCGCTTCTTTCGATACGGCTTGCCCGGACAGCGTGATCGCCATTTCGCCCCATCGGGGGGTTGCCATTGATTCCCTTACGAAGGCGTGCAGCGCGTGGAGACTTACCCGGTGCCCGAGGTGGCGCTGCGCGAGGCGGTGCTCAACGCCATTGGCCACAAGGACTATGCCAGCGCCATACCGATCCAGATCAGCGTGTACGACAACAAGATCATGATGTGGAACCCCGGGCAGTTGCCGCCCGACTGGACGGTGACTCAACTCACCGAAAAACATTCATCCCAACCCTTCAACCCGGACGTGGCGAACGCGTTTTTCCGCGCCGGCATGATTGAGTCGTGGGGGCGCGGCATCGAGCGGGTCGTGAACGCGTGTTTGCAGGCGGGTGTGCCTGCGCCGGAATGGCGCCATGAGCAGACTGGTTTGTGGGTGGTTTTTCACCAGCGTGCGGGGATCAGGGTAGTGACGCCGGTAGAAACGCCGGTAGAAACACGGGTGAAAGGGCGCTCAAAGGCTTCGGGCGCTTCGGGCACTACCCAGAAAACTACCCAGAAAATCCTCGATTTTCTGAAGGCACATCCATCCGCCAGCCGCAGAGAAATCGCTGCGCATTTGACCGGCATCAGCGAAGACGGTGTGAAATACAACCTGAGCCTTCTGAAGGCTTCAGGCCGCATCCAACGCATAGGCGCTGCCAAGGGCGGCCATTGGCAAATTCTGGAAGGCCCGAATGAATAACATCGGCCAGCCCGAACGCGCCACGCAAGACCGCGTGCTGGCCCCTGTTCCGCGACGAACTCGGCTACCGCCACTTGGGCGACTGGACCCACCGCGCGGGCAACAGCAACATCGAAGAAACGCTGCTCACCGCCTACCTCGCCAAAAACGGCTACAGCGCAACGCAGATCGCCAAGGCGCTGTACGAGCTGCGCACCGAGGCCGGCAACCCGAACCGCAAACTCTACGAGAACAACAAAAAGGTCTGCAGCCTGTTGCGATACGGCGTGCCGGTGAAGACCGAAGCCGGCAAGGTGACGGACACCGTGCACCCGATCAACTGGACGCAGCCAGAGCAGAACGACTTTGCCATCGCGGAAGAAGTGACGCTCAAGGGCCAGTATGAACGGCGACCGGACCTGGTGTTGTATGTATGAGCATGGACACCATCCGTGTATTTGCCATCACCAAGCTGGGCTGGATCAAGAGCCAGCAACTCAAGCTGCAGGCGCAGGAGCGCGAGGCGCCGCGCGAGTACCTGAACCGCGAGAGCCATTACCTATGGGGCCGGCGCTACCTGCTGCAGATCATCGAGAAGGATGTGGTGCCGGGCGTGACACTCAAACACAACAAGATGCTGCTGCAAGTCCGCCCCGGTGCGGATGAAGCAAAACTACGCGTCGTTCTGGAGGACTGGTACCGCGCGACCCTGAAACAAGCCGTGCCAGCCGTGATTGCCAATTGGGAGCCGCTGATGGGCGTGCAGGTGGCGCGTTTCTTTGTGCAGCGCATGAAAACCAAGTGGGGTAGCTGCACTCCTGCAACCCGCGGCATCCGCCTCAACACCGAGTTGGCGAAAAAGCCCCCGGAATGCCTGGAGTACATCGTGGTGCACGAGATGGCGCACCTGCTGGAGCCGACGCACAACGGCCGCTTCAGCGCCTTGATGGACCGTTTCATGCCGAAGTGGCAGTTCGATCGCGCCGAGTTGAATCGGTTGCCGGTTCGGCACGAGTCGTGGGGTTGCTGAATTGCGCGCCTTCGGGCCGCGCAGGCTGAAAACTGATTCCCGAGTTGCTCACCGCGTTGGGCGGCTAAATGGCGCGGGCGTAAACTTCCTCTGCCGTGGTGGGTGGTCGAAGTCCTGAAAGCAGCGCACTTCTTGGTGCGCCAACGCACAGACAGTTTGCCGGGCAGCCCCTACATCTGCTGCACAGCGTCTTGAGCGCAGACCCAGGATCGGCAAACACTGGTCTCGCATCGCCCATCAACCGAACAGGAGGCAATATGCCCGAAAATCCAACCCACTATAAACCGCTGGACCCTGGCCGCGTCGATACCCTGGATCGGGTCGAACTGCAGTACTGGTGCGGGGAATTGCACTGCACCGAGGCTGAGTTGATGGACGCGGTGTCCAAAGTCGGCGAACACATCACTGTCGTACGCGAGCATCTGGCGTCGCGGCGCTGAAGCCAAACGTCGCGCGGCGCTTTGCCGGCGGTCGACATCCGCCTGGCAGCGCTGTACCCTGCCGTGCCCGGCTCCGGCAAGGGTTAGAGTGCGTCCACAGTTACTGAATTGAAAGCCGACCCATGAAGACGTACGCAATCGCCTGCATACCAGGCGACGGCATTGGCAAGGAGGTCGTACCGGCCGGTCAAACGGTGCTGGAGGCGCTGGCGGCAACCCAGAGTCGCTTCAAGTTTGCATTCACGTCGTATGGCTGGGGTGGAGACTGGTTTCGCGAGCATGGCGTGATGATGCCCGCCGACGGGCTGGACGCGTTGCGCGACAAGGACGCCATACTGTTCGGATCGGCCGGCGACCCGCAGATACCTGACCACATCACGTTATGGGGCTTGCGCCTAAAAATCTGCCAGGGTTTCGACCAGTACGCCAACCTGCGTCCCACACGCATCTTGCCGGGCATCGATGGGCCACTGAAGCGCTGCAAACGCGAGGACTTGGACTGGGTGATCGTGCGTGAAAACTCCGAGGGCGAATACGCCGGAGTCGGCGGCCGGGTGCACCAGGGCCACCCGATAGAAGTCGCCACCGAAGTTTCCGTGATGACGCGGGCCGGCGTCGAGCGCATCATGCGGTTCGCGTTCCGGCTGGCCCAGTCGCGCCCGCGCAAGCTGCTGACGGTGGTCACCAAATCCAATGCGCAACGCCATGCGATGGTGATGTGGGACGAGATCGCGGTGCAGATTGCAAGCGAATTCGCGGACGTGAGGTGGGACAAGGAGCTGGTCGATGCCTGCACCGCGCGCATGGTCAACCGCCCGGCCACGCTCGATACGCTGGTAGCCACCAATCTGCACGCCGACATACTGAGCGACCTGGCGGCGGCGCTGGCCGGAAGCCTGGGCATCGCGCCCACCGGCAATATCGATCCCGAGCGGCGTTATCCGTCGATGTTCGAGCCGATCCATGGCTCGGCCTTCGACATCATGGGCCAGGGGCTGGCCAACCCGGTCGGCACGTTCTGGTCGTGTGTGATGCTGCTCGAACACGTCGGCCAACCCGAGGCCGCCGCCAGGCTGATGGCTGCAATTGAGGCCGTGACGGCCGATCCGGCGCTGCATACGCGCGACCTTGGCGGTAGCGCGACTACGGCGCAAGTCACCGGCGCCGTTTGCGCGCGCCTTGCAGTTAATCCGCTCTCCAACCTTGACAACGACAGGAGATGAACCATGAAGAAGCTGCTTTCCACCCTGTGTCTGGCCATGCTCGCCCCATTGGCGCTGGCCCAGCCCTGCCCTGAAAAGAGCATTCAGTACTGGCAGGCCTTCCCGCCCGGCGGCGAGTCGGATATATCGGCCCGGCACCAGCAGGTGGTGCTGAAGAAGAAATGCCCGGCTATCGACACCATCGTCCAGTACAAGGCAGGCGCGGGTGGCGCGCTGATGTGGAGCCAGATCAACAACCTGCCGTCCGACGGCCTGAACGTGGTGGGCGTGAATCTGCCGCACATCGTGTTCCAGCCGATCGAGGGCCAGGTGCAGTACAAGACGCAGGACATCACGCCGGTGTTCTGGTTCCATTACACGCCCGACAGCCTGGTGGTGCCCGATCAAAGCCCGATCAAGAACTTCGCCGACTTCATCAAGGCCGCCAAGGCCGATCCCGGCAAACTCAATATTGGCGGCTCAGGTCTGAATTCGGCCAACCACGCCGCGCACGAGCGCCTGAACGCAGCATTTGGCGTCAAGACCGGTTATGTGCCGTTCAAAGGCACCGGGGACATGGCGGTTGCCGTGCTCGGCGCCCAGGTGGAAGGTGCGATGTCGTATACGGCCTTTGCGATCAACAACAAGAGCAAGGTGCGCGCGCTGGCGGTTGCGATGGACAAACGCCATCCGCTGTTGCCCGACGTGCCGACCTTTCGTGAGCTCGGCGTGGACTGGGTCGACGGCGCCTACCGCGGCATTGGCGTGCCCAAGACCACCCCGCCCGAGGTGCGCAAGCGCATTTCAGACCTTTGGTTGATGCTCAACAACGATGCGGAGATGAAGGAACTTGCCGCCAAGAGCGGGTTCGAGCTGGTCAACGTGGGTGTGGACCAGATGGACGGGTTCATGAAGGACAAGATCCGCCTGTACACCGAAGGCGCGCAACAGCTTGGCCTGGGGAAGAAATAACACGCTGTTGGCAAGGACCAGCGCGTACAACTACATAGTTGGAGAACTTAATGGCTTCATCGGTCGATAACGTCAGCATGGCTTTGTTTTGCGATTTTGAGAACGTCGCGCTGGGCGTGCGCGATGCAAATTACGACAAGTTCGACATCAAGCCGATACTCGAGCGCTTGTTGCTCAAGGGCAGCATTGTGGTCAAGAAGGCCTATTGCGACTGGGAGCGTTACAAGGGTTTCAAGGCCACCATGCATGAGGCCAACTTCGAGCTGATCGAAATCCCGCATGTGCGCCAGTCGGGCAAGAACTCGGCCGATATTCGCATGGTTGTCGACGCGCTCGACCTTTGTTACACGAAGGCGCACGTCAATACCTTTGTCATCATCAGCGGCGACTCGGACTTTTCGCCACTCGTATCCAAGCTGCGCGAGAACGCCAAGCAGGTGATTGGCGTAGGCGTCAAGCAATCGACCTCCGACCTGCTGGTTGCCAATTGCGACGAGTTCATTTTTTACGACGATCTGGTGCGAGAGAACCAGCGCGCGCTGGCCAGACGGGAGACGCGCGACACGCACCCTGCCCAGCGGCGCTCGCCCGAGGAGGAAAAACATCGCAAGGATGAGTTGGAAACACGCCGTAGCCAGGCGATTGAGATGGCAGTCGAGACCTTCGATGCGCTGCTGTCCGAGCGCGGCGACAGCGGCAAGATCTGGGCCTCGGTGCTGAAGGAAGCCATCAAGCGCCGCAAGCCGGACTTCAGCGAGTCCTATTACGGATTTCGCGCCTTTGGCAACTTGCTCGAAGAGGCGCAGGCCAGGGGCCTGCTTGAGTTCGGCCGCGACGAGAAATCGGGCGCCTATGTTTATCGCAGTGGCGGCGCTACGGCGAGTGGCGAAACAGCGGCCGCGCCCGAAGAACCTGGCGAGCGGCAGGAGCCGCGCCGCCGCTCGCGTGGCGGCCGCAGACCGGCGCAGCAGCAACCGGAAGTGGTTTTGCCGCTCGTCGCCAATGCTGCGCCGGAAACACCAATTGGCACCCCGCCTGCGATGCCGGCAGCGCCAGAAGAAAAGGCGCCCAATGAACCCCGAAAATCGCCACCGCGCAGCCGCCGTCCGCGAAAACCGGCACCCAACCCGGCCAACGGTTGAACCTTGTATTCGATAACACTTCGCCCTGGTTATCGGAGCGGGTTGCGCCTAGGGTCGCGAAATGGCTGCACCAGCATCTGGCCCAGCCGCAGTTCATCCGGTGTGCGGAACTCAGCTAGGCCGATCGTCATGCCAGTCTGGCCGGCGCTTGGGTCGGCGCGGTAGGTGCCAAACAGCCGATCCCACCACGGCAGGTTGAAGCCGAAATTGCTGTTGGTCTCGCGCGGCTCGATGCTGTGGTGAATGCGGTGCATATCCGGCGTCACCAGCACCCAGCGCATCACGCGGTCAATGCCAGCCGCAATGCGCACGTTGCCGTGGTTGAACATGGCAGTCGCGTTCAGCAACACCTCGAACAGCAGGACTGCCAGCGCCGGTGGCCCGAGCGCCGCGATGACGGCCAGCTTGATGCCCATCGACAGCCCGATTTCGAGCGGATGAAAGCGCGATCCGGTCGTGACGTCGAATTCCAGGTCAGCGTGGTGCATGCGATGCAATCGCCACAACGCCGGCACGGCATGAAACACCACATGCTGCAGGTAGATGGCCAGATCGAGCAACACGATGGACACCGGCACGGCCACTGCTGCCGGGACGTGCAGCGCATTCAACACCCCCCAGCCCTGGGTTTGGGCGTAACTGGCGAACCCGACCGCGCCGGCTGGCAACAGCACTCGGAGCAAGGCTGAATTCAGCACCACGATGCCCAGATTGCCCGGCCATCGCAGGCGCCGCGGCACCGACTGTGACCGACGCGGCGCGAACACCTCCCACAACACCATCGCAACAAACAGCACGAGGAATACGCTGAGCCGGACCCATGGCTCGTTGGACAGCAGCAGTTCGCCCATTGCCTTGCGTTTCAGGTGTTGGATGGGCGTTCCGCGGCCAGGCCCGCGGACGCCTCATGCCTATTGCAAGAACCCTATTCCGCGGCTCTCCCGCACCTCCGGCTTGAGCCGGTGCTCGGCCTCCAGTTGCTCCAGGAACTCGAGCGCGCCAAGCTCGGCGTCCAGAATCACTGCTTGGCGTTTTACGGCGGCAAAGTCGCCCGGGCTCAAGTGTTCCAGCAATGCCAGGCGCGCGCGGATTTCGGGGGTGAAAAGCATGCCGTCGCCTGCCAGCGCCTCGACCTGGAACATGGTTTCGCGCTGCACGCGCGCCAGCGGTTTGAATTTGATCTTGAAAGTGAAGCGGCGTAGAGCCGCCTGATCAAGACGATCCAGCAAATTGGTGGTGCAAATGAAGATGCCGTTGAAACGTTCCATGCCTTGCAGCATTTCGTTTACCTCGGTCACTTCATAGGTGCGTTGGGCGCCGCGGCGGTCCTGCAGAAAGCTGTCGGCCTCGTCCAGCAGCAGCACCGCTTTTTCAGCCTCGGCTTCGCGGAACATGGCGGCCATTTGCTGCTCGGTTTCCCCCACGTATTTGCTCATCAGGTCGCTCGCCTGTTTGACCATCAGCGGTTTTTCGAGCGTCTGCGCAATATGTTCGCCCAGGGCCGTCTTGCCGGTGCCCGGGGCACCGTAGAAACACAAGCTGCCGTGTCCGCGCGCGCGTACTGCCTGCACGATGCGTGGAATCTCGAAACGGCTTTCGACGTTGAGCATGGACAGGTCGTAATGTGTCACCATGCGCCGCGTGCCATCGGCGCCGGTGGAATTTCCCAACGCCAGGTCGGCGTTGCGCAGTTGGCGCTCGATCAGCTTTTCGGCCGCGTGTTCCGGATTGGCGCTGGTGTGTGGGGTAGGCCGCGCGCCGACCAACCCGGCAAAACGCACCGCGGTGCGAATTTGCGCCGGGGTCAGCCCCTTGCGGGTGGTGAGCCGCTCGACAAAGGCATCCGACACGACCACGCCTTCGAGCGTCTTGCGTACCAATCCGGCGCGCGCGCCGGGCGGCGGCGACTTTAGTTCCAGGTGGTAGGCAAAACGGCGCCGGAAAGCCGGGTCGATCTGCTCGATGCGGTTGGTGACCCATATCGTGGGCACGGCGTTTGACTCCAGAATCTGATTCACCCAGGCCTTGCCGCTGACGCTGCCGTTGGCCGGTGCCGCCACCTGGTCGGCACGCGCGAGCAATTGGGCGGCTTCGCTTGAGATGGGTGGAAAAACGTCTTCGACTTCGTCAAACAATAACGCCGACTGCGCGCTGCCTTTCAGGAACACCTGCGCGATTTGCAGTGAGCGGTAGCGGTCCCTGCCGCTCAAGGAGTTGCCGTCGCGGTCGGCGTATTCCACCTCAAACAGCTCCAGGCCGGCGGCCTGGGCGACCACTTTGGCCAGTTCGGTCTTGCCAGTGCCAGGTGGGCCATACAACAGGATGTTGACGCCGGCCTCCTTGCGCGCCACGGCATGGCCGAGCAGCGCGCACAACACCTCGGTTTCGTCCTGCACAAAAGAAAAGTCGGCAAGGGAAAGCGCGCTCTTGGTCGACGGGCGCGTGAACACCGCCATCAGTTCGGCCTGGTCACGGTATTCGCGCATCAATACCGGTGGCAGCTTCTCGCTCACCTTCATCAGGTCGGCCAGGTCGGTGATGTTGTGTTCGGAGATCAGGTTCTCGACCAGCCCGATGCGCTCCAGCCGCGAGCCGGCGCGCAGCGCCTCGCCCACGTCGCTGGCGTTGACGCCCGCCAGCTCGGCAATGGCGGCGTAGGCCTCCGGCGCGTTGTTGACCTTGAACTCGACCAGTATGCTGCGCAGGTCACGTTGGTAGCGCGCCAGCGTGCCGTACAGCAGCAGGGCGCGCTCGGCCTTGTTGAGCTGCAACAGACCGGCCAGCGCGTCGATGTTTTTCTCGACCAGGGTGGACTGTTTCTTCAGCGCATGGGTGAGCCAGTCGCCGGTCACGGTCAGCAGCGAGATCAGATCCTTGGGCTGGTCCTTGGCGTATTCGTCGAGGTAGAAGAAAAGAGTGCCTTCTTCGTACGGGCCGCGCCAGACACCGTAACGGGCCAGAAACTCGGCATCCCCCAGCGATTCATGGCCGCGCCAGTATTCATTGGTGGTGCAGCGACGGCCAAGGAATTCACGCACCCTTGACAACACCGGCGCGGGCCACACCAGATGGCGCCCGGTGAGCGTGACCACACTGTTTAGGTCACGACGCACGTTGAAATTCGACCCGCGCCGTGCCGCCAGCGTCAGCACGAAATGCGAGCACATCAAATCCAGCACTGGGGCTTGCCGCAGCTCCGGTGACACGAGCACCAGTCCGCTAGAAAGTTCGCTAACCATACGCTTGACCATCAAACGCCTCCAACACCGGGTTCCACCATAACGCAGACTATGTCCGGATGGAAGACCTTGTGGCAAAAATGTGCATCTATCGGCTAAGCTCACTGACATGGACCCACAATCCCTGCAATCCGCGCTGGCCGAGTATTTCGCACCCTGGGTGCAGGCGCTGGAACTGCAGGTGCTGTCCCACGACGCTGATGGGGTGACGGTATGTTTGCCGCAGCAGGCGCAACTGGTCCGTGTCGGCGGCATGTTTTGCGGTCAGGCCATGATGGCAGCCGCGGATACCTGCATGGTGCTGGCGCTGATCAACCATCAGGGCGCTTTCAGGCCTTGCACCACAGTGCAGATGAATACCAGTTTCCTGAGGCCCTTGTCGGCCCAGGACGGACTGATAGAGGCGCGTGTCATCCGCTCCGGCAAGTTGCTGGCGTTTGGTGAGATCGACATCCGCGGCGCCGTCGATGGCAAGAGCGTGTGTCGCGCCAGCACCACATACGCCTGGTTGTAATCCGGGCAGGACCGGAATGGCGCTGGCGCAACTGAATCACTGATCATGCGCTGGCTGGTCCGTCTGTTCATGCTGCTGCTGCTTGGCTTGATGCTGGTGCTAGGCGCGCTGGTTTTCCTGGCGCTGCAGGACACGCCGCTGGTGGCCCGTGCGGCAGTGCTCACGCCGGCACATATCGAACGCGCCAAGCGGCTGCTGGAGCGTAACGACCCGCGCAACATGCGCCCTGGTGTGCTGCGCACCATCACGATCTCTGAGCAAGACCTGGATCTGGCAGCCAATTACCTGGCCAGTCAATACGCGCGCGCGGCTCGGCCGACGTAAGCCTGCAGGACGGCGCCGCTACCGTGCGCGCCTCGTTCGAGTTGCCAACCAACCCGCTCGGGCGTTATGTCAACCTGGATGCGGTGTTGCGCGAAACCGGTTCTTCCGCGCACTTGGAGAAATTGCACATCGGGCGGGTGCCGGTACCGGCGTTCCTTGGCAACTGGCTGGTGCGCCTGGGCATCGCGCATTTGCAATCCGGCGCAGATTATTCGGCCTCGGCTGACCTGGTCAAACAGGTGCGTGCCCGTGATGGCATGCTCCAGGTGGTTTTTGAGTGGAGCGACGCCGCCGCGGGCGAACTCAAGTCGGCGCTGGTGGGCGCCGAGGAACAGGCACGCTGGCAGGCCTACCAGGCCCGGTTGGTGGAATTGACAGCCGGCGCTGGCAGCGCCCCGCCGGTGTCGCTGGACCAATTGTTGGTGCCGATGCTGCAATTTGCTGCGCAGCGCGCGGCAAGCGCGAGCGCAACCGCGGAAAACCGTGCCGTGTTGATCGTGCTGGCCTTTTACGTCAACGGCAAAGGGCTGGTCGCGCTGGCACCACAGGCGCGTGATTGGCCTCAGCCAAAACAGCGCGTCGTCACGCTGGCCGGGCGCACGGATTCTCCGCGCCATTTCATGATTTCCGCGGCACTCGCCGCGACGGCGGGCAGTCCGTTGTCCGACGCGGTTGGCCTGTACAAGGAATTGGACGACGCGCGCGCGGGTAGCGGTTTTTCGTTCAATGACATCGCGGCGGACCGCGCCGGCACGCGATTTGGAGTGGTCGCCGCCGGCAGTGCTGCCGGCGCCGACAAGCTGCGCCGGGCGATGGCCCGTGGATTGCGCGAGCCAGACCTGTTGCCGGCGATCAAGGACTTGCCCGAAGCCCTGACGCAGGCGGAGTTCACACGCCGTTACGGCGGCACCGGCCAACCAGCGTACCAGAAGATGATCGCCGAGATTGAAAGGCGCATCGCGGCTTTGCCGTTGTACCGATAACGCGGCCCAAGGGTGGTTCCGACCGGGTCGATGCGGCTAAAATGCGGTCAGTCCATCTGAGTCAAAAATTGAAGGAAAACCATGACAGCGCCCCCCACCCACCAAGATGCCGCGCCCATTGACTCGGTCGAAAAGATTGTGCCGCTCATGCCTTTGGTGCTGCCAGTGGCAGGTGGCGTGCTAATCTTCCTGCTGGCTTTTATCGCGGTTTTCATGGCCTGATCGCCAGGCTGCCGATTAGCCAGCGTCTTGCTGGCGCACCGGCATGATATGGATCCCGAGCGCCGGTATCCACACCACCAGACTCGAACCGGTTTGCGCCCCCATGCGGCGCAATAAGGCAGTCGACAAGTTGAGCGTCAAGCGCTGATTTGGTAACTGCCGTGGCACCAGCGTACACAGGCTGGTCTCGCCCAGAGCCAATACTTCGGTCAATGTGCACGGCACGTTATTGTGTGGCCCAGCCGGGTTGACCGGTGACGAATCCGCCGGCTCCACGTCCACCGATTCCCCTGCCAGCACCCAGGTAACGGCTACGCCGTCGGCCAGCCGGTTCTTGTCGATTACCTGCAGGCTAACGCAGCCGCCGCCGGGCGCATCAAACCAATCCAGCCGACCCCAGCCGGGAGATTGGCGGTGGAAACGGCCGTGCAGGTGGTTCTGGATTCCGACCAACTCGGCCACCCGTGCATTGCGCGGGCTGCTGAACACCTGTTGCGGCGTGCCGCTTTGTAGCGTTTCCCCCTGGTCCAGAATCACCACCCGGTCGGCCAGTTTGCGTGCTTCGGCCAGGTCATGGGTGACCAGCACGATCGGTGTCGAAAGCTCTTGCCGAAGCGCCGCCAACTCGCGGTACAGTGACTGGCGCGAGGGCGCGTCAACGGCCGAAAACGGCTCGTCGAGCAGCAGTACGCCGTTGTTGCCAGACCCAGCGCGAGACCGGTTTGGCGCCACCCGCATCAGCGCGCGAGCCAGCGCCACGCGTTGCTGCTGTCCGCCCGAGAGTTGGGCCGGACGGCGCTGGACCAGTGCGCCAAGGCCCAGGCGATCGAGCAGTTGGCGCGCCTGCGCCGCGGTTTGGGAGCTGGCGCTGGTCGACCCGGCCCCAATGGTGGTGTTGTCGATTGCGCTCAAATGCGGGAACAAGGCGTAGTTCTGAAACACCAGCCCCACGGCGCGTCGTTGTGGCGTCAGATTGACCCGGCGACGGCTGTCAAACCACGCCAGGTCACCCATGTGTATCGACCCTTGCAGCGTGTTGCCTGGCAGCAGCCCGGCAACCGCGCGCAACAGGGATGTCTTGCCACTGCCCGAGGGGCCGACAAGTGCGATCAACTCGCCCGCGGCACAACCAAATTCTGCTGCCAGGCGCGGCGGCCGGGCGTTTCGCAGTTGCACCTGTAGCTGCGCCATTGGATTAGCCAGTGTTGACCGGAAGCACGAGGTCAAGGTCCATGTCTTGGCGCTGTTCCTGGGTGCAGGCGCTCACTGACAAATACCAGAGTGAGTGCCAGCAGTGAAAAAATCACCAATGACAAGGCCATCACATGGGCACCGGCCAGGTCGAACGCCTGTACCCGGTCGTAGATGGCGATCGAAAGTGTCTTGGTTTCGCCGCTTATGCTGCCGCCCACCATCAACACCACGCCGAATTCGCCCAGGGTGTGCGCGCCCGTCAGCGCCACACCGGCCAACAGTCCGGGCCACGCCAGCGGCAACTCGATCTTGCGAAAAGTCTGCCAGCCGCTCAGTCCCGAGACCCATGCGGCTTCACGCAGCTGGTCGGGAATTGCGGCAAAGCTGCGCTGCAGTGGCTGCACCATGAATGGCAGGTTGACCAGCACGCTGGCCAACAACAAGCCTTCGAAACTGAAAACCAGTTGCAGTTGCAGGTGGCGCGAGAGCCAGTCACCGGTGGCTGAACCCTTGCCCAGCAATACCAGCAGGTAAAAGCCAATTACGGTCGGGGGCAACAACAACGGCAACATCAGCAGCGCTTCGAGCGCCGGTTTCGCGCGCCAGCGCGTATGCGCCAGCCAACGCGCAAGTGCCACGCCAATTGGCAGCAACACGATTGCCGTCGACAGCGCGAGCAGCAGGGAGACTCGGGCGGCTTGCCAATCCATGGGCTTTGATTATGTGGGAGGCAGGTAACTGGCGGCTTTTGCCGCGGTAGCTCAATGGTTTAGAAACCCGTACCGCGCCAATACGGCGTGTGCGCCAGGTGTTTGCAAATAGTCGTAGAACGACACGGCAGCGGCGCCAGCCGACTTGAGCAGCACCATCCGTTGGTGCAACGGAGCATGCAAACTCACCGGCAGCGGCAGGTGTTTGCTTTGCGCGGCAACCTCGGGCGCGACTGCCAGCGACAGCGCCGTGATTCCCGCTTGGGCCGCGCCGCTGGTGACGAACTGTGTCGCCTGCGCTATGTTTTCGCCCAGAACCAACTTGGTTCTGACCATGTCCCACAGGCCGAGTTTGACCAGCGCCTGTTGCCCGGCTCGTCCATAAGGCGCATGTTCCGGGTTGGCGAGGGCAAACTTCGTCACCTGCGACCAGCCAGCCTTCAGACCATCGAGATCGGCATCCAGTGTGATGGCGGATGACTTGCTCAAGAGCAGCGCAATGCGCCCGGTCGCGTATCGGGTGCCCTGGTCGTGGGACGGATTTGGCGTACCCGTCAATTGGCCAAGCAAGCGGGTCAGACCGGCGTTGGCGAGACGAAACACATACGCCTCGTCGGCCGACATGAACAGCTCGACTGGCAGGCCGTGGGCGATTTGTTGCGCAAAGTTGCCCGATGAACCAAAACTGAGCGCGACCGCCTGCCCGGTCTCTTTCTCAAACTGACCGGCGATGTGGTCCAGCGCGAACTTAAGGTCACTGGCTGCCGCAACCCGGATCGCAGGTGTGGGTCTGGCCTGACTCAGGCCAACAAGACTGGGGCAGCAAAGGGCAGCGCTATGTCGCAGCAGGGTCCGCCGGTGGATCAATTGCGCTCCTGGGCCGAAATCAAGCCACGCATAATGTCATGCAGGTTCCGCATATCTTTTGGCCGTAACCGAATGGTAACTACCAGTCCTGTTCATAAAATTGTCACCAAGGGCGACTGGCCCGCTGTCGGCAAAACGATACACCATTCGTCCAAACTTTCAGGGCCGAGCCAATTTCTCAAAGTGAATGCCCGGTGCGGGTTGGTTCACGCATTCGTTTCCTTTGAAAAGTCGACTTTTTGTTCCTGGAGCTTCCCCATGGTCTCAACTGCAGAACTGCACATCCCGATCAATCCGCCGGGTTACGTCAAGAATCCGGCCTTGCTGACCTGGATTGCGGAAATGGCTGCCCTGACCAAACCCGAGCATATCCACTGGTGCGACGGCTCCGAGCAAGAGTACCAGCGCCTGTGCCAACAACTGGTGAATGCCGGTACGTTTCGCAAGCTCAATCCAGCCAAGCGCCCCAACTCGTTTCTGGCTTGCTCCGACCCGAGCGACGTGGCGCGGGTCGAGGACCGAACCTACATCTGCTGCGAAAAAAAAGAAAACGCCGGTCCCACCAACAACTGGATGGCGCCGGCCGAGATGCGTGACATTCTTCAGCATGGCCGCCCGGATGGCACGCACGCCTTGTTCGACGGCTGCATGCGCGGGCGCACGATGTATGTGGTGCCGTTTTCGATGGGGCCGCTGGGCTCCCACATTTCGCATATCGGCGTCGAGTTGTCCGACAGTGCGTATGTTGCGGTCAATATGAAGATCATGACGCGCATGGGCAAGGCGGTCTACGACGTACTGGGCGATGACGGAGTTTTTGTTCCTTGCGTGCACACCGTTGGCGCGCCGCTGTTGCCGGGCCAGGCCGACGTCAAATGGCCTTGCAACAAGACCAAATACATAGTGCATTACCCCGAAACGCGCGAAATCTGGTCTTATGGCTCGGGCTACGGTGGCAACGCGCTGCTGGGCAAGAAGTGTTTTGCGCTGCGTATTGCGTCCAATATGGGCCACTCGGCGGCGCAGGGCGCAACTGGCGACCCCGGCTGGCTGGCTGAACACATGCTGATCCTCGGCGTGCGCAACCCGCAGGGCAAGAAATACCATGTTGCGGCAGCCTTTCCCAGCGCCTGCGGCAAGACCAACTTCTCGATGCTGGTGCCGCCGGCCGGTTTTGAGGGCTGGAAAGTCACCACCATTGGAGACGACATCGCCTGGATCAAGCCCGATGCCGATGGACGGCTGTATGCGATCAACCCCGAGGCAGGTTATTTTGGAGTCGCGCCCGGCACCAACTTGGCCACCAACCCGAACTGCATGGCCAGCCTGGACCACGATGTGATCTTCACCAACGTGGCGCTGACCGACGATGGCGACGTGTGGTGGGAGGGCCTGGAAAAAGACACCAATTCCATGCCGGCCCACCTGATCGATTGGCAGGGTTTGGACTGGACGCCCGACATCGCCGCCCGGACCGGTGTGGATGGCAAAGCACGCACGGCGGCACATCCCAACGCGCGTTTTACCGTGGCCGCCATTAACAATCCCGCGCTCGACAGCGCCTGGGACGATCCGGCGGGCGTGCCGATCGACGCTTTCATTTTTGGTGGCCGGCGCTCAACCACCGTGCCGCTGATTACCGAGGCGCGCAACTGGGTCGAAGGGGTTTACATGGCCGCGACCATGGGTTCGGAGACCACTGCCGCCGCCGCCGGCCAGCAAGGCGTGGTACGGCGCGACCCGTTCGCGATGTTGCCGTTCATGGGTTACAACATGAGCGATTATTTTCAGCATTGGCTGGCCATGGGCGAGAAGCTGGCTGCAGCAGGTGCGCGCTTGCCCAAAATTTACACCACCAACTGGTTCCGCAAGGGGCCCGACGGCAAGTTTGTATGGCCTGGTTACGGCGAGAACATGCGCGTGCTGAAGTGGATGATCGACCGCATCGAGGGCAATGCCAAAGGCCGTGAGCATGTGTTTGGCATTGGACCGGCATATGACGAACTCAATTGGGCCGGCCTGAATTTCACCTCCGAGCAATTCAACACCGTTACCAGCATCGACAAGGCCGCGTGGCAGGCGGAACTGAAACTACACGCGGACCTGTTTCAGCAGCTCGCCTACCACCTGCCGAAAGAATTGCAGGAGACCAAGGCGCGCATCGAGATACGCTTGGCGGCCTGATATTTTTCA
>JANNGR010000141.1:0-5008 GCA_031403955.1 Betaproteobacteria bacterium
CCAAGTTGCTCGAAAGCCGCTTGCGTCGGGATTGGGTCTCCATCGTCGGGGAGCCCATCGCGTCGAATACCTGGCCCGACCAGATTCGCTACAAGAAACTGTATCTCCTGGTCCACAACAGTGTCTGGCTACACCAACTCATGCTTCATTGGCTCCGGTCACAATGAACGACAAGGGGACGCCACGGCCGTCCACCAGCAGATGCCTCTTGCCCTCCTCTGCCGCCATCACTGTACGCGCGTAGTTCTCTCCTGCCAGTTGGAAACCTCAGACATTGGCGAACAGAGGTTGCTTGACCTCATGGACGCGATCCTTTGGACATGCCGCAATTACCGCCCTTTTCCTTTTGTCAAGACGCCCGATGGAACACTCAAATCCAAGAAGTCGCTGTCCTTTCAGACCGGCAAGCAGGTAGCCGGTGATGCGGACTTGACACTTGACTCCGCCAAGAACGCGGTCAAGAACCTGCTCAAACGCGATCAGCAGTCACGGTTCGCGACTATTCGAATCGGTGTCGTCGGGATGAGACACCAAACGGTTCTGCGCATGGGGACCTACTGAAAATTTAAGTACCGGCCCATCTGGCTGTTTCAACCCGTCGACTTGGCAATTCCTTTGGTGTCGCCCAGATGCCCTCAGAAACGCACGCGATCGCTGGCTGATTGTTGTGACGATCGCTCCAAGACATTCAAGTAGGCTGGATGACCGCGCAGGTCTACTTCGCGCGCATTCGATTGCTCTTCGGATTGTGCTCGAGCTCGCACAAACCAAGCTCTTCCATAAGCGGTGGCAGATAGACCCCAAAGCGCCCGCGCAAGCCCTTCTTCAGCCCATACCAACCGCCGACCGGGTTGCCCGCTGACCTACCCCACGCCTCTACGGTGCCATCCCTGGCCGGCTTCTGTTCGTCGGCGCCGCCCAATTCAGTCCACTCGCCCGTAACCTTGAGCATCGCATGCAGATCCGCTATGCAGCGGGTGTCGTAATGGAGAACGGTCTTGCCCACGGTGCATACCAGCACCTTGAGCCCTTTGATTTCCTCGACGTGCATGGTGTACTCCGACGTTCCCGGTGGCGTCTTGAGACACCAGGGGTTGTCCTTGCCGCGGTTCAACATGATCATGGTCGTCCCTTGTTTGACTTAGTCGCTGGGTAATTGCTCATATCACGCGTACCAGCACCACTATGGCGAATGTGATAAACGCAAGCCAGGCCACGGTGAAGGCCACGGTTCGCGCCATGAAAAGGCCGACTCCACTGATGTGGATCACGCAATGGGCCAGGCGCGCATAAAAGTAGATCGCAGCGCAAGTTGCCGTTAGCGGGCTCGACACCTGCGCGGCGTGCGCGATCAGTACCACCGCCGCGAAGGGCGCGAAATTCTCGACAGCGTTCAGGTGTGCCCGGTTGGCGCGGTTAACCCAGTCGGGCAGCGATGTCGTCGGCGCGACCTTGTAGGCCGCCGGCGTCAGCGGCCCACGCGAGGATACGTAGCCGATCACAACCGGAATCCAGAGCAGCCCGGTTAGGACGGCCGTCAGCAAGAGATAGTGAAGTTCGGTTTTCATGGCCCACTCCGTTGCGTCGTCGAGTCAGTGCGTACGCGATCCGGTGAACTCAAACACGCCGTCCTGGCCGATGTAGGGTACATAACGAAAGTCGCGAATCGCGATTATTCTGCCATCCAGCCAGCCCAGTTCCATGAAGTAGCGCGGCAAGGCGGCATCCGAATCGGGCAATACGGCCAGCACTTCGCGACCGTCGAACCAAGCCGGTCTCAGGTACCAGTCGCTGGCGCGTTCGTAATTGGCGAAATAGACTCCCACCTCGCGTCGCCCGGCTGCCTTGCGTTGGGAAACCAGGTCGAGTTTGACATCGTCCGCAAGCATGGAGCGCACGCCATCCCAGTCATGGGCGTTGAAAAGGTTCGCATAACGCTTCAGTTCCGATGAGGCCTTGCGCGCCGGTGGTGAAGGTGCAGGTGCGTCGATAAGTCGCTGCAGGGCGACGCGCCCCCGGTGCAAAGCGGCCTTGACCGCCGGGACGCTCAGGTTGAGCTCAATCGCGATCTCGTCGATCGAATGCTCCAACACATCTTTTAGGATCACGCAACCGCGCTGGGCCGGAGCCAGTTCCAGAAAACACGAAATCGCGGCACGCACTGCCTGGGTTCGAGCCAACACGGCGTCAGGCTCCTGCGCTGCCGCCGCGGCGATGTCATTGGCCGCATCGAGCGGCTCGCTCATGCGAACCATTTCATGTCGCCAATGGTCGATCGCCCGGTTGTGTGCGATGCGAAAAAGCCAGGGGCGCAGGGGTGGCAAAGCCTTCAACTGGGACAACTCGTAGTAGGCGCGCGCGAGCGCTTCCTGAACCACGTCTTCGCCGTCGGTCGCTGAACCGGTCATACGGGTGCAATAACGATGCAGTTCGGGTCTCACATGCGCGACCAGTGACAGGAATTGCCGGCGGCCCTGTTCCAGCACGCCGATGATGTCGTCGGGCGACGAACTGTCCGGGTCGCATGTGTCACTTGCCGAAGAAGCCATAGGATCCAATCTGCGTCAGTTCCACCCGCACCGGCGGCGTCTCGCAACGCTCCTTGACCCCTGCGGCAAAGGCCTTGAACGCAGTCAGGGCGGTCAGGGCGTTGCTGCCGTCTGCTTCCTCGTGTGACATGATGTGGATGCAACTCACGCCGTCGGCCTGCCGGAAAGTGGCATAACTTATCCCAGGGGGACGAGCTTGCTCCAGGGCCTCGAACACCGCCTTGACGTCCTTAACGTAACGTTCGTTCTCGGCCACTCGGTCGGCTTTGAGTTTATTACTCACCATGTGTTTGATGATCAATTCCTCTGCTTGAACCGGGCCCTGTTCGGGCCGCCATTTGACCGGCCCACCCTGCACCGTCCTGGATTCTTGCGCCAGCAGGCCTGCATCGCCACACTGAGCCGATGCGGGTCTGCACGCCAGCGCTGCAGCTAAGACGAACCAGCTTTGCAAAAGGATGCGGTCAAATGAAATTGACAATCGCCAGGCGCGGCTGGAAGGTCGTTGCCCACTCAGGGTCTTCGGGTATGCCCCGCCCAGCCGTTGACCGCCTTCCGGAACGAGCCATCGGCCTCCCGCACCTGGAGCATGAAATTCGATAGCTCCATCGACGCGGTCGACCTCGCCAGGTGTCCGATACTGGTTCGGCGTGTCAACCCAAAGTTGAAACCAAAGTTGAAATGTCCCCTTTATTGATCAGATGTCGGCATCGAAGCCCGGCACACCGCTTTCGGCCCATTGAGCGTCGCCCATGCAGCGAAACCGGGTACTGCCCAGTGTCGGGAATCGGGTTGCCCAATGACATCGTTTGGCTTGCCCCGGGCGACTTCACTCTCTTCAGCCACGCTTCCCACGTGAAGGACAACGCCCGAGATATTGCGGGGTCGGCATGCGGCGGCATGCAGCCGGTTTAGCCGCCGCTGCCCGCGGCCCGCAACTTGAGCCGCATTTGCAGGCCCACCGGCGCCATCGCGAACATCAGCCGCTCGGCTGGCTGGCTGCCATCCGCCGTGCCGACGAAATCGATGTCGAAGTGCGTCAACAAGGTCAGCAGCACCATCTTCATTTCCTGCAGCGCCAGGTAGCGGCCCGGGCACATGCGCGGGCCGGCGCCAAAGGGCATCGAGATGCGCTTGGCGGACGCCCCCGACAGCCCATCCTCGCCCAGCCAGCGTTCGGGCTTGAAGGCCTGGCCTTCGGGCACAAAGGCGTCGTCGACGCTGTCGTGGCGCAGCAAGGAGATGACCACGCTGCCGGCGGGCACGGCCACATCGCCCACCGCCGTGTCCGTGACTGCCTGCAGCGGCAATTGTGGTGCCACTGGCTTTAGGCGCATGGTCTCGTGCATGCAGGCTTCGATGTAGTCCAGCCGGGACAGTTGCTCCAGCGTCGCAGCCGCGCCATCGGCCACCGCCGCATGCGCCTCGGCCGTGGCACGCGCCAGGGCGCGCGGGTGCTCGTGCAGCAGCCAGATGCACCAGGCCAGCGTGTTGGCGGTGGTGTCCTGACCGGCCAGCAGCATGGTGAGCACGTTGCCGGCTCACCTTCTTCCTGCTCACCCCTACGCTGACGGCATCGAGCGTGTTGTGCGCGCTTTTGCCGGGTCTGAAGCCATAGCTGAACCCGAGGAAATCCTGCTCGTAGATGGCGTTGAGTACCTCGACCGTGGCGCGCTGGACAAGCTTGTCCTCCAGCGCAGGCACGCCCAGGGGGCGCTTGCTCCCGTCTGCCTTGTCGATGTACACCCTCTTCACAGGTTGGGGGCGGTACCCCCCTCGGGCCAGCCGGTCGGACAACTCCAGCAGGTTGCCCTGCAGGTCTTGCCCGTACGACTCCCAGGTCTGGCCGTCCACCCCGGGGGCCGCGTCGCGCCTGAGCGCGAGGTAGGCCGCCTCAAGGCGTTCAACCGCGTAGATGTGATGCAGCAGTCCGGTGAACTTTGCACCACGACGGCCTCTTGCCGTCTGTCGTATGCCATCGAGCGCACTTCCCATGTCATACACCCGCATCGATCTGCGGGACATGCGCGCCTCAACAGCATTTCCCTTGGCTCGCAGCCTTCCCTCCACCACCTCCGCCGCCGCAGGGGTTTCACCCACGGCCTTGTTCGGCAGCTTCTTTGGTACTACGCCGCGATCCGACTTCCCGCGCCTGTGGCTCATCGTCGTACGCCCTTGGGCTTCACGATGCGCTCTGCACCCAGCACTTCCCAGTGTGGTGCAGAAGGACGCGGGACCTCCCGGTTCCCGAGCAAAGTGTTTCCGTGCCTGCACGGGGTCTGTGACCGCGCGGGGTCCATGAGCGTCTCGCCTAAGCAACGCCCACGGTGTGGCTTTCGGCTTATCTCCACAGCCTCAGCACCCCGGACAACCCGCAGCTTTCGCCACGGGGCATGCATTACGCGGCTCAATACCCGGCCCGCACGTACCCCTGTCAACGCTTCGCCCACACCCTCACG
>JANNGR010000142.1:0-1948 GCA_031403955.1 Betaproteobacteria bacterium
TGACCGACGAGGTGAACGCCCTGTTGTCATCCGGCGTGTGCGAGATCGCGAGCGGTTTTCCATTGGTGGCCAGCGATCTGGGCCCACCATCACGCGCGACGGCGCGCGTGCCCGACTACCCCGGCGCCAAGCGCCGGCCCCAACGTCCCTGGGTGCCTCTGGGAACACTGGTGCCGAGTCCCGCCTACCACGTCATCGCGCTGGGGTTGGTAGTCCGCGATGCGGCGCGCGAGGCCGCCACACTGGCCAATCCGGGCGATGCGCGCATCGGTGTGATAGCCGGAACGATGGCGGGCACCGCGGTGACGTTGTATCGCAATGGCAAGCTGCGTCCGCAACTGGTGGGCCTTTCTCAAAACGAAGACGCGCTGGCGCAACTTGAGGCCGGGCGAATCGATGCCACGCTGGTGAGCCTTGATCGTTACGACGCGTGGCGGCTTACCCACCCGTCCAGCAATTTGCGGCGTACCGCTTATGTGCACCCGTTACGCATCAACATCGGATTCGTGGCGCGGGCGGAGGCAACACAGGTGCTGGCTGCCGCGCAGCAGGTGATCACCCGCTCACTGGCAAATGGCGACCTTGAGCGCTGGTCCACGGCCGCGGGAATCTCATGGATCGCGCCGGCCGAGCCTCAGCTCAGCGGCCCGGTTGGAATCGCGGAACTGAGGCGCGAGTAACCGCGCGAACTTGGTTACACAAGGTAATCACCGAAATATTTCCTGACCTAATGGAATACACTGATACCGATGGGTATGGCCTGATTTAGCATCCAGCATTGTTCACCCGAGCGCAACAGCCGTTGCGTGCACCCCAACCAGGAGAAAACACGATGAGCGTCAGATTTCAGATCAATGGCAAGCCGGTTTCAGCCGATGCCGCACCCGACACCCCGCTGTTGTGGGTAATTCGCGATGAACTCGGCATGACCGGCACCAAATTTGGTTGCGGCGCCGCTTTGTGTGGCGCGTGCACCGTGCATCTGGACGGCAAGCCGGTGCGCTCGTGCCAGACTCCGCTGGCCCAGGTGGCCGGCAAAAAGGTGGCCACGGTAGAGGGCTTGTCCAGAAACAACACCCATCCGTTGCAAGTGGCGTGGATCAAACACGACGTACCGCAATGCGGCTATTGCCAGTCGGGTCAGTTGATGAGCGCAGCGGCATTGCTGCAGGGCAACAAGAACCCGAGCGATGCAGACATCGACGCCGCGATGAGCGGAAACATCTGCCGCTGCGGCACCTACCCGCGTATCAAAGCCGCCATCAAGGATGCGGCTTCCACCATGCGTCGCGCCTAAGGAGAAACCAGCATGACAACATCACGTCGCGACTTTTTGAAGACATCTGCCATCGCCAGTGGCGGTTTGCTGATGGCGATTACCTTGCCTGACGGTCCGGTGCATGCAGCGGGCACGGTCTACACCCCCAACGCCTGGGTCCATATTGCGGACGACAACACCATCACGCTGATTTCAGCGCGCTCAGAAATGGGGCAGGGCGTTTATACCTCCATGCCGATGCTGATTGCCGAAGAACTCAACGTCAACATCAATCAAATCAAGGTGGCCATCGCGCCACCGGGTGCAGCCTACGTTAATTCCATGATTGGCGCGCAAATCACCGGAGGCTCGACCTCCGTGCGCGATGGCTGGGAGAAACTGCGTTTGGGCGGAGCCCAGGTGCGTGAAATGCTGATCAGCGCGGCAGCCGATAAGTGGGGCGTTGATCGCGCCAGCCTGAAAGCTGCAAACGGCATGGTGCTGGGCCCGAATGGCAAAAAATTTACCTACGGCCAGTTGGCGGAGGCAGCGGCCAAGCTGCCGGTGCCGGAAAAAGTTGCCTTGAAGGACCCGAAAGACTTCAAGATCGTGGGCAAGCGCACCAGGCGCCTGGACACGCCGGCCAAGGTCAACGGCACGGCCGAGTTCGGCATCGACGTGAAACTGCCG
>JANNGR010000143.1:0-37443 GCA_031403955.1 Betaproteobacteria bacterium
GACAGGGTGCCTTCCAGCAGGAACAGAAACTGGCCCTGACTGCCCGCCGGGTGGCCGCAGGACCAGGCCTGGTGCGGTGGCAGGTGCACCAGGCGGGCGCCCATGCCGTCTTCGCCCAGCGGGATTACATCGTACTCGCGGACCCGCGTCCAGCGGTGCATCTCTTCGGACGAAGCCACCGCGATGCCTACGGACTGTGCATGGCGCTTGGGGCCGGCGATCATCTTTTCCTGCCGCTGCGCCACTGGGATGAAACCCGCCTCGCACACCGGCCGCAGGGTGAAGTACTGGATGCCCTCCGGCCCGGCCACCAGCGGACCGTAGCCGGTGTAGGCGCCGGCATAGTGAACGACCACCGGGGCCAGCGCATGGCGACCGATCGACCCCGATCCGCCGACAAAAACCTGGAACTGGTTCTGTCGATGAAAGTGCGGCATGAACTCGAAGCCCGCTGGTTGCTCGATCAGCGCCACCGTCGGCGACAGGGTCGAGTCGTCACCGCTGTCCATCCATTCGCTCTTATGGAAAACCACGCCCATCGCAGGTGCGGCGCGGCGCCGGGCGGTGCCGGCAGCCCGGGTCCCGAACGTGATCATGTGGCCGCTCCTTATGCTTTGACGCCCGAGTCGAGAGCCGCGACGCGCAAGCCGCGACGCGCAAGCCGCGGCCGTCGAGCCCCGCCGTCTGTAGCGCCATGCCGCCTTCGGCGGCCATCAAGACTAAGCCGTTACGCACGACTACCCCCTTGCTGATCCGCCCGTGCTGTGCAAACAAGCTGCGCGATGGCGCTGGGCCGACATTAGCACGTTTGTTCTGTCGGCGTCGGCGAGGAACCCCTGCAGGCCACGCGAGGTGCTTCATCTCATGTGAAGCGCGGCTGCTCGGCGTCTATATCTTGTACGACGGGTCGTCGCGATCGAGTTGGCGCAGCAGAGCTGGCCATTCGAGCGCCGCCAGGTTGAGCTTGCCTTGCGGCCCGTAGCGCTTGGCCATCGTCGTCGCCAGCGCATGGCTTGGCATGCTGATCTCCCTGCCGCTGGCCATGACATCGACCTGCACCTGGCAAGCCCTTTCGAGCCAGTACATCAGGTTCCAGGCATCCGCCACCGTCGGGCCGCAGGCAAGCAGGCCGTGATTGCGAAGGATGAGCACGCTGTGCGGCCCAAGATCTCGCGCAATGCGGTCGCGCTCGCTGTCGTCGACCGTCGGCTCCTCGTAATCGTGGAAGCCGACGGCGCCATAGAAGCGCATTGACGTCGGCGTGATCGGAAGAATCCCCTCCTTCAGCGCAGAGATCGCCATGCCGGCACGCGTGTGCGTGTGAATCACGCAGCCGAGATCGCTGCGCGCCCTGTGGACGGCGCTGTGCAGCATGAAGCCGGCGCGGTTGACCGGATATTCGCCGAATGCGCCCTCAGGTTTGTTGACCACATTTCCGTCCAGGTCCAATGTGTAGAAGCACGACGCGGTGATCTCGTTGTAAAGGAGGCCAAAAGGGTTGATGAGGAAATGCCCTGAAGTGGACGGCAACTTGGCGGTGATGTGGTTGGAGATCGTGTCGCTCATGCCATAGTGGGCTACCAGGCGGTAACAGGCAGCGAGGTCGGTCCGTATCTTCCATTCGTGTTCGCTCACGCGCGAGCGAACCGAAGCGGGGCCGAGGGCAACAAAGAAAGAGCTCATGGGATGGGACCTTTCAGGTGCGGAAGGTGGCTGAAAACAAGCGCGAATAGATGCCGGATGGCAAATGGCTCAGCGCGGCAGATACTCCGGTGCCATGTGTGGCATGTGGAGCGCGATGATCTGGGCGCCGTACTCGCCTGCGGTGACGAGCGCCGCCCCGTTGGAATACGGCACGAAAGCCGATTCCCAGGGTGCCATCGACACGCTGATCAGGCGGGCACTTCCGGCCAGAACGAAGATGAATTGGCCAACGCTGTCCTCGATCGGTGGCATCGTAACTGTCGCGTGCGGCGGCAGCCTCGACAACTCCACCCCGAGCCCTTCGGATGGTGCGACCGTGATGTCGTGTTGGGTCGCCTGGAGCATTGACAAGCGCTCCAGCGGCCAGGGTTCACCCACGGACGCCTGTACATGGCACTTGGGACCGCGAACCATGGATCCGCGCCAATCGGTGGCGAGCGTCAAGCCGGTGTCGAATGCCGCGCGGATGGTGAAGTATTTGAGGCCCTGAGCACCCGACAGGATGGGCCCGTATCCAGTGTAGGCGCCGGCGTAGTGGACAGTGACGGGACTAATCTGCTCCTTGCCGATCATGCCGCTCCCCTGCACGAACAACTGGAACTGGTTCTGACGGTGGAAGTGCGGCAGCAACTCACAGCAAGGCGGTTGTTCCGCCAGAAACACCGTCGGTGCGAACAGCGGGTCGGTGCTGGTCTCCATCCATTCGCTCTTGAAGAACACGTCGCCCATCATGTTCAGTGGACGGCGGCGAAGGTCGCCCAACGATCTGCTCCCGAACGCGACCATGGTTCACCCCGTCATTGCTTAACCAGATTGGCCGCCTTTGCCAGCCCGCTCCATTTGACCACTTCCGCGCGCACGAAGTCATCGGTGTATTTCAGACCCCGCTGTGCGGGAGGAGGGACATTGGCTCCGAGTTTCAAGATGCTCCCTTGCACGGCCGGATCGTCGAGTGCGGCAGATAACGCTTTCTCCAGAGCAGACAGGACCGGCAACGGCGTTCCTTTCGGCGCCGCCAGACCGATCCAGGAAGGGGCCTGCAACTGCGGCATGCCTTGTTCCACCGTGGTCCGCACATCCGGCATCGACCGGGCTCTCTCACTGCCCAATACCGCGATCGCCCGGATGTGACCGCTTTCAATCGCCGCGCTCGACGACGGCGTCGCATCGCAAGCGCCTTGAATCTGGCCGGACATCAGATCGGCCATCATCGGCCCTGCGCCGCGATACGGAACCAGCGCGACATCGGCATTGGTGGTCGACTTGAAAAATTCGCATTGCAGGTGACCAGCGGTTCCAATTCCCACGTTCCCCAACGAAACCTTTCCCGGGTTCACCTTGGCATAGGCGACGAGCTCCTGAAGGCTATTTGCCGGCACGTCTTTGTGAACCACGATCAATGTTGGAATGATGGCGGTCAGGCCGACCTGTGCAAAGGAGTCTGGCGTGTAGGGCATCTTCTCATACACGCTGTAGGCCGATGCGAGTGAGCCGGCAGACCCGGCCAACAGCGTGTATCCATCCGCTGCGGCGCGGGCCACCTTGGCTGCGCCGATGGTGCCGCCGGCTCCACTGACGTTTTCGATGACGATCGGCTGCCCAAGCGTCGTGCTCATGTGCTTTGCCACCAGACGCGTGATGACGTCGGTGGAACCGGCCGGCGCGATCGGCACGATGACGGAGATCGGTTTCGTTGGGTAACTCTGCGCCCAGGCACCGGCAGTTGCCAGGCTTCCGGCAACTGTCAAAACGGCGGCACGGATCACGGCGCCGCGGGTTGAAAACAGCATATGCGCTCCTTGGGAAACGACTCACGCATATGGCGTCGTACATAAACCCATCACGAATGTCTCGGGAAGTCGGGGCTGGAACCAGATTAAAGCATATGCAGCACCTTGGCCGCCCAGCGGCAGCGCCGTAGGTCTTCACTACACGGCCACCACCGCCTGAGCAGGTTTGTGGGCGTGCGCGGCCGATATTTTTGGTGGTGGCTGCTTATCGGGCTTGGTCATCAGAAAATTATTACGTGATTGATCTCAGTTTGGGTCGAATGACCCAACCCCGAGGAACGCCCATGTCAGTGGGGGACACGACCGTATGTGATGGACTGCACTATGCCCGAACGAAAGCGTACCGTGGCCATTAGGTTTCCAGGGCCGCGGTCGTACAACCAAACCTCGGTCTGTTGGCAGGGTACGAACGTGCTCGCAAATGGTTCGGGCACGGGTTGAAGCCTCTGGCTGATGTACACCGGTGCGCAAAAACTATCCTGGAGCAGTGGCTGGCCGCATTTGTAAAACACCGAGATCTTGGAATCGCCCTCGATAGCTGACTTGTCTTCGCAGCGCAGCGACTCTGCCTTGGCCGCCACACCCAGAAGAACGAATGCAGCTACTGCACTAAGTCGGACAAAGGAATGGATGCTGGTCTCCTTGCGTTGTGAATGAGAATATCTGGCAACTTCGCAACTGCCGCATTCGAGGCACCATTTGGTACCTGGACGGTCTTCCACTCCCATCGATACTCCGGTGACGCTAATAAGTGCACGAATCGGCACACAGGCCATTTCAGCCCTCCATGCGATTGCCTTTGCTGCGAACATTGTCAGTTGTTCCGGGTATCCGCGCAGCAAATAATGATTGCATCAAGCTCGATAATGACCGCATTCAGAAATGACGCCTTTCCCTACTGGAGAGGTTTCAACACCGTTGGCACGCACGGCAGCACCCGCGAAGGAAAGGATGACTTATGACGCTGAGTGAAGAACTGGGGAAATTGCATGAATTGCACCAACGCGGCGCGCTGACGGACGAAGAATTTTTACGCGCAAAGAGCCACGCGATGGACGGGCCTTCCATACCTGACTATGGGAAACCTTCCGCGGCAATGTCGGCGATCAATGGTCTGCGGCGGACGCGCAGTGACCGCTGGATTGCTGGAGTTTGTGGAGGGCTTGCCCGCGCGACTGGCTTGCAGTCATGGGTCTGGCGACTCATTTTCGCCACGCTCACTCTTTTTGCCGGCACCGGCTTACTTCTTTACGTGCTCATGTGGATCTTCGTGCCCAGCGAGTAGCCACGGGAACGAATTTCAGCTAAACAACATGAACATGATCAGCTCACCGTCTTCAACTAGGACGATCTCTCCGCCAAGGCGATACTCCTGCTGCGCGCGCTGATGGCGCAAACCGGCCACAGCACGCGGCTTTCGGTGCTGGATGACGGAAAAGCGACCTACCTGATCGGCGTCAACGGGCCACTGTTCACGGACTCGCCATGGAAGATCGGCACGTACATGCCCATGCACTCGGCGGCTGCGTGTCAGGTGCTGCTGGCATTCACGGACGAAGCGCGAGCACAGGAGCTGGTGGAAAAACTGCCCCTCTCGCCGGTCACGCAGCACACGGCGGTTGACCGCGACGCATTCCGCGAGATGATCGAACGGGTGCGGCAGCAAGGCTTTTCCATCTCTCGCTACGAGAATGCGCTGGGCCTCCGCCATCGGGGCGCCGATCTTCGACGCGACGCGACGCGCCATCGGCGTGCTGAGTATCGCGTTCCCCACCCACATGATCTCGACGTGGGACGAACCGGCGCTGCTCGCCCAGCTGCATAGCTCGGCTCGGACCCTCTCGCTGCGCATGGGCTGCCCGGTCTATCCGTTCGGCAACTCGGCCTGAATCAAGTAGCGGTTCGGATTCTGTGTTGAGTACATGCCATCGCTTCCGGTATTACAATGAAAAACTCCGTAATACAAGAGGAGTTATGCCATGCCGACGACCCTTACCAGCAAGGGACAGGTCACCATCCCCAAGCAGATTCGCGATGCACTGAATCTGGCACCTGGCTGTTCGGTTGATTTTGCCGTCACTCGCGAGGGGGATGTCGTCATTCATAAGGTAGGTGCACGGAAGAGTCGCAGGCCTGACCGTTTCGAGTCTGCCCGTGGCAAGGCCGACATCAAATGGCGCACGGACGACCTGATGGCGCTGCTGCGTGGCGAGGGCTGATGCTGCTGGTCGACACCAACGTGCTGGTCGATGTTCTGGAGAACGATCCGCAGTGGGCGGACTGGTCCATTGGCCAACTGCGTGCCCAATCGAAGATTCATCGGCTGGCGATCAACCCGGTTATCTACTCCGAACTGTCGCTGACTTTCTCGACCGTTGAGGCGCTGGACCAAACAATCGAGGAGTTAGGTTTGGTGCTGATCGAATTGCCGCGCCCGGCATTGTTCCTCGCCGGCAAGGCTTTTGTGCGTTACCGGCGACAAGGCGGGACGAAGAGCAATGTTCTCGGCGATTTTTTCATCGGTGCGCACGCAGCAGTGTCGGGTCATCCAGTATTGACCCGGGACACACGGCGCTACGCCGCATATTTCCCGGGCGTGACGCTCATCGCGCCAAGTGTCTCCACCTGAGCAAGCACACAGTCGAGATAGGTGGAGTCGAAGGCTCATCGACAACCTGGATCGGGCAGACTGATCGGCGGCTGATCCGCATCGAACGGACAAGCGCCCGCACACGCCCCGCGCCGGTTGAATTGGTCGCTTTTGCGCCCGTCACCCACACACCACCAACTATCCGTTCAGGCCGCGGGAGACCAACCCCGAAATGTCACGTATGACTCACAAAACCCATCTTCGCCGGCCGCGGCAGGATATCGATCGGCTGCGCCGTTGGCGCGCCCTATTCGACCGATGACTGCCGGCTTGGTCGCACCCAATCCACCGGCGCGATCTTGCCCTCCCGCACCATCTCCAACATGACGTTCTTCTGGATCTTGCCGGTGGCGGTCATGGGAAACTGGTCAACGAAGAACCACTTTTCGGGTGTCTTCTGGGGCGACAGGTTCGCCCGGCAAAACTGGTGAAGTTCGTCCACCGACGGCGGGTTTTTCGGATCCTTGGCCATCACGACCGCGCCTACGATCTCGCCCCATGTCTCGTCGGGCAAGCCGGCAACCGCCACCTGTGCGACGCCGGGGTGCTCGAAGAGGATGTCCTCGATCTCCTTGGGATAGAGATTCATGCCGCCCCGGATGATCATCTCCTTCAGCCGGCCCGTGATCCGGAAGTAGCCGTTCTCGTCCATCGTTCCGAGATCTCCGGTGCGCAGCCAGCCATCTTCGGTCAGCGCCGCCTTGCTGGCCTCCGGCTGCCCGTAGTAGCCCGACATCGTCATGAAACCACGCACCCAGAATTCGCCGATCGTGCCGACAGGCACGGTTTTCAGCGTCTCGATGTTCACCACCTTGACTTCGCAGTGCGGGATCGGGCGGCCGATCGTCTCGGATTGCAACTCCGGAGAGTCGGTCGTGAGGGTTTCGGTAAACGGCCCATTCGCCTCGGTCTGGCCGTACATGATGCAGAACTGGCAGTCAAATTCCTTGGTGGCCCGCCGAACCAGAGGCGCAGGGACCGTCGCCGCGCCCGACAGGATTGACTTGAAGCTCGAGACGTCGCGCTTTTTCAGATCGGGGTGATTCAGGAGCGCGAGAATCATGGTCGGGACAATTAGCGAATTGTTGCACCGCTCGGCTTCAATCAGTTCCAGGAACAAGCCCGGGTCAAACGCCTGCATCAGGACAAACGTTCCCTTGCGGCTGAACGTGCCGATCTCGCTCACGATGCCGCCGCCGATATGGAACAGCGGCATGGCGTTGATCCATACACCGCCGTTCGGGAAGTTCGCCCGGGTGGCGATCAGGTGGGCCGCATTGATGACGCCCCGATGGTGCAGACAAGCCCCCTTGGGAAAGCCGGTGGTGCCCGACGTGTACTGGATCTGCATCGTTTGCGTAGGAGACTGCCTGGGCAGTTCCCGCGCCGGATCGCCCGCCGCTTTCAGCGCCTCGATATCCGACATGCAGATCGCGGTCTTCAGATTCGGCAGCTTGGCCTGCACGCCCTCCACGATCTTGCGCAGGTCCTTGCCGCGGGAGCTTTCCGCGAACACGATCGCCGTGGCGTCGGAGCTTCTCACGACGAATTCGACCTCGCGCTCGGTGTAGGCCGGGTTCAGGGGCACGATGATCAGACCGGCGAAACACAGGCCATGTTGCATGATCACCCACTCCGGGGTTTCAGGCGCCAGGATCGCCACCTTGTCGCCGGGCTGCAGATGCGTCAGCAAACCCCGAGCGACCTTCTGGACATCATCCATCAGTTGTTGGTAGGTCCAGCGCCGCCGTTTCGCGGGATCCGCCACTCCTTCGACCAGGGCCAGGCGATCGGGCACCTCGCGCGCGATCTTCATCATTAGGTCGGGCAACGTCATTTCGATCAGTTCGCCGACCTTTTCGGCGGGGAAATAGGATTCGGTGAATTTGGTGCTGGATTCCATTTTGGTGTCTCCTTGTATTGAGTTTGGTGGGATGCGACGATCGGTCAGCAGTGTCTGCAGCACCGGCCTGCGTTCATGCCGCCCCGGTTGCAGCTGCGCCGCATTTACGCTGTCGGGCAGTGGTCCGAGCCTCCACGAGATTGGGTTCGGGTCAGAGTTTAATTAAATGGCGTACTGTACGCAAGTGTATTTTCTACATCGCGCTGCTGTTGCGGTCGCCGACCGGGTAATTGACAGACTCGCCGAACCCTCATTCATCGGCCGGATCCGCACCTTTGACCGATTGCAGATTGCGCTTGACCAAGCTGAGCATGTCAACGAGCTTGTGGCGGGCCGCCTCATCGAGGCCCGCGAGGATGCGCTCGCTCATGTCGTGGCTGCGCACTTTCATCTCGGTGATCATCTGCGATCCCTTGGTGGTCAGGTAGATGCGCTTGACCCGACGGTCGGAATCGTCCGGGCGCCGCTCGATGAATTTGGACGCCTCCAGCCGGTCAATCAGGCCACCCAAGGCTGCTTTGCCGATATCCAGCACATTGGCCAGATCACTCTGGATCATGCCATCATGGCGGCCGAGATGGGCCAGGATCCACCATTGCGAACGGGTCAGGCCGACGGGTTTCATGAAGTCGTCAAATACGCCGCGGCGCAGGCGCGACACATCGTGCATCAGGAATCCGAGGCGGCTATCCCAGTTGTCGTCGGCTCGGGCCTTGCCGGAGGGGCTCCCCGTGGAAGGCGCCGCGGCCTTGGCTGGCGCAGTTGGCTTGGCTAACTTGGATGGCAGATCGCGTTTCATGGATGGGTCCCTTGGGTATCGCCGGGGAAAGCTCCGGCCTTCGGATCAATATTTTACGCATCCATGTCGTAACCTACCCTACCGTATTGCTGCGCTGGCGCTGGTTCATCGTGCCCATGGAACATGTCTTCCTTTGTGTTGGATGTGAAAGCCGCACCGGCCCGGTGTTACGCCGCCACCACGGCCCGGCCATTGTTGAGGACCACCACGTTGCGCTCGACCACACGCGAGCGGAAGCTCACGCTGTGGCCGTCACGCCAGAGGTCGGTCACCAGGGTCTCGCCCGGGTAGACCGGGGACGAAAAACGCAGTTGCAGGGACTTCAGCCGTTCGGGCTCGTCGTTGCAGCAACTCATCAGCACCGCCCGCGTCGCCACGCCGAGCGAACACAGGCCATGCAGGATCGGCCGCTCGAACCCGGCCTTGCGGGCCAGTACCGGGTCGGCATGGATAGGGTTGTAGTCGCCCGACAGCCGGTAGATCAGCGCGGCTTGTGCCAGCGTCGGCAGAGTGCAGGTGGCGTCGGGCGCACGCTCGGGAATCGGGTGTGGCGCAGGCGCTTCGGTCGTGGTACCACCACAACCACCGTCGCCGCGCAGGAAATAGGTGGAGGTCACCGTGCTCACTACGGCACTGTGGCCCTTCTCGCGCAACTCCTTGCGCAGGAACAGCAACGCGCCCTTGCCCGGTCCCTTGTCGAGCACATCCAGTACCTGATAGGAACCGACGTAGGACTTGCCCGGCTCCAGCACGGCATGCATGGTGAAGGACTGCTCGCCGTGCAGCAGCTTGACCCAGTCCACTCCCAATTCCGGAGCCTGGATCCAGCCGCCCGGATGCGCAATGACGTTGACCAGCGAAGGAAAGAACTTGAGCCCTTTCTCGTAGGTGAACTGCAGGTCGCGCGGGTCTTCGGGCCGGTCGCCCACGCCGATGCCCAGTGCATACAACATGCAGTCACGCGAAGTGACCGCGTGTTCGATGTCGGGAAATTTCCGGGTCAGGACTTTGTCGAGAATCATGGTGTGTCCTGCACGTGCATCAGACCGGGTCCCAGGAGAACACGTCCTTGGAACGGTCCAATGGGTAGAACGAGGGCTGCATCATCGGTATCGCCACGTCCAGGCAACTCTGCACCGTCCAGCCGCTGCCGGAGTGCGCGGTGCGGATCGGGCGCGGCTGCGAGAACAGGTAGATCTCGTTGTTGCGCACACCGAAGATCTGCCCGGTCACGGACTTGGCGGCATCGGTCAGCAGCGCGCAGGTGAAGGGGGCGATCTTGTCCGCCTCGAGCCGGCGGTTGACCTCCATGCGCGCCTTGCCCTCGGGTGTGGTGGTGGGGATGGTGTCGACCATGCGCGTAAAAGCGAACGGCGCGATGCAGTTGGAACGCACATTGAAGCGCTCCATGTCCAGCGCGATCGCCTTGGACAGCCCCACGATGCCCATCTTGGCGGCGCAGTAATTGGCCTGCCCGAAGTTGCCGATCAGGCCCGAGGTGGAGGTCATGTGCACGAAGGCACCGGTCTCCTCGGTCTTGAAATGCGGCGACGCGGCGCGCGACATGTTGAAACAGCCCTTGAGGTGAACCCTCACCACGGCATCGAAGTCTTCCTCCGACATCTTGTGGAAGATGCCGTCGCGCAAGTTGCCGGCATTGTTCACTACACCATCGATGCGGCCATACAGGTCGAGCGCATTCTGGATGATCGCCTGGGCCGACTTCCACTCGGCAACGCTGTCGGTATTGGCTGCCGCAGCACCGCCAAACGCCCGGATCTCATCCACCGTCTGTTGCGCCGGGCCGGAGCTGGCTCCGGTACCGTCGATGGCCACACCCAGGTCGTTCACGATCACCTTCGCGCCCTGGCGCGCGGCTTCCATCGCGATGCCTTTGCCCACACCCGCGCCCGCGCCGGTGACAACGATGACTTTTCCTTCCAGTAAACCCTGCATGACAATCTCCAAAAAAGTACCTACGAATCAGAAAAGCAGATGGAACGCTGACGGTTCAGACGATCCTGCGCTCGCGCAGCCCGGCGATGTCGGCCGGGCTGTAACCGACGCTGGCGAGGACCTGGTCGGTGTGCTCCCCAAGCGTTGGCGGGCGCCGGTGAATGCCGGTATCCATGCCCGAGAACTCGACCGGGCCCGATACCAGCGGCGCGGGCTTGGACAAGCCCGGATAGTCGGTCCAGGTCAGCATGTGGGTCTGCACCACCTGGGGGTCCTCGATCACCTGCAGCGGCGACAGCAGCTGCCCGGCCGGGATGCCCGACTGTTCGAGCCGCGCCAGCACCTGCGCCGTGCTGAACTGGCCGACCCAGACCTGCATGCGCTCGCTGAGCACACCGCTGTTCTGGCTGCGCAGGTTGTCGTTGGCAAAACGCGGGTCGTCGAGCCACTGGCGCTCGCCGATCAGCTCGCACCAGCGCACGAACGGCGGCTGCCCGACCACCTGCGCCTGCACCCAGCCATCCAGGGTCCGGAACAGGTCGCCCGGCCCGCCGAACTGCGAACGGTTCCCGCTCTGCGTGCGTTCGCGTCCGAGCAGATAAGCCTCGATGTTGTTGAACTGGAAGATGTTGAGCGCGGTGCGCAACAGGTTGGCCTTGACCTCCTGGCCGCGCCCGGTCTTCATGCGGTACATCAGCGCCGCGACGGTGCCATAAGCGGCAACGAAGGCGGTGCCGAAGTCACACCAAGAAGCGTACGATTTCATCGGCGCGCCGGGTTGGCCCGACATGTGGGTTGCACCCGACATCGCCTGCACCACGCTGTCGAACCCGGAGCGTTGTGCATAGGGCCCGGCGTCGCCAAAAGCGGTCTGGCTGCTCAGGATGATGTCCTTGCGGATCGCCCGCAGGCTCGGGTAATCGATACCCATGCCGCGTAACCCGTCGACCGGCATGTTGGCCACCACGACATCGGCGCTCGCGACCAGGCGCTTCACCACCTCGCGACCCTCGGGCTTCATCGGGTTGAGCGTCACCGAGAGCTTGTTGCGGTTGACCTGCAGGAACAATGCACCCTCGCCACTGTCCATCACCGGGCAGATATAGCGGTCTTCACTGCCCGCTAGCCGCTCGACCCGGATCACCTCGGCCCCGAGGTCGCCCAGCATCGCGGCACAGAAGGGCCCGGCGATATAACGCCCGAAATCGAGGACACGCACGCCCTGCAGCAGTGGCTCGAGCGGCCCGCCGTCGTCGATATCTTCCGCCATGTGCGCGTGACTTCCGGTGGGTGTCAGCTATGCAAGCCCAGGATCGAGATCGCAGCGATCCCCTGGTAGGGAACACCACCGAGGTTGTGCGTCAGGCCGATGCTCGGGCTGGACAACTGCCGCGCGCCGGCGCGGCCCAGCAGTTGGGTATAGACCTCGTACGCCATGCGCAGGCCGGAGGCGCCGATCGGGTGGCCGAAACACTTGAGACCGCCATCGATCTGGCACGGAACACCGCCGTCGCGGTCGTAGAAGCCGTCCAGCACGTCGTGCGTGGCGCGACCGTCGGCGGACACGAACAGGTCTTCCATCGTGACCAGTTCGGTGATGGAGAAGCAGTCGTGCACTTCCATCAGATCGAGTTCCTCGCGCGGGTTCTGGATGCCGGCCTCCGCATAGGCGCGCTTGGCCGCCGTGCGGGTGGTGCGCACATAACTGCCGTCCCACTGGTCGGTGGCGCTTTCCACACCGGAACCGATGGCCAGTTGGATCGCCTTGATGGTCACCAGATCCTTCTTGCCCAGCGCCCGCGCGATCTCCGGCGTGGTCACGATGGCGCAGGCCGAGCCGTCGCTCACGCCGCAGCAGTCGAACAGGCCCAGCGGTTCGGCGATCATCGGCGCGTTCAGGATCTGCTCCATGCTCACCTCCTTCTGCAGGTGGGCCTTGGGGCTACGGGTGCCATTCTGGTGGCTCTTCCACGAGACGTGCGCGATGGCGCGTTTCAAGGTCTCCTTGGAGATGCCATGTTTGGCGCGGTACCCAGCCGCCAGTTGCGCAAAACCGGCTGGTGCCGAACCCAGTGGCATCCAGAGGTCGTTGAAGGTTCCTTTGAAGCCGGACGGCAACCCGCCGTAACCGGTGTCCTTGAGTTTTTCCGCGCCAATGGCCAGCGCGATGTCCACCGCGCCCGACGCCACCGCGTAGACCGCACCGCGCAGGGCCTCGGTTCCGGTGGCACACATGTTCTCCATGCGGCTGACCGGGATGCCGTCGAGGCGCAGCGCCATCGATGCCGGAATCGCCGAATTGCCCACGTTGACGCCGTCCAGCGCCGCACCGTACCAGGCCGCATCGATCTGCTTGCGCTCGATACCGGCGTCGGTCAGCGCCTCTTCGAATGCCTCGGCCAGCAACTGCGGCGTACCGACGTCCCACCGCTCGCCGAAACGCGAGCAGCCCATGCCAAGAATGGCGACCTTGTCCTTGATACCTGTAGCCATGGTGTCTCCTTCAGCCTTGGGCTTGAATCGGGGTCATCTTCCAGAAATAGCGCGGATAACCCCGCGCCCTGTCCACGTCCTTGACACGGAATACGGCGCGCAGCGGCATGCCAGCTTCGACCCCTTGGGCGTCGACATCCACCATTTCCATGAGCACCCGGGCACCGTTGGCAAACTGCACGAACCCGACGTACAGCGGAGGCGCCGGATGGTAGGACAACCAGTCGGCGGTATAGGTGAGAACCTTGGCGGGCTCTTCGGTCAGGCTCACCTGCTCGAATTGGGCCTGCGGTGCATTGCATTGCGGGTTGGCGCAATACGGAAGCTGCGGAAACTGGAAGGTTCCGCACTTGCCGCACTTGCCGGCCACGAAATGACCCAGCTGCTCGCTGGAACGGTACTGCTCCGTGAAAGCGGTCTTGATGGCCTTCTCGCTGCGCATGCCCCATTCCAGCTCGATGCCGTCGTCGTACGACAACATGCGCAGGTAGTCCGCGTGGGACTGGCCGTCGGCCAGCGCTCCACTCACGCCGCGCTGGGGCTTGAATTCGGAGATGGCGTCCGTGACCCGCAACACCAGCACGTCACAGCCCTGGCCGAATCCGACCAGCAACACCACATCACCAGCGGACGCCGACTCCAGCACCCGCGCCAGCATGAGCAGCCCATGCGCCGAGCCGCAATATCCGCAATCTTCCTCCAGGCCGTTTGCCTCGACCCCGGCCGCCAGGCCCAGCTTGCGCGCCAGCATGGTTGCGACACCCTTGAACGGCGTCGGCAGGATGAAGTGCTTAACGGCTTCGGCAGGCACGCCGGCATCGGCCAGCGCGGACATGACGGCAGCCGGCACGATTTTCATGTAGCCCTCGTCCCGGATCCAGCGCTCTTCCCAGTAGTAGTCGTACTTGCCGTCGGCCGACCGGAAGTGATCCACGAACAGCGCCGTGCTGCTGGCCGAGCCTTCCAGGGTGGCCAGCACACCTTCTGTGCCGAGCGTGAAGGCCGCCGCGCCGGCACCGAAACTGATCTCCTGGGTGCTGGCCGGTTTGCCGCGCGGACGGTCGCTGGCAACCAACAAGGCCGGGCCGCTGGCATCACGAAACGCCGCCATCAAGGCCGAGGTTCCGGCGCGTTGCGACTGCCCGATGTCCAGCGTCTGGATATCGTGCCGCAGCCCGAGCGCACCAGCGATGATGGCAGCGTTCTGCAGGTCCGCAAACGGCATCGTGGTGGAGGCAAACGACAGGCGGTCGATCATGGCCACCTGGTGCACGGGCAGCGCGTCGCGGGCCGCCTCGACCGCCATCGTCACGCTGTCCTCGTCCCAGCCGCAAAACGCACGCCGGCCCTTGGCTTGCGAACGCAGCGAGGGCGCCATCCACTTGTGGGCGGCAGCGATCGCGCCGCGCTCCATGCGCAGGCGGGGCACGTACCCGCCGAATCCGGTGATGCCGTAAGCACCTGCTGAAGTCACCATGGTGGTCCTGTCCGCAACAAGGAGTTGGAATAATTAATATGCAACAATACCATACTCATGAGGATCATATCAAGGCACGACATGTCGACGCCTCTCCTATTCCATTCCGCGCGCCACAACCCGCAATCGCCCGCCGGGTATTGCATGCTTACGGACGAAACGCAGGAGACACGATGACCCGCACGGATTCCCAAGTAACCGCCAGTCCCCCGATGAAATCGGCCGTGATGGCCGGATCCATTCTCGCCAGCGGGATCACTGCGCAGACCCTGCTGCGTGGCTAGCAGAAACCCGGAAAAGACTGACCATGATGCAAAGAACCCTCTTCAGCGCCGAGCACGAACAATTCCGCGACACCGTGCGGCGTTTCATCGAGGTCGAGATCGCCCCCTACCACGCCGACTGGGAGAAGGTCGGCATGGTGCCGCGCGAGCTCTGGCGCAAGGCCGGCGCCGCCGGTCTGCTGGGCTGCTCGATCCCCGAGGAATACGGCGGCGCCGGTGCCGATGCCCTGTTCAACGTCGTGCTGGTCGAGGAAATGGCGCGTTCCGGCTTCACCGGACCGGGTTTCCCGGTGCACAACGAGATGGTGATGCCCTACATCCATTCCTTCGGCACCGAAGAGCAGAAACGCAGCTGGCTGCCCAAGATGGTCACCGGCGAGGTGATCGGCGCCCTGGGCATGACCGAGCCCCATGCCGGCAGCGACCTGCGCAACATCCACACCCGCGCAGTGCGCCGCGGCGACGACTACGTGGTCAACGGCCAGAAGGTGTTCATCTCCAACGGCCAGTTGTGCGACGTGATCGTGCTGGCCGCCAAGACCGAGACCGGGAGCGGCCCGGCCGGCATCTCGCTGTTTATCGTCGAGGCCACCCGCGCCGGCTTCAAGCGTGGCCGCAACCTCGACAAACTCGGCATGAAGGCGCAGGACACCTCGGAGCTGTTCTTCGAGGACGTGCACATCCCGGCCAGCAACCTGCTCGGCCCCGAAGGTGGCGGCTTCAAGCTGATGATGAAGAACCTGGCGCAGGAGCGGTTGACGCAGGCGATCCGCTCGGCCACGGTGGTGGAAACCGTGCTGGAGCAGACCATCGCCTACACCGCCGAGCGCAAGATGTTCGGCCAGACCCTGGCCGAGTTCCAGAACACGCAGTTCAAGCTGGCCGAGATCAAGACCGAGGCGACGATCGCCCGCGTGTTCGTGGACCATTGCATCGGCCTGTTCATGCAGGGCCAGCTCAGCGGCACCGATGCCGCCATGGCCAAGTTGTGGGTTACCACGCTGCATGGGCGCGCCGTGGACGAGTGCCTGCAGCTGTTCGGCGGCTGGGGCTACATGTGGGAGTACCCGATCGCCCGGGCCTACGCCGACGCCCGCGTGACACGCATCGCCGGGGGCTCCATCGAGGTGATGAAACAAATCATCGGGCGCAGCCTGTTCGAGAAGCCCAAGGGCAAACCGGCGCCATGAGGACCGCAGCGCGTAGAGCAAAGGTACACCAATGACCGCGGCACTGACCACCGACGACCGCGCTCAGGGCCTGCCCGAGCCTCCAGCGGCGGGCCACCCCATGTTGCCGGCTGGAACCTACCAGGGCAAGGTGGTCCTGATCACCGGGGGCGGCACCGGGCTGGGCAAGGCCATGGCGGTCGAGTTCGCGCGTCTGGGCGCCAGCATCGTGATCGCCAGCCGCGACCCGGCGCACCATGCGGCGGGTCTTGCGGCCATCGCCGCCGTGGGCGGGCAAGCGATTGCCGTGGGCGTGGATATCCGCCACACGGACCAGATCTCGGCGGCCTTCGACACCGCCGAACAGCACTTCGGCACGGTCGACGTGCTGGTCAACAATGCCGCCGGCAATTTTCCGGTGGCAGCGGAACACCTCAGCCCCAACGGCTGGCGTGCCGTGGTCGATATCGTCCTCAACGGCGACTTCTTCTGCAGCCAGGAGTTCGCCCGCCGCTGTGTCGCCGCCGGCCGCCCGGGCGCCATCCTGAACATCCTGGTGGCCTACATGCATGGCGGCGCTCCCGGCCACGCGCACAGCGCGGCGGCCAAGGCCGGTGTGGCCAGCCTCACCGAAACCCTGGCCGTGGAATGGGCGCCCGACGGCATCCGGGTCAACGCACTGACGCCGGGCCTGTTTCCGCACGAAGACCACACCGAGGACATGCGCACGCAGCGTCCAGACGGGTACGAGGCGGAATGGAAACGCATTCCCGCGCTGCGTGTGGGTCGTCTGCACGAACTGGGCTGGGCCGCCACCTACCTGTGTTCGCCGTACGCCGCCTACCTGACCGGGCACAACTTCGTGCTCGACGGCGCGGAACACCTGCGCCGTGGCCTGCGCATGCCGGAGTTCGTGCCGATCCGCGACCAGATTCCGAAGCGCCGATGACGCGCAGGGCCATCTTCAACGCGGACCACGCTGACCCAACTCCGCATGCCCCAGGCGGTCTCCAGGATATTGCCGGCCTGCAGGCAACGAGCGGCTTGGCCTTGACCATTCTTGAATCCTCTTATGCCACTTTAGTATGGTAGCATCCAATATGGTACATGATATTCGGCTGGGGAAGGCACCCTGGCACGGGTTTGTTGCATAGGGTCGCATCCAGACCAATCACGCGGAGGCAGAGCGAAGCCATGCAGTACGGCCTTCGAACCTGGGCATCCGTCCATCCCGAGCGTGTCGCGGTGGCGGTCGGCGGCAAGGCGCTGAACTACGGCGAAGTCGAACGCGCGGCCAACCAGCTCGCGCGCGTTTTCGACAGCTACGGGCTGGCGCGGGGCGAGCATGTGGCGGCGCTGCTTCCCAATGATCCTTTTGTGATCGTCGTGGCCTGGGCCGCCTACCGCCGGGGCCTGTATTTCACGCCGGTATCAACGGCCTTGTCCACGCCGGACGCCGCCTACATCCTCGGCAATTGCCAGGCCCGGCTGGTGATCGCCCAAGGCCCGGCCAAGGCCACGTTGGCTGATCTGCCGGAATTGGTCGGTGGGCAGGTGAAGTGGCTGTCGTACGGCGGCCCGGTGCAGGGGTTCACCCCGGTCGAGCCGGCGCTGCAGGCGCAAACCGACGGTCCGAACAACAACGAGTGCCCCGGCGCACTCATGCTCTACACCTCCGGCACCACCGGTTTCCCCAAGGGCGTGTGGCGGCCTTTGCCCGCGGCAGACTATGTCGGGCCTGCGGCCTTCGCGGCCGACCTGATCTCCATCTTCCAGCTCGATGCCGACTCCCGTTACCTGCTCACCGGCCCGCTGTACCACGCCGCGTCGCTGCGGGCCGTGCTCGCCGTCACGTCCTCGGGTGGTAGTGCAATCTGCCTGCAGAAGTTCGACGCCGAGGGCGCCCTGCGGACCATCATGGCGCAGCGCGTGACGCATTCACAATGGGTACCCACCATGTTGCAGCGCATGCTGCGCCTGCCCGAAGACGTGCGCAAGAGCTACCACGCGCCCCAGCACCGACTGGCCTACCATGCGGCGGCGCCCTGCCCGGTACCAGTCAAACTGGCCATGATCGACTGGTGGGGCCCGATCATCATGGAGTATTACGCGGGTTCGGAGAGCGTGGGCATGACCGTCATCAACTCGCAGGAGTGGCTGGCCCATCCCGGGTCGGTAGGCAGGCCGTTGCGTGGTGTGCCGCATATCCTGGACGACGACTGGAACGAACTTCCTGCCGGGCAGGTCGGCCGGATCTATTTCTCGGGCCTGACGGCGTTCCAGTATTTCGGCGACCCGGCAAAGACCGCCGGACGCACCAGCCCGCAGGGCTACCAGACACTGGGCGACATCGGCTATACCGATGCGGAGGGCTTCATGTACCTGACCGACCGCATGGACGACATGATCATCTCCGGTGGCGTCAACGTGTATCCGCAGGAGATCGAGGCCGCCATCATAGAAATGCCCGAGGTGGTGGATGTGGGCGTGGTCGGCGTCGCGGACGATGACTACGGCGAGCGGCCGGTGGCCTTCATCGCCGGCACGCGGAATACCGATCCGGTGGCCCTGGAGCAACTCGTGCGCGCCCACTGTGAAAAGCGCCTAGGAACCATCAAGCGCCCGGTGCGTTATGTGGTGATGCAGGAACTGCCGCGCTCGGCCGCCGGCAAGATGCTGCGCCGCGAATTGCGCAAGCTGGTGGACGCCACGCTTGGGCCCGGCACGGCGGCTTGGCCGTGATGCATAAACAATACGATAGGCTTGCAACTCAATCAGAAAGAGACACCGATATGCGCAACACAACCTTCCGCCTGACCCGTCGCACTGTGGTCGCCCGACTCGGCAGCACGGCGGTATTCGCCCTGAGCGTCGGGCTGACCTGCCTGGCCACCCAGGCCGCGGCGGCCGACTTCCCGGAGCGGCCGATCAAGCTGATTTCACCCTACGCACCGGGTGGCATCGCCGATCCGGTGGGGCGTGCGCTGGCCGAAGGCATGGCCCAGGACCTCGGCCAGTCGCTGGTGGTGGAAAACAAACCCGGTGCCGGCACCATGATCGGTGCCGCCGTGGTGGCGAATGCGCCGCCCAATGGCTACACGCTGCTGATCGCGACCAACGCGCTGGTCCTGAACCCGCTGCTCTACAGGAAAATGCCTTATGCGGCCAGTGATCTGCGCGTCATCGCCGTGGTCGCCGAGGCGCCGCTGGTGGTGGCGGTGAGCAACAAGACACCCGCCAAGACCATGAAGGAATTTGCGGCGCACGCCAAGACCGTGAAGCAGAACCTGAACTATGCGTCGGTCGGTCGCGGCAACACGCTGCATCTGGCGACCGAGCTGTTCAAGACCAGCGGCGGCTTCGACCTGCAGGAGATCATGTACGCCGGCAAATCCGGCGAGGCGCTGATGTCGGTATTGACGGGTGAGGTCGACCTGTTCATCACGGTGGCCGCGCAGGCCACGCCGCAGATCCAGGCCGGCAAGCTGCGCGCCCTCGCGGTCACAACCCGGGAACGCCTCAAGGCCCTGCCCGATGTGCCCACCACGGCGGAAGCCGGGTTCCCGGATGTGTTGGGCGCCACCTGGTATGGGGTCGCCGTCCATGCGTCGACGCCGGAGCCCGTCGTCGAGCGCCTGCGCGCGTCGATCGACAAGGTGATGAAGCAAGAGGCATTCCGCGCCCAGTTCAACACCCTGGGCCTGGTGGTTCAAGAGCCCCGCTCGATGGCGGAGGTCACGCGTTTCACCAATGACGAACGCGCGCGCAGCGAGCCGATCATCCGCAAGTACGACATCAAGCTGGACTAGGCTGAGTTATTGATCGTTATGCGTCGGGAGTCCCACCCGAGGCGCGTTGTCATTGGTAACAGAGGCCACCGCTGTCCGCCTCTCATTGCCCACGATTGCCTCGGCCACCGATCCCTCAAATCGCAAACGGTCACCTTTGACGTGACCCAACTACGATTCGAAGCGATGGGCCGATTGTTTCGTAATCGACTTCACTTGCATTGCGAGCTTCTCGGCAAAGGTCTGCCCGCTTTTGGTGAGGTCCGGATAGATATCCTTCGTGGCCTTGTCGATTGCAGAAGGAACTTTAGCCGCGAGGGACAGCGCCATCGATTGCAGATACCTGGGCCCCATGCCGATTTGCGCAGTAAGGCCTTGTACCTGCGCCTTACCCATCTTGCCCGGCAGCACTTCGCCGCCGATATTGAAGGCGAACTCTTTGGACAAACCCGGATAGATCCGGGTGCACATCATGTCGTAAAACGGAGTGAGACGGACCCCCTCGCCAGAACGCTCATAGATTGAGAGGTTCTTGGCGTGACTGTCGTTGTTCCCCACGTAGATGTTGAAGAAAATCCACCGCGCGAAGGCCTGGAGGTCCAGAGCCGCAAGTGAACTGTATTGGCGGATGATCTGTGCGCACTGAGTTATGCCGGGGCCGCCCTCCTTCTCGTACTTCCTCTCGGAGACAATGCCCGCGATCTGGCAGAAGTCGTACTGGATAAGACGCCCAAGGGTGTTGTCGGCGCCGGTGAATCGATCGAAGCGCTCGACGATGCAGGATTGGGTCAGTGGCTCGTAGAAGACCTTGGCTGTGTTGAGCCCACAGTAAGCCGCTGTGCGCATTATGACGGCCTCGTTGGCAGCGGATTCTCTGACCTTGGCCAGGCGTCGGATGTCCGGCTTGAGGATATGTGTTGACGGAGCCGAACCCTTGGGCAAGAGTGGAGTTTTGCCGTCGAAGATCGCAATGGATGCCTTGTCCTGCGCGCCAGCCAGGGAAATCCGGGTGTTTTCCCCTTGAATCTGAATCGCTGCTGCGGACTTGTTCTTGACCGTTTTTGCCAGTGCCTCCCACGTTGTGGTCTCGTACTCAGGTGCCTCAGGCGCCTGCCCGTGCGGCAGCATGACAAAGGCACCTGCCGTGTCGCCGGCAACTTCGAGCAACAGCGAGAACAGCGTGGAGGCTTTGCGTTGTTCGGCAAGATAGATGCGAAGCTCACCCTCAGGCAATAGGTTTTCGAAAAACGCCTGGACATTCGCGGACTCGCTCACGCCCGCCTGAAGCCCGATCACAGACAGTGGGAATGCATCTTTCCGATCCAACCAGGCCTGCGCGTATGCAAAGGCCAGAGGCGAGGTGTCGTGGACCGTGCCCATTAGCTCCGTGCCATAAAAGACATCCAAGGCGGTAGCTCTTTGCGTCACCGGGCCCTCGCACTCTTCCGGTTGACTGTTAATTCCAAGCCCAGCAAGTCCAGCACATCGAGTACCTTCTGTAATTGCACAGTGGGCTTGCCCTTTTCGATGTCCACGATAAGGCGGTTGCCCATATTGCCGATGCCTGCAAGGTCGACCTGGCGCAGACTCAGCGCGTGGCGCTGCTCACGCACAATTTGGCCCAGGTCGGCAGCCGCGCGGACTACCAAAGGCAGAGGCATATTACCGATCGGGAATTTTGGTTCCGATTCCTGCATAAGTGATTCTTTTAATTACCGATGGGTAATTTTTAATCACATAAGGCAGGAAGTCAACTAAAAATTACCGAAAGGTAATCCTTGCGCAGCCAGTATTCATTCGGAAAATCGGCGCACACCCGCCGCAACGGCGCTGCGAATCGCCCTCTGGTCGTCTGTCAGGTCGAAGTTCATGGCATCAGCAGCCGCGAAACACCGGCTTGCGGCGTTCGACCTGGGCGGCGATGCCTTCCTTCGCGTCGGCACTCAATGACACACGCGCCAGCGCCATAGCCTCCAACTCCAGCTGCGACTCCATGTGTGCCGCGCCGGCACGCAGGAACAGGCGCTTGATCTCGCCGTAGGCCAGCGTCGGGCCATCGGCAAACTCCTGGGCCAACGCCAGCGCCTGCGCCTGCAGTTCGGCATCCGGCACCACGCGGTCCACCAGACCACTCTGCAGGGCCTCCTGGCTGCCCAGCACCTCGCGCAGCAAGACGAAGCGGCGTGCGCGCGCCACGCCCATGCGGGGCGGTGAACGCGACGCTGGAACCAGAATCGCAGCTGAAGCCGATCTTGGCGAAGGCCGAGCCGATCTTTGTCGATTCACCCGCCATCACGATGTCGCAACCAGCCAGCATCGCCGCTGCGCCTCCCATGGCCCAGCCCTGCACAGCCACCACGATGGGCACCGGCAATTGCCAGGCACGCTGCAGGCCCATGTGGAAATCGGCCGTCCATGCGCGGATCAGCGGAGCCATGTTGTCCAGTTGCGGATAGAAAACCTTCAGGTCGCCGCCGAAACTGAAGTTGTTGCCATCGGCGCGCAGCAGCACGGCGCGCAGGGATGGTTCATTCCACAGGTCCATGAAGACCTGCTTGAAGTCGCGCGCCATATCGCTGTCGATCGGGTTGCCGCGTTCCGGCTGCGCCAGGTTGACGATGGCCAGAGCGGCCTGCATCTCGACGCGAATGGCGGATGGATGTGTCATGGCGTGGGGATCCCTTCGGTGAGTAGTTTGGGCAGGCTTGCGCGGTGGAAGGCCTCGAACGGCCGGCTGCGATGGTGCGGTTCGAGGTTCCAGGTGGTGCGTGCATTGGGCGTTCCGCCATCGACCCGCACACAGCTTCCCGTTATGTAGGCCGCTGCAGGTGATAACAAGTACACGATGGCCGCCGATACCTCGGACTCGGTGCCGTAGCGCTGCAGCGGCACACGCCGCGGAAACTCCAGTATCTTGGCCTTGGCCTCGGGCGAGTAGGTGTCGAAACCACTGGACGCGACGCCGCCCGGCGCGACGGTGTTGACGCGCACACCCGAGGCCGCCCATTCACAGGCCGCCGTCTCGGTCAGCGTGAGCATGCCGCCGCGCGCGGCGCCGGAATGCGCAAAGTCGGGCCAGCCGTTCCAGATGTCGGCAATGATGTTGACGATGGCCCCGCCGTTCGCCTCCATCCAGCGCAGGTAGGCCTCGCGCATGAAGATGAAACCTCCCGTCAGGTTGCTGCGCACGACGGCTTCGAAACCCTTGGTCGAAATCGTCTTCATGGCGGTACGGTATTGCCCGCCGGCGTTGTTGACCAAGCCGTCGAGCCGGCCACGCTGTCGCAGTACGGCGTCGATGGTGGCACCGACGGCCACTTCCTCGCGGATGTCGCACACATGGGTGCTGGCGCTGCCGCCATCTTCGACGATCTCGGCGCGCACCACCTCGAGCTTGTCGGCGGTGCGCCCGACCAGTGCGACAAACGCGCCCAGCGATGCAAGCTCGTGCGCGGTGCAACGGCCGATACCGCTGCCCCCGCCGGTCACGATCATGGTCTGACCGGAGAACAGGCCGGCGCGAAATACGGATTGGTAGGGCATAGGCGCTTGCGGAAAATGTCAGTATTGAACGGCCGCGGAGCCGATCCGGCCGCGGGCGATGATCAGCTTCATGACGGCTGCGGTGCCATCACCGATCTCCAGCCCCATGACGTCGCGCAGGCGCTGCTGGTGCGGCAGGTCCTTGGACCAGCCATAGTGTCCAAACGTAAGCAGGCACTGGTGGATCACGTCGAAGGCGAACTTCGGTCCCATCCATTTGCACATGGCGGCCTCGGACACATGCGGTTGGCCGGCGTCGCGTAGTGCCAGGGCATGCAGACACAGTTGGCGGATCGCGGCGATCTGGGACTCGCCTTCGGCCAGCGGGAAACTGACCCCCTGGAACTTGCCGATCGGCTGGCCAAAGGCCTCGCGCTCCTTGGCGTAAACCCAGGCTTCGTCGAGCGAGGCCTGGGCCGCGCCACAACATTGCAGGCCGATCAACGCCCGGCTGTAATCGAAACCCTGCATCACCTGGGTAAAACCTTTGCCTTCGTCGCCCAACCGGTGGCTGACGGGAACACGCACGTCATCCAGGAACACCGAACCGCGCCCGATGATGGCGCTGCCCACATCGTTGAAGCGGGTACGCGAAATGCCCGGCGTGTCGCCCGGAATGAAGAAAGCCGACACACCTTTTGCACCGTCCTGCGGCAGACCGGTACGCGCAAACACCAGGTAGGCATCGGCGCAGTCCGCAAAGGTGATCGACGTCTTCTCGCCATTCAGTACATAGGCATCACCATTGCGGCGCGCGCGCAACTGCAGGTTGCTGGCGTCGGAGCCACCGCGCGGCTCGGTCAGGCAGATGGCCACAACCGCTTCGCCGCGTGTCATGCGCGGCACCCAGGTTCTGGTGACTTCCGGCTGGGCATGGCGCATCAGGATGGCGGCGTTAAGGGAAATACCCACCGGCACCATGCTGATATTGAAGTCGCCATAGGCCAGCTCCTCGGCGATCAGCCCGGCGGTCACGCCATCCTGACCCAGCCCGCCCAGAATCTCCGGTAGGTCCACTCCCAGCAGGCCCAGTTGTCCCATCTCGGCCACCAATGCGCGGTCCAGCACACCCAGGGTCTCGCGCTTCTGGTAGTCGGGCAGCAGGCGTTCGCGCGCGAAACGGCGGGCCGTCTCCTGCAGCGCTTTCTGGTCGTCGGTCAGAACCATGGGGTTCGTCTCCTTGGGAGCGATGCCGTTGTCCGCACGATACCGCTATTGGTAAGCTAGTTTATTATATCTAAGCGATGCAGTTTCGGCCAAACACCCGGCCGACGCGATCCTCCCGCCATGCGGCACCGGACCAGACGCGATAATGGAACGCCCGCGACCCCCACCACAGCACCGATCCATGCCGTCACCGCGCACCCGCCCCACCACCCGCAGACTGCCACGCGACGAACGCATCTCCAAGATCATGTCGGTCACCCGCGTCATGCTGGCGGAAAAGGGGCACAACAACCTCGTCACCACCGAGGTCGCCGAACGTTGCGGTATTTCGGAAGCCACCATCTACAAGTACTTCGACAGCAAGCGTGACCTGTTGATCAAGGTGGCGGAGCAGTGGTTTGACGAGATGCTGCGCGAAGACCACCGCCATGTGAGCGGCCGGGGCACGCTGGAGGCACTACGCCAATTGGTCTGGCGCAATTTGTCGATGGTGCGCCGCGAGCCCGCGCTGACGCGTTTTGTGCTGCTCGACCTTCGCCCGGACCCGGCCTACCGGTCGATGACGATCTTCGAATTGAACCGGCGCTTCACGGCCCAGGTCTCGGAAGTTCTGCGCGAGGGCGTGCAGACCGGCGAATTGCGCGACGACGTTCCGATCAGCCTGCTGCGCGACATGATCTTTGGCTGCATCGAACACCAGACGTGGGCCTATATTCGCGGCGAAGGCGATTTTGCCGTCGACGATGCAACCGATGGCATCGCGACCGTCATTTTCCGGGGCATGCGGGCGGAAGCGGCCACGCCCAAGGCCGGCGCGGAACAGGATCTGGGTGACGTCGTGCGCCGGCTCGAGCGCGTGGCCGCGCGGCTCGAACAGGGGCGTTCAGGCGTCACACCGGCACGGGCTTGACGGCGACCGGCAATGCACTCATGCGCGGGATGCCGCTGATCGGATCCCGTTCATCCATGCCCACCAGGCGGGTGACCGAGCCCAGGGCCAGTTCGTCATCCGGTCCGGCGTGTGTCACCGAAGCGCCGAACCCATGGACCACGGCAACCAGGCCGATTCGCAGGCTGTCGTCGGCATCTACGCGGGCCAGCATGGCGCCGTGGCGCGAACGCACCTCGATCAAGGTACCCGCGGGGATTCCCAGCGCGGCGAGATCCAGCGGATGCATGAATGCCGGCGTATGGGTGCGCCCCCGGTCGAGATAATCAATACCGGCTCCGACCGAGTTCATGAAGTTGTTGGCGCGCCGGCAGACCAGCAGAAGCGGAAACGCCAGATCGGTTGGCCGGCGAGCGTCTGCAAGCAGCACTTGCGCCAACTCACGAAGCATCGCCGGCTCACCCAGCTGCAGCATCGCGGTACACCCTGCCTCGCGCGCCTGGACCCGAACATCCAGATCGAACACATGACCGTGCGGATGGGATTTCACCTCGTCCAATGGAACACGCGCATCCTGGCAGGCGAGCTGGATCAGGTCCTCGGTGCTCGGGACATGCGCCATGTCAAGTGGAATGGTCTGTGACGGCCCTTCCAGATTGGGCCCCTGGCCGCGCATGTTGACCCAGTCCAGCTGGAGCCCCATGCGTTGGGCCAGCCCGAAGAAGAACCCACCGTCGTCGAGCAGGTCGGAGCCCTCGGGTACCCGCGCGATGGCGGGGGTGTATTGCGCCCAGGGCATCGCGTATCCGCGCGACACACCGTAGTACTTGAGCGACTCGACCATCTGGGTCGTGCCCGGCAATTCGAGCGACATCGGCGGCGGGACCACATAATGGGCGAATTCCGCGGTGGCGGTCATCCGGTAGTCCAGCACCACCAGCAGTTCCAGGTTGCGCAGCGCCGCCTCGGTCTTTTCCTGGTCGGGCCAGGCCAGCACCGGGTTGCCGCCCAGGCAGAACAGCACCTTGACTTGCCCGTCACCCGCCAACAGGATTTCATCGGCCAGCGCCGCGGTCGGCACCCCGCTGGCGTTTTCCATCAGGCCGTGCACCCGCATCGGGCGGTCGCTGACGACTGGGTAAGGCGCGTACGGCTGGGCGCGCGGGGTGAATGCGGGCAACAGGACGTTGGGGTGGGGCGCCTTGTCACCGGCACGTGCCCACCTGCCGCACACGGTGTTCAGACACAGTGCCAGGTAATAGCTGAGGTTGCTGTGGGTAGAGAAACTCGGACCGGTGGAACACACGACCCCGCCGCGTTTGCCCCGACCGAAGGTGCGCGCCGCCGCCAGCAGCGTCTCCACCGGCACGTCGGCGTGTTGCGCGACAACGGCAGGGCTGCAGCCCGCCACGGCATGCTTTAGTGCCTCGAAGCCGACCGCATTGTCGGCCACGAAGGCCGCATCGATCAGCCCTTCATGGATGACGATGTGGAGCAGGCCGGCGAGCAGGACCGCGTCCGTGCCCGGGCGCGGCTGCAGGTGGATCGCAGCCCGTCTCGCGGTCTCTGTGCGACGCGGGTCGATCACGATCATCTTCATGCCGCGCTGAATCGACTCCTTCAGCCGGGCACCCGGATTGTTCAGCGGCCCGCCGTTGGACTTGGCAATCACCGGGTTGGCTCCGACCACGATCCAGGTGTCGGATGTCTCGAAGGTCTGCAACCCGGCATGCCAGTTGCCGTGTAAGGCTACCGCGGTGTATTCGGCCGGTTTGTCGATGCTGGCGGCGGAAAAATTCATGCGCGATCCGATCGCGCGCAACCAGGCACCCATGATGGGCGCCGTGCTCGGGTGCGACACCTGGCCGCTGCCACGGTACATCGCCACCGAGCGCGGGCCGTGCCGGGCCAGCACATCCCGTACCTTGGCCGCGACCTGGTCCATCAGTGCACCTGAATCAAGGGCAAGCAGCGTACCGTCCGGCTGGCGCTGCAGGCAACGCGTCAGGCGCGCCGGATCGTTGTGTTGTGCCGGCAGGGCACGGCCCTTGGGGCAACTGTAGCCATCGAACGCGGGCGCCTGCGGGTCGCCGGTGACCTTGACCGCACGCCCTTCCTCGACCGTGACGAGAATCGGACAATATGCCAGGCAGCTGCGACAGATGCCAGGGACGACGTTGGTTTTCATTTGCATGACAAGGTCCAGTTTGGTTTCAGGTTTCGGTGCCGGGCCGGCGCAGACGCAGCAACCGTGCATCGATCAGCGACCGGTCGACCGACGTGTTGTTGGCCATGGAGGCTGTCCGCTCGATTTGCAACGCCTGGCCGAATGTCGTCGCGGCTTCGTCGTCCATCAGCCGTTTGTAGTCGACCAGTGTATGCGGCACGCCCAGCAGCATCTGGCGTGCCATCTCCTTGGCGTGGGGCATCAATTCGTCCGGCGCGACCACCTGGTTCACCAGACCCCAGGAGGCCGCCTCGGCGGCACTGAAGAAACGCCCAGTCAACGCGAGTTCCTTGGCGCGATGCAGGCCCACGCGACGTGCCAGCCGGACCGAGCCGCCCCACCCGGGCAACAGACCGACACGCACGTGCGTGTCGGCGAATCGTGCCGCGCTCGATGCCAGGAGGACGTCGCAAGCCAGGGCGATTTCGAGACCTCCGGTGATTGCCAGCCCATTGATCGCGCCGATCACCGGACCGCTGAACCGCGACAGTGCCTGCACCGCGTCCCACTCGTAGGCGGCGGCCGAGACAATGCCCGGGCCCGACCATTCGTCCAGATCGAGACCGGCCGTGAACGCCCGCCCGGATCCCGACAGGATGAGCACTCTCGTCCGCGGGTCGGCCTGCAGCATGTCGATCGCCGCGGCCAGTTCCTGGCGCAGGCGGATCGACAGCGTGTTGAGTTTTTCGGGGCGATTGAAGACCAGTGTCGCAAAACCTTCCGCATATTGCTCGACCAGGAGGGTTTCAAACGCGAGCGCCATGTTTATTTGCGCCCGGTCAGCGCCACGGCGGCACGGGCCAGATCACCACTGCCGCGCACCATGATCTGGGTGCGATTTTCGAGTTCGATGGCAGCCTGCAGGCTGGCGGCCTCGACATTGGCCCAGGCCCCGCGTTTGGTCATCCACACTCCCAGGGCCGAACAGCCGGCAATGGCACGGGCGGTGACCAGGGCGCAATCCAGGAGATCTTCGTCCGAAGGCGCCAGCGACGAGACCAGCCCGATCCGCTCGGCCTCGGCCGCGCCCACCGTGCGGCCGGTCAGCATGATCTCGAATGCCCGGCTCATGCCGATGCAGCGCGGCAACAACCAGCTCACGCCGATATCGCAACTGCTCATGCCCACCTTCACGAAGGCCGCGTTGAAGACAGCCGACGGCGCCGCGATGCGGATATCGCAGGCCAGCGCCAGCCCCATGCCGGCGCCATGGGCAGGCCCGTTGACAGCGGCGATGACCGGGGCACGCAACGCGCGCAGGCGGGTCACGATACCGGCAAAAGCTTCCTGGCGCGCGGCCCAGGCCCCGATTTCGCCCAGTTCGGGCGTCAGCGGCGCCTGGTCGGCCAGTGTCAGGTCGAAGCCGGCGCAAAATCCGCGGCCCTCGCCGGTCAGTATCAGGACACGCAAGCTCGTGTCGCGCGCGAGCCGTTCCAGGATTTGCGTGAATTCGGCAACCGCGTCGTCGGTCAATGCGTTCAGACGCGCCGGCCGGTTCATCCGCAGCACGGCGATTCCGTGCTCGGTGGTTTCCAGGGTCAGGTCACCCATGGCCGCCGTCCGTGATCAGGCCAAGGCCCCGTGCCGCGTACACCTGCGAGAGCCTGCGCCCGACGCGCGCCGCATCGGGCAGGAATGCATTGCCGCCCTCACCGCGCGCGGCCACGCCCGCACTGCCCACCGCGGCGCGGAACATCGCAAAAACCTGGTGGAAGGTGGTCATGCGTTCGCGCGAGCCCGCCAGTGCGTAGTACCGTTCGAGATAGGTATCTTCCCGCGGAATCCCCAATTCCTCCAGCGGCAGACCCAGCACGCCGCCGTTTTCGTCCGGCGCCATGTACCAGGCCTGGCAGTTGAAAGCCACATCGACCAGGGGATGTCCCAGCGTCGACAGCTCCCAGTCGAGCACACCGATGACCCGCGGCTCGGTGGCATGGAACATCAGGTTGCCAATACGGAAATCGCCATGGCACAGGGCCAGCAACTCGCTCTCGGGCACACGCTCCTTCAGCCAGGCCAGCATGCGGTCGAGCGCGGGATTGTCGTCATCACCACGGCGAAATACCGCCCATTGCTCCGACCAGCGCTTCAATTGCCGCGCGAAGTAGTTGCCCGGGCGCCCATAGTCCGACAGGCCCAGCAAATGGAAGTCGAGTCGGTGCACAGCCGCCATCGTGCCCGCCATCGCGTCGAACAGGGCCCGGCGCTCGGCTGCCTGCAGGCCCGGCATCGCGTATTCGTGAAACACCCGCCCATGCATGTGCTCCATCAGGTAAAACGGTGTGCCGAGCACCTCGCGGTCGGCGCAGTAGTGCAGCGCGCGCGGCACTGGCACCGCGGTGCCCTGCAGCGCGGTGAAGACCCGGTACTCCCGGTCGATGGCGTGCGCGGAAGGAAGGACCACCCCGGTCGGCTGCTTGCGCAGCACCGCCTGCCAGGAACCCCTTTGCACGAAGTAGGTGGGGTTGGACATCCCGCCTTCGGTGCGCCGCAGCTGCAGTGGCCCTTCGGTCGGACCGTAGAGCATGCCCAGGTAGTCTTCGAGCCGCGCGGGATCGAAGTCCAGCGCGCGCGCGCCCGCCATGGCACCGGTCTGCTCAGTCATGTTTGTGTGCCGGAGGGTGCTTTCTTGCCGCCGAAGCCGAACAGGTATTGGGCCACGCGGCGCATCTGCACTTCTTCCGAACCCTCGGTGATCCGATAACGACGGTGGTGGCGGTAGATGTGTTCGAACGGCAATGCCCGGCTGTAGCCCATGCCGCCATGGACCTGCATGGCGCGGTCGGCGGCCTCGCAGCACAGGCGGTTTGCGCGGAAGTTGCAGATCGACACCATGTCGCTGATCTCCAGCGCATCCTGGCGATCCATCTGCCAAGCGGTCTTGAAGATGAAGTTTCGCACCATCTCGCATTCCGCGTACAACTCCACCAGGGGAAACTGGATCGCCTGCTTCTTCGAAAGTGGTTCGCCAAAGGCGATGCGCGAACGGGCGTACTTGGCCGCTTCCGTGATGCAATAACGCGCCGCGCCGGCGCTGGCGGCCGCCTGGCGAATCCGGTTCTCGTGCACAAATCGTTGTGCCACCATCAGGCCCTGCCCTTCCTTGTAGAGGATGGCACTGTCGGGCAGGCGGACATCCTTCAATTCGACCTCTGCATGGTCGCTGGGCATGTTGAAGGTCCAGTGGTTGTACAACACGTTGTGGCCGGGCGCATCGGTGGGAACGATGAAAGCCGTGATGCCGTTGGCGTCGCCCGACTTGCCGGACGTGCGCGCAAACACAAGATTTCCATGGGCGCGCCCGACCTGGCTGTTCCAGCGCTTCATGCCGTTGATTACCCAGTAATCACCGTCACGCCGGGCGGTCGTGTCCATCCAGGTGGCGTCGCTTCCATGGGCCGGTTCAGTGAGCGCAAATGCCAGGTGCATCGCGCCGGTAATGATGCCTTCGATGTACTTTTTCTGGTCCGGCGTTCCGTAGGCCTCGATCACCGGCACGATCGGGAAGTTGCCGACGATGGACGACTCGTCCTGCAGGTCATTGTGCAGGCCCAGGCCCTTTGCCGCCAGGTGCTCGCGGATGGCGGCGATGGCCAGGTTGGAACCCGCGGAACCGCCACAACTCACCGGCAGGCCGTAACGCAGGTGGCCCGCGCGGTCGGCGCGACGTTCCATCTCGGTGATCAACGCACGCCAGCTGTCACGGGGGCGTCCGTCGTTGTCCCAGTCCGTGCGGGCATGCTCGCGCCGGTGGTCGAAGTACTGCATGTGGTCGCGTTCCAGCGGCTTGATCTCGGCGTCGATGAAGGCATCAAGCTCGGCCAGCTTGGCAGTGATTTCCGGCGGCAGATGAAAGTCCATCGCGCAAAGTCCTTGTTGGGGCCGTGCCGACGGGATCGACACGGAAAATTGATGGGCTTCAAATATCGTACACCAGTATATTATTGTCTATATCATGATCGTCGTGTGTGCGGCGTCTCGCCTTTTTTCAACCTGCTCTTGCCAACACCGGGAAAGATTGCAACGCTGGAATCCCCACTGCGCCGCGACGATCCGTTGCCCGCGCGCCCAGACCTCTGGATCGCCGGCTGGGAACCGGCACCGGGCCGTCTGGCGCGGGCCCGCATGGACAGCGCCGGCGCAATCCATGCACTGGAGAAGTTCGACCACCACCAGCTCCTTCCGGGTTGCACGATCATCGACTGCATCGCCGCCGCGGCGCTGCGCGATCCGGGCAAAGCCGCGATGGTTTACCTGTCGAGCGCGGACCTGCGCGATGCGCCGCGCATCGTGCGTTACGACGAACTGCTGAACGCGGTGCAACGGGCCGCGGCGCTGTTTGTCAGCTCGGCCGGTAGCCAGCGCTCCGTGGTGGGTGTGATCCTTCCCATGCTGCCCGAGTCGCTGATCGCCGTATGGGGCGCGCAGAGCGCCGGCATTGCCGTACCGATCAACCCGCAGCTGGAAGCAGGTCTGGTGATCTCGATCCGAGGGAAGGAAACAAACTTGCGGCTGGCGCCATCTGCTGCCGCTTCAAAAGCGGCAAGACCCTGGCACTGGGCTTGCCCGACAGTGCATTTCACAACATCAGTTGGCGCGAAGGCACCAACAAGCGGCTGACGGGCCGTTTTGCGGCGCTGAGCGTTCGAGATTCGCTTCAAGGAGCAGGCACCAGCGCTGCCGTGAACGACGATGAATCCCGCCACGCTGCTCAACGTCGAAGACCAGGGGTCATCGCAGCCGATCTGGCGGAGCGCCTGCAATGCATCGGCTACAGCGTCTGCGGAGGTAATATACTAGCGTATTATCAGCCAGAGTCCAAGTTCGTCGAACGACCGGCAAAGTGATGGAGATCGCGGGCAATGAACGAGCAATCTAGGAAACCGGTGCGAGGCATGTGGTTCGAGGACTTTGTCATCGACTCCACCATGTACACCGTTGGGAGAACTATCTCAGAGAGCGACATCAACGTGTTCGGCGGCCTGACCGGAGATCTGTACGAACTCCATACCAATGAGGAGTTTGCGCGCACGACGCCCTTCGGCGGACGCATCGCACACGGCATGCTCGGCCTTGCCATCATGCACGGCCTCATCTGCCGGACGCTACACGTCGAGGGTACGGGCATGGCGATGCTGGGATGGGACAAGGTGCGGCATATCGCGCCGATCCGGATCGGCGACACGGTAACCACGCGTTGGCGCGCCACGGAAAAGCGGGAGAGTCGCAGTCACCCGGATGCCGGTATCGTCGTCGAATGGCTCGAACTGCTCAACCATCGCGACGAAGTGGTACTGCAAGGGCAATATACCTCGATGGTCCACAAGCGTCCCGCCTGATCTCGGGCGGTCCCCCGCAAGCCATGTCGCTGACATCGTGCTCGCGAACTGCACTGTGTGCCTGCCCAAGCGCGCGGGAAGCTCAGAAATCGATGACCACCCGGCGCGCGGCGCCGCTGGCGAGCAGATCGAAGCCCTCGCCGATCTGGTCCAGGCCGATGCGGTGCGAGATCAGGTTATCGAGGTGCAAGCGGCCGTCGAGGTACATATCCACGAGTTGGGGCAGTTCGGTCCGCGTCTTGACATTGCCCAGATAGGAGCCCATCAGGCGTCGCCCCTCCTGGATGGAGCGCGGTCGCAAGGCCAGTTCCTGCGCGCCCGGCAATACACCCAGCATGACCGTGGTGCCCCACCCGATGCGCGTGCATTCGACCGCCTGGCGCAGGATATCGGCCTGCCCGACACATTCGAACGCGTAGTCCGCCCCACCATCTGTCAGCTCACGAATCGACCCAAGAATGTCGATGCCCGCTATCGATGCGTCCAGGAAATGCGTCACCCCGGCCACTCGTGCGAAGGGCTCCTTGGCGGGATTCGAATCCACGCCGATGATCATGCTGGCACCGGCAATGCGGGCGCCTTCGACGACATTCAGGCCGATACCTCCCAGGCCGAATACCACCGCCGAGGTGCCGGCCTCCATGCGCGCCGTGAACAGGACCGCACCGAGGCCGGTGGCACCGGCGCACCCCAGGCAGCACACGATGTCCATTGGCGCCAGCGGCGAGATCTTCGTGACCTGGATGTCGCGCACGACAATGCGCTGCGAGAACGTGCCCAACTCGCAAAAGGCGCGCGTTGGCTTGCCGTGCAGCCGAAACGGACGGCGGCTGGTTGGCTTGAAGTATTGATCGCACAGGTTGGTCTTGCGGCTGCGGCATGCCGGGCATTCGCCGCACTCGGGAATCCCCACCGGAATGACGTGGTCGCCGGGCTGCACGTGGGTGACCCCGGGGCCGCATTCGAGCACGACTCCCGCGCCTTCATGGCCCAGAACCAGGGGGTAATCGGACCAGTCCCGCGAACCGTCGAAGAACGACATGTCGGAACGGCACAGGCCGGCTGCCTTCATCTCGATCAGCACCTCGCGCTCGCGCACGCCATCGAGCTGGAAAGTGTCGATCACGATCGGCGTGTTTTGCGCACGCGCGAACGCGGCCAGTACATCCATGTTGTTCTCCGTCTTGCCCGACAGCGGCGCGTGGCACCGGCGTCAGTGCACCATCTCAGGCCGCGGTCAAATTTGGCTCTGAAGGCGCTCGCGCAAGGCTTGGGTCGCCGGAACCATTTGCACCGCGGTCACCTCGGCCTCGGCCGGCACCCCTTTGCAGCCTGGCACGCAGTTTTGGGCTTCGTCCATTTGCAGGTCCAGCCGTCCCTCGAGCGCCAGCGCGATTTCGTCCTTGTGTTCGGCCCGGTAGTCGTCAAGCGCCAACAATGCTGCGCCCAACGCGCCCGCTGTCTGTGGTGCCTCCGGCAGGTAGATCGGCATGCCAAGCGCTTTCTGGATATGGTGTACGGCAGCAGGATTTTTTGCGACACCACCGGTCATGACCACCGGACCCTTCTTGCCGACACGCCCCACCAGCCCCATGGTGCGATTGGCGATGGCAGCGTGCACTGCGCCCAGCACATTGGGCTTGGTATTGCCTTCGGCCAGCAACGAAATCACCTCGGTCTCGGCGAAGGTCGCGCACATGCTGGAGATCTTGAGCTCTTCCCGGGCCTCCAGCGCGATGTTGCCCATGTCCTGCAATTCAATCTGCATCGCACGCGCCAGGACCTCCAGGAACTTGCCGGTGCCGGCGGCACAACGGTCGTTCATGGCGAACTGCGCCACGAGGCCGTTGGCGTCCACCGCGATGACCTTGCTGTCCTGCCCGCCGATGTCGATAACCAGCCGCGCATCGGGCACCATCGCCACCGCGCCGCGCGCATGGCAGGTGATTTCCGTGTAGTTCTTGTCGGCGATGTCGAGCATGCGCCGGCCGTAGCCGGTGCTCACTGTGCGCCCGATATCGGCCTGCGTGATACCTGCCTCGGCGAGCGCGCCCTCGATCGACGACTTGACCCCCTCGCCGCTTACGGCGCCCATGTGCGCGACGTTGGACGCTACCACTTTACCCCGCAGGTCGAGGATCACGGTCTTGGCCGTCGTCGACCCGAAATCGATGCCCATCACAAAGTGTTTCATCAAAGCCTCCTAGGAACAAGCACTGGATTCAAGCGGTCACAAGGCGACGTGCGTCGATCGCCTCCAGCATGGCTTCGACTCGGCTGTTGACCAATTCGTCCTTGTAGAAGGAGTCGTCCGTCACATCGCCCTCGAACATCGACGTCGGGATACCAAGGCGTTTGGTGGCTGCGTCGGCGATCATGAACTGCGGGTTGGTGAAGGCGCGGCAGGTCCTCGACGCGTGAATCACCATGCCATCGACCTCGTACTTGCTGCACAGGTCCGCCGCCGCGCTGAAGATTCCTAATATCTGGTGTTTGTCCAAGTTGTCCTCCGGCTGCCCCGAGATGCGGAGCGACATGCCAGCAAGACGCCGGCGAAACATGTTGGTGAGTTTAACTCATTTATTTTTTGTGAGCAAGTATCGAACGACAAATAGATCGGCTTGTGCGAGAATTACGAGTGAAGCGATTGACGGCAGCAACACCGCGCCGACCGTCAAGCATGGACCAACCGAGCCCTGAAATTGGGCTAATAGTGATACAAGCCCACTTAAGCTGGGTCACGTTATTCGGGTGGTCACGCAAGTGCGCGCGGACGAGGCATGACTGGGGAGGTTAGGCAATGGGACCATTGGCGGGAATCAGGGTGGTGGAGATGGCCGGCATCGGGCCGGCGCCTTTTTGCGGGATGCTGCTGGCCGACATGGGCGCCGAAGTTCTGAGTGTGGACAGGCTCACGCCGTCCGACCTCGGGTTTGCGATCGAGCGACGGCACGACCTGCTCAATCGGGGAAAACGCGCGGTGGCGATCAATCTGAAAAACCCCGACGGCATCGCCGCGGTGCTGCAACTGGTGCAGTCCGCGGACCTGCTGATCGAAGGGTTTCGCCCTGGCGTCATGGAGCGGCTGGGCCTGGGGCCCGCGCCCTGCCACGAAATCAATCCGCGCCTGGTCTACGGCCGCATGACCGGCTGGGGCCAGGAGGGCCCGCTGAGCCAGCAGGCCGGGCACGACATCAACTACATCGCACTGGCCGGCGTGCTCGATGCCATCGGCCCGAAGGCGGGCGCTCCGGTGGTTCCGCTCAACCTGGTCGGCGATTTCGCCGGGGGCGCACTCTACCTGGCCATGGGATGCGTCGCGGCATTGCTGGAAACCAGGACCTCCGGCAAGGGCCAGGTGATCGACGCCGCCATGATTGACGGCGCGATCAACCTGATGACCATGCACCATGGCTACCGCCAGGCCGGCATCTGGGCCGGCAGCCGCGGGTCGAACACCGTGGATGGGGGCGCCCCGTACTACACCACCTACGGCACGCTGGATGGAAAGTATGTTGCCGTGGGCGCTGTAGAAGTGCGTTTCTACCGCGAGCTGATCGAACGGCTGGGCCTGGCCGGCGAGTCGCTGCCCGACCGCGACGACCCGGCCCAATGGAACGCCTTGCACCAACGCCTCGCGACGGTGTTTGAAACCAGGACGCGCGACCAATGGGCGCGCCATTTCGCCGACGGCGACGCCTGCGTGTCACCGGTACTGACCATGGAGGAAAGCATGGCACATCCGCATGCGCTTGCGCGGCACAACTTCCTGCATGCGGGCGGTGTGGCCGAGCCCGCACCCGCGCCAAAGTTCAGTCGCACGCCCGGCAATGTCCGCCATGCACCGGTCAACCCCCGAGCCGACACCGCCGGCGCGCTGCGGCATTGGGGGTTTCCGGACGATCGCATCGCTGCGCTGACGACAGCGGGCGTCATTGCCTCGGCTTGAGGTGCCGAGACGGCGCCGGGCTTGCGCACGCGATCCGGACACGGTAGTATTCCACCACGGTCGCGTACAATCAGGTAGCTTACGGTACGTCAAATTACCAAATGGCTGCCTGCTGTCCGCGATCCGATTCCGGCCAGATATTCCAATAGCGAGGAAATAGACATGAAACTTGCCAATACAGCACTGGGCCTTGTCATGGCGGCGTCTGCCGTTGCAGCGGGCGCGCAAACGATAACGATCCGGGTTCACCATGCGACACCCGGTTCGTCGATCTACCAGACCGAGCTGATTCAACCATGGTGCGACAAGATCGCTG
>JANNGR010000144.1:0-12749 GCA_031403955.1 Betaproteobacteria bacterium
ATTGGTTGCCGGTCGTGCGAGGCGACCGTTACCAATCTTTCAACTTCTGTAGCAGTTTCTTCCTGATGTCGGCATTTGCAAAGCTGGCTTCGATTGACGTGCGTGCCACCGCCTTCGTTACCTCGTCTGACCACCCGAACGCGGTCCTGCAAAGCTGGTATTCGCCGGCCAAAGTCGCGCTCAACAATGCGGGGTCGTCGGTATTTACCGACACCCGGACTCCCGCGGTACGCAAGCTCTCAATGGGGTGCTCCCGAATCGATGGATAAACTCCAAGTGAGATGTTGGATGTTGGACAAATACCCAGCGGTATTCTTCGGTCCGCAAGCATCGAAACCAATGCAGCGTCTTCTATCGCCCTCACCCCATGGTCGATTCTGTCCGCACCAAGCACCTCGACGGCATCCCATACACCTTCGGGGCCGCTTGATTCACCCGCATGCACGGTGCGGCGCAATCCGGCCGCGCCAGCACGACGAAAGGCATCGGCAAACCTTTGGCCGGTGCGGCCGGCAGTTGCTTCATTGCCATCAACCGACAAAGCCACTACGCGTGGGTGCCGCATGGATTTCAACGATTCGACCAATTCGGTCGCGGCAGCGGCGGATTGGGTGCGCAAGAGACTGATGCAAAGACCCACGTGGGGCAACCCGTCCTGCTCGGCCTCGGTGAAGCCTGAATCAATTGCATCGAGCATTTCCCCCAACCGGCCATGCCATGTGTGCCAGTGGGTCGGATTGACGATGACATCGGCATATCCTGTCCCGCCCTCAGCGAGGCGTTTGCTCAGTCCGTAGGCAAGTTCCGCCAGGCGCTCTTGGGTTGATGCCAGACCGCAGGCCAAATCAAGAAACGCCAGAAAATCGGCCAGCCCTGAAAACTTCAGCAAGTCCTCGCGCGGCCGGGGCAATGCGATGCCCTCCTGCCCAGCCCATAACTCGATCACCGCCGGCTCAAAGCAGCCTTCGAGATGAAGATGCACCTCTGCCTTTGGAAGTGCGCGCAAGCGCTCCATTTCAAGCTGTGACGGGTCGCTGTTCATTGGTTGCCTGCGGTATGGGACCGGATCCAGGAAAGATTTCGGGATTCAATTTTCAGTTTGGAAAAAACCATTCCCAATACCTTAATCGGCATGCGGCCCATCACGGTATCGGTATGGACTCAGGTTGAATTGGACGGTTTTGCGGCGGTCATCCGCCTCGCCACAGCCAGCCCGGCCCGGGCAGGAAGCCCCCGTCGTCGGGGTGTCGCGGTCGGTCGGCTTGAAGTAGCGGGCGAACTTCCAGCGCCTGTCGTATACGCCGCGCAGCATCGGCAATGCAGCCGCCGAGGTCGCGCCCGGGCGGCCATTACGACGCGTCGTTTCGTAATGCCCAGGCTTCGATCCTCATGTTGTGGTTCGTTGGGTCCGTCGGGCGCCACGGAGGTCGAACCACACGCTGGCGACCGCGGCGCGTGCCAGGTTGGATGCGCCGAGCAGTTCGAGCGCCTCGCGCACGATGCGCGGCGCCTCGGCGGCGGGTCCGTCGACCGGTACCGTGCGGTCGGACCGCACGACGGCCAGCCAGCCGAATGGCGCCGCCTGCGGCAGCAGCGTGCCGGTCAAGTCTTTCCATGCGACCTCGGGTCTCGCGGTGGCCTGTCCGCGCGCGAGTCACTGCACGGCTTGGCCGCCGGCCGCGCGCCAGCCGGTCGTTGGCAAGGAACAGGCCGCGCCCAAACCGGTTTTCCGGTTTGATCTCGAGTTCCTCGAAGATGCGGCGCAGGCGCGGCAGATCTGGCGCGGGGAACTCGTGCATGCCGAGACCGGCCTTGCCCTGGACCCAGATGACCCGCGCGATCGGTGTTCATGGGTGCCAGCAAGCAGCCCGGGGAGTTCGAGCCGGCTCCACCGCCACCTTGCTCGGGCCGGTGGGCTCGGTGGTGCTGGGCGGCGGCATCGGAACATTGTCACTGGCGGCCTTGCGGACCCGCATCCCTTTGCCGCTGGCGCAGCGGGACCGGTTGGACGGCAACCGATGAAGTGATCGCCGCGGTGGACTTCTCCGGCGCGCTGAGAGCACCCTAATCAGCGTATCGGTGTTGGAGGTGCGAAGATTGCATAGATCAAATTTTCACAATCTGTCAATACGGGTTTATACCAGTATCAAACAGTGTTTTCAGAGCTATAGTTAGTGACATGCAGAGAAACACTGTTTCACTCAACAAAACATCAGGCTTCGAACCCCGGAGTTTCAACATCGAAAGCGAGAGTCAAATGAACCACGTTATTGATACGCCCAAATCTGCAACCTCCCTTCACCCAGGTTCATGGCGCGAGACCAATCCAGGTCTGGGAAAAAGCCTGCTAAAGGGGGCGATTGACCTTCACTGTCATAGCGGGCCCTCTGTAATGCCGCGCTACTTCGACCACTACGAGGCGATGCAGGAAGCGTCGGAAGCAGGTGTCCGGGCGCTCCTGATCAAGGACCACTACTATTCCGCGACGCCGGTCACGGCGGTCTTGAACAAGCACTTCAGCCATCTCAAGGTGACGCTGCTGTCTGGCGTGCCGCTCAACAACCAAAGCGGCGGACTCAACATCTATGCGGTCGAACACGGCATCGCGCTGGGGGCCAAGTTGGTTTGGATGCCAACCTTCGCCTCGAAGAACCATATCGCGCACCACAAAGCCGACGCGGACTTCAAATTTCCCAAGTCAGAAAAGGCGATGCTGCAGCCCAAGCCCCTAACGGTCGTTGACGACCACGGAAAACTACTTCCGGAAGTGCTGCCGATTCTGGACATGGTTGCCGAGCACGATGTTGTACTGTCCTCCGGGCACCTACACATCAGCGAGATCTGGCCGTTGTTTGACGAGGCAAAGCGCCGTGGCGTGAAGCGCCTTCTTTGCAACCATCCGACTTACGTGGTCGACGCAACTCTTGAGGACATCTCGCGCCTGGCAGGCATGGGCGTCTATGTCGAACACTCCATGTGCATGTTCGCGGAGAACTCCAAGTTCCGCTTCTATCAGCCTGACAAGTTGCAAGCCATGATCCAGGCGGGCACCGTCGACCGAACCATTCTTGGATCGGACCTCGGACAAGTGGGCAATCCGCGGCTCGTGGATGGGTTCCTCAACGTGATTGAAATCTGCCTCGACCTGGGCTACAGCGAGGCCGACGTGCGCAAGATGGTTTCGACCAACGCGGCTGATTTGGTCGGTCTTTGAACCGGGCGTGACATGAACGTTCTGATCGTCTACGCCAATCCAGAGCCAACATCCTTTTCCGCGGCGCTCAAGAGCGCTGCCGAGAAGACACTCTCCGACCTGGGACACTCGGTAGTGATTTCCGACCTGTATGGAGAGGGATTCAATCCGGTGGCTGGACGTCACGACTTCACGACTGTCGCGGACGAGGGGCGATTCCACTACCAGCAGGAGCAACTCAAGGCAAGTCAGGAGGATGGTTTCTGCGAAGAGTTGAAACGAGAGCAACGACGGGTTGCAGCGGCGGAACTCTTCATATTCATCTACCCGCAATGGTGGGGCGGCATGCCCGCAATCTTGAAAGGGTGGTTTGACCGCGTCCTCGCCTACGGTTTCGCCTACGCCGATGGGAAACGGTTTGACAGCGGGTTCTTCAAAGGCAGGCATGGCGTCGTCGCGTTAACTACCGGTGGCACCAGGCAACGGTTCTCAGCGGAAGGAGTTTATGGGCCGATCGAGGACCTCCTTTACCCGCACAGAAGAACAATGCTTGAGTACCTGGGACTAAAGGTCGCCCCCAGCTTTGTCGCGTACGCCTCGCCGCGGGTTGGCCAGGAGGAGCGCGAGCATTATCTGGAACAGTGGTCCGCCCAGCTGATCAAATTGGCGCATGACATTCGACACAGCCCGCGGCGCGGTACGGCCAAGGTGCCAGTGGTTGAAATGAATGTCTCGAATTGGGCCACCGGTGGGTGATCCCAGCGATCCATCAATAGGTAATATCGTGTTGCTGAACCACTCTGCCATCCCGAGCAAGGCGCCACGACATATGAACGAGCCCAAAGACACCACCGGCGTGCAAGCGGTCCTGTTTGCGCTGCAAATTTTGGAGCACGTAGCAATGCAAAGAGAAGCCATTGGCGTGACGGCTCTCGCGGAGCATTTCGGGACCAACAAGAGCAAGATCTTCCGGCACTTGAGGACGCTGGCCCAGCAAGGATACGTGGTCCAGGATTCCTCTTCGGAACGGTATCGTGTTGGCGCGCGATTGGTCGCCATGTGCCACATGGTCAACGACAACGTCGACATCGTTCGAGAGGCCGAGCCGGTGATGCGCGTGGTGCGCAACACGCTGAACCATTCAGTTGTGCTGTCAATGTTGGACCGGGGCGAGGTCAGGGTTGTGTCCGTTCAATCGGGAACCTCTCCAGTAGAGATAACCGTGAGGCCCGGGTCCTTGCTGTCTCCCCACTCTTCAGCCCAGGGCAAGATTGCGCTGGCCTATGGAACCTCAGACGCTCTTCAAGCCGTTTCCGAAAAGGGCTTGGCTGCGCTTACGCCGAAGACGATCACGGAAATTGCAGTTCTGGAGAAGGAGCTGACCCAGATCCGGAAACAAGGGTGGGCAGTGGCGCCCAACGAATCGGTAACCGGTTTGAACGCGCTTGCGACTCCAATATTCGACGCGTCAGGCCAACTGGTGGCGACCATAGCCATAGTCGATTCAGTCCAATTCATTGCGAACAAGCCGACCCAGAAGCAGATCGCCACGATGGTCAAGGCAAGCATGAACATTTCGGAAAGTATTGGCTTCAGGATGGGGGGCTATATGAAGCCATCCTGAGCACAAAACGATCCTGCAACCAGCGGCAGTCGCAAACACTGAACTGCCCTACGTCCTCGCGCTCGCGCCAGGTCCATTTTCGAAAAGGTGTCCTCAACTTAACCGCCGAAAGTAGGCGGTCCAGGCGAAGCTTTGCCCAAATTTGGTGTCCGACATGAGAAAAATAATCATTAGCTGTCCTGGCCAGCTTGCCACGAGCAGCGCCGTTCAGGTGAAGCGTATCCGTCAAGTTATTGAGGCGCTTTCGCTCGAGCTTGCGACGCCTGACGAGGCCCGCCAAATGCTGAAGCTAAAGGGTAAGGAGTCCGTCGCGTTCTAGGTATTGCCAGCGAGCAATCAATATTCCTGGTCTTTCATCGTCACCGTTTACCACGTCGCGACACCATTGTGCGTGATGCCATTTGTCAACCTTTAATTGGAGATACTCATGCAGATCAAACAAGCTTCCCTCTACCGCCGGGCCTTGCTCGCCGCGGCCGCTCTGGCCTTTGTTGTGCCCGTAGGCGCACAGACCTTTCCATCCAAACCAGTAAAACTTGTGGTGCCGTATCCGGCAGGTGGTCCGATTGACGCAGTGGCGCGCGCGCTTGGCGATCGGCTTTCGAAAGCGTGGGGGCAACCCGTTTTGGTGGATAACCGTGGCGGTGGCAATGAAATCATCGCGGGTGACTTTACCGCCAAATCCGCGCCCGACGGCTACACGATCCTGCTCGGTGCGGATCCGACATTCTCCGGAAACCAATATCTCTTCAAGAAGTTGCCTTTCAATACCTTCACGGACCTGGTTCCCATCACCCGAGTGGCCCACGTGAACATGGGTTTCATCGTCCAAGGGTCGCTGCCAGTCAACACGTTGAAGGAATTCGCGGCTTTGGTAAAGGCCAATCCGGGCAAATACAACTACGGCTCCGCGGGCGCGGGCGGGCCGACGCATGTCCAGTTCGACGCTTTTCTGCGCCAACAAAATGTCGACATGACCCATGTCGCATACAAGGGGATTGCGCCGGCGGTGCAGGACTTGCTGGGCGGTCAGATCCAGGCCATGGTTGCCGGTAGTTCCGCCGCCACCCCCTATCTCGCATCGGGGAAGATGAAAGTTCTGGCGATCAACGGCAACAAGCGGGCCAAGGCGCTACCGAATGTTCCGACATTCACGGAGGCCGGTTTTCCAAACACCGAGATGTATTTCTACCTCGGTCTCACCGGGCCCAAAGGCATGCCCAAGGCGATCATCGACCAGATCGCGGCAGATACAAGGAAAGTCTTGGCGGACCCGGCATTTGTCGAGAAAACGCTGGACGCATTCGGCTTTGAGCCGGTGGGCGATACACCAGAGATGTTCGCCGAGTTCCTGAAAAAGGACCGCGCGATTGCGGAAGTGAAAATTCGCGCAGCGAACGTCAGCCTGGACTGAGCACCGATCATGGTTATTGCAAAGTTATGAAGTCCCTCAAGGAAATCGGCTTTCGCGACCGTCTGATTGGCGGTCAACAATTATTGGGAACGTTCGTCAAGAGTCCCGGCATTCACTCGATCGAAATTCTGGGTGACGTGGGCTTTGACTTTATCGTAATCGACGCCGAGCATGCGCCCTGGGACAGGAGCGAAATTGATGTCGGTATCCTCGCTGCCCGCGCCAGCGGGATGGCGCCATTGGTCCGCGTCGACGGTATACGGTCAATTCTGTCGGCGCTGGACTGTGGCGCGGCGGGCGTCTTGGTGCCCCACGTGTCGAGTCCTAAAGCAGCCAGAGAGATTGTTGAAGCTTGCCGCTATCGGAACGGACGACGAGGGTTCTCGAACTCCACCAGGGCGGGCAGCTATGGACGCCTGGGGCTGAGTGCGCACATGGATGCCAGTGATCCCCACACAGCATTGGTGGCAATGCTTGAAGATCCAGAAGCGCTCGACGCCGCTGAAGAAATCGCGGCTACCGAAGGAATTGACGCCTTCTTTCTTGGGCGTGGTGACTTGACTGTGGCGTTAGGCGAGACGAACACGGACGCGGCGATTGTGCGCCAAGCCATTACACGTCTTGTTGAGGCCGTCAAAGCCGCCGGGAAGCCCCTGTGTGCATTCGTCAACAAGTCCACCGAGATTGCACACCTGCGCGAACTCGGAGTGACCGCTTTTATCGTCTCTTCGGAGCTGGGGTTCGTGCGCCAAGCGGCGGCTACCGAACTCGCGCTTTTCAACCAACTGGCGGAGTGAAGGCCGGCCCTTCAATCAGATTTACCAAGGATTCTCAAATGTCTACTGTCTCCATCGCCCCAACCTGCGACCTGTACTACGCAAAGGAGCCCCAACTGAAAGACGAGTCCGGCTCCCGCTCATGGGTTACCCGAAGTGCCAATGTTGTCGTGGTCGTGTCGGAAGTCAAGGCAGGTACAGAACTACGGCGCTACGACAATCCAGACGAATATATGGTGCTACTGCCTCCTGGCTTGCGGGGGCGAGCCCGCGCGGACGGCAAGGACTTCGATATTGACGCGGAGTCGTTGACTATTCTTCCGCCCGGCACCACCACGTTCACGGCATTGAACGATGGTCACGTTACGAGGGTGTTTTCGGCGCGCGCCAAGGACCTGACCCGACTTGCCTCCAATGCAAAGGAATACGCGAACGGCGCGCCCGCCGTGGGACCGCTTGAGTATTGGCCCACCCCGGTAGGTGGTTTCAAGGTTCGGACTTATAAGCTGGCGGACTACACAGATCCGAAGATATTTGGTCGCATCTTCCGAAGCACGAATTTGATGATCAATATTTTTGAGCGCAAGACCGACCGCCGTGACCCACGAAAACTGACGCCCCATTCTCATGCCGATTTCGAGCAAATATCGCTGGCACTTGAAGGTACGTTCATCCATCACCTGCGCACGCCGTGGGCAGCGGACTCGTCAGCCTGGCGCGATGACGAGCACTTGGAAGTAGGTAGCCCTTCGGTGCTGGTCATTCCAATCAATCTCGTCCACACGACTCAGGACATTGGAGATGGCGTTGTCTGGCTGATCGATATTTTTGGTCCACCGCGTAGGGACTTTTCCAACCAGCCGGGCGTGGTCAGGAATGCTACCGAGTACCCAATGCCCACTGTGGCGAATTGAGAACACCATGCATCGCGTTTTGGTCGGCGGATCCGCGCGCAAAGCAACCGGAGCGATAGGAATGATGTTCACGCTATTGCCGTTGGATCACTACACGGCGTTGGGAATCGCCCAGGATGCCCCCGCCTCCGAGATCCGAGCGGCATATGCAATCGCTGTTGCCGAGGTATCGGCCACGCGTTATAGCAGAGTCATGGGCCCGCTGTTTGGTCGAAGTCCCGCGCGGTTGAATCGAGCCTGTGCCGAACTTCTCGACCCCTTAAACAGGAGGGATTACGACAAATACCTGGACGACCTTCGCGTGAGGTTCGCAAACCCACCACCTTGATCTTCTGGATTACGACGCGCTGCCGACGTGGTATTTGACGAAGCCCCGGTCTTTCCATTGCTACTCCAAGGGACAGAGACGCGATCCACCTAATCGTCCAAATCAGACAGCAAGACTGTCTCGTAGTCTTGGCCGCCATAAAACACGCCAAGAATGGATATCACTTCCGCGTCGACGCTGAAAGCAATCACCGCCCGTTTCTTGTAATTCGTGAATGTCATCGCGGCGGGTTCCTCGCTTGGGAAAGGTCTGCAAGCCCTCGCAATAGCTAACGATTGCACCGGTATATCGCTGCGCGATTTCTGGTGATGCGGCGGCGATGGCGCGATAGAGGCTAGCTAATTGTTCCTGCGCTACTGGCGAAAAAACGACGGTGTACTGGTTGGCGACAATTACCTTGGCGGGCGTGTTGCCTCACGTAATCTGCTACCCGTCGGATGGTCCGGCTGGGGCAGCACAACGTCACGAGGCAAATCAGCATGACAACACGCAAGGAGTTGATCGAAGCACTACGAGTGCGGTATCGCGGCGCAACCTACCGTGACTTCTAAGGATTCTTGACGAGTTTGCGGCCACGACCGGGTATCACCGCAAACACGCCATCCGTTTTTTGGGCGAGGACGGATTTGCCGTGAAGGCTGTACCCGTCGTACGCGACCGTGTGTATGACGAGGCGGTACGCCTAGCGCTGACGGTGTTATGGGAGGCGGCCGATCGGGTCTGCGGCAAGCGTCTGAAGGCGTTGATCCCGATGCTGGTGGACGCCATGGAGCGGCACGGTCATCTCGATTTGGATCCAGTCATCAGGGCCAAAATCCCGCAGGTCAGCGCGGCGACCATTGATCGCGTACTGGCCGGTGCGCGCTCGCACATTGACGGGCAGCGCAAGCGTCGCAAGGGCGTGGGGGCCGCCATCCGACGCAGCATACCGGTGCGTACTTTGTAAGCGTCTAGCCGCGGCACCTTGATCCAGATCGATCGTTTTGGGATGCTCGTGTCCACTTAATTTTTTTGGTGGACAGTGGAATACTATTACCAATGATGCCCAAGCGGTTGGCCCCGCCCGGCCCCGACGCCGTAAACACTGCGCCGAGTTCAAGGCTCAGGTCGTTGCGGCTTGTAGCGCGCCTGGCGTATCGGTTGCCGCAGTGGCGATGGCCAATAGTGTCAATGCGAACCTGGCACGGCGCTGGGTCGTTGAGACTGAGCGGCGTGGCGACATCGTGGTGGCCAAAGCTGCGAGCGGCCCCGTGGCGAGCGCGTTCGTGCCCCTGCAATTGCCCGCTATGCAGACGCCGGCGCTGGACATTCGCCTCGAACTGCGCCGCGGCACGACCACGATCAACGTCAGCTGGCCGGTTGCAGCAGCGTCGGAATGCGCGGCCTCGATGCGAGCGCTGTTGCGGTGATCAGGATCGACGCACTCTGGCTGGCGGTCGAGCCGATCGACATGCGCGCCGGCGCAGAGCGGCTGCTGGCTCGTGTGGTGCAGGTCTTCGGCGCCGCACGGGCTCACCACGGTTACCTGTTTGCAAACACCCGCTCAACACGCATCAGGCTCTTGGTGCACGACGGCTTTGGGGTTTGGTGCGCCGCACGGCGACTGAACAAGGGCAGCTTCGAGTGGCCCCGGAACGTCGCAGCCGACGCGGCACCTCTGGCGTTGACCAAGGACCAATTCGACGCCCTGGTGCTCGGACTGCCGTGGCAGCGCCTGGAGCAGATGCGGGTGATAACGCGGATGTAATTGAACTCAACGTTGAGCGCCACTGGGATGCGCCTTGGGACGACCCGCTCGGGCACGTTCGTCCAGGCCCGCCACTCGATCCGTGAAGAAGCGTTTGCGCCATTGGCTCACGACCTCACGGCGCGTATCCAGGCGTTCGGCGATCTCGTCGTTGTCCAGGCCTTGGGCGGCCATCAGGATCATCTTGGCGCGAACGACTTCGAAGTAAGGCAACGTATATCGAACTGCCCTGCGGTTCAACTCCGTAGCCTCCTTGGCCGACAAAACGATGTGGAATGGGCTCTTTTTTGGCATATCTTTATCTTCAACACGAGATCCCAGGATCCTGTCGTACATGGCACGTTGGAGCGGCAATATTACGTTAATGTATTTGATAAAAATCCTACTCGATTTGACTCTCAAAGGCAATTCGAGAATGTACCGATGCGCGCATCAGCGTTGGCTCGCACAATATATACATGCTCGACACGCAGCTACCCAAAGCCGAAGATCTCAAGGCTCTGAGCCCGGCCGAATTGACCGCGCTGGTCACGCGGATGCTGGCCCACATCGGGGAGCAGTCCAAGCACATCGAGGCGCAGGACAAGCGGATCGACTCGCAGGCCCAGGGCATCAAGTGGCGCGACGCGAAGATCGATAGCATCACGTTCCAGCTGGCCAAGCTCAAGGCCTGGCGCTTCGGTGCCAAGATCGAGCGCATGAACGCCCAGCAGCGCGAGATCTTCGAGGACATCAGCGAGCGGTTGGACATTGTGCCGGCGCAGTTCTTTGTGCAGCGGCAAATCCGAGGCAAATGGGCCTGCAAGTGCTGCCAATTGCTGATGCAGGAACCCGCTGCCCCGCAGGTCTTCGACAACGCGCTGCCAACGCCGGGCCTGCAGGCCCACACCGTCATCAGCCGCTTCGTGGACCACCTCCCGTACTACCGGCAGGAGCAGATCAATGCCCGCGCGGGCGTATACACGCCGGGCTCGACGCTGGCGGCCTGGAGCGGGCACACCGGAGCGCAACTGATGCCGCTGTACGAGGCGCACCGGGCCTTCGTGCTGAGTTCGCGCATCGTTCACGCCGACGAGACGCCGATCTCGCTGCTGGACCCCGGCGCGGGCAAGACCAAGAAGGCCTACATGTGGGCCTATTATCTCGAGCCGTTTTTTATCCAGACTAGGGGGACTGACATCGCAATCTCCCAGAGCGACGGCCGCGCTGGTCAACGCCACATAAATCCATGCCAGTTGAACGGGGCGGAATCCGATTCGGCCCCAAGAACGTATGACTCGGCATGGTCACCTCGTCCAGCATGCAGCAGCCCTCGCGCCGTCCCGCGATCCGGGACATCGAGCGTGCGTGGCGAGGCGATCGCTGCGTCAATGCGAACACGGCGATTCAGTACATGCAGTGGATCAATCGGTTCCGGTGCTACTGCAGTGAGCTGGGCCTGGAGGAAGCCAATGAACTGACTCGTGATGGCGTAGTCAGATTTCAAACTCGGTATGCGCGAACCCGTGATCTCGAGATCGGCAATCTCGGCCTTGCGATTTCATCGATGCGCTCGATGCGTCGAGTCTGCGAGGTCATGGGCATGTCGGTGCCTGCATGGTGCACGCCGAAGGAACCGTCGGCGCCGGTTGATCCGCTGTTGCGTGACTACGCCGATCATCTTCGGTGTCAGCGCGGCAACCCGGAGATCACTGTCCTCAAGAAGATCGGCTATGCCAGTAGGCTCCTTGATGAACTGCGGCACTGCGGCAAGACCTGGCGCCGGCTGAGCTTGCCCGACATCGACGCCTTCCTCATTGCATGCTCGCGTCGCTATGCCCGCGCCACGACGGCAGACATCGCCAGTTCCGTGAGGTCCTTTGCCAGATTCCTGCTGGCCAGCGGCCGCATTCATGTCGACCTGGCCGATGCGGTGATCTCGCCAGTGCAGCCCAGGTTTGCGCAGCCGCGGCGCGCCTGGCCATGGGAGGACGTGCAGAGACTGCTGCGTGCCGTGGACACCACGTCAGCGCTCGGGCTGCGCGATCACGCTTTACTGTTGATGATGGCCACCTATGGTCTGGGCGCAGGTGAAGTGATTCGTTTGCAGTTGCAAGACATCGACTGGAACGCCGGCACGCTGCAGGTCGTGCGTCCCAAGACAGGTGTTCACTTCATATTGCCGCTGTTGCCGCCGATTGCCAAGGCCCTGGCTCGGTACCTTCGGCGCGGGCACCCGTCTCAGACGCCAACCCGGCATTTGTTTGTACAGCTAAGAGTGCCGTTTGAGGCACTCACTTCTTCGGCGGCTGTGCGATACATCCTCGGCAAGCATGCCAAGGTCGCCGGCATCAAAGAGCAATACATGGGCAGCCACGTCCTGCGACACTCGAACGCAGCGCGGCAGCTGGATGTGGTACGATGCTGCACCGCGCCGGGGTGATCGAATTGCCGCCGGGACGTTTACCCCACACGAGTGCGCCCATGCTGGGCGCGAAAAAAAACGCCCAGTCATCCCACTGGGCGTTTTCCGTTAATAGCCTGACAATGTCCTACTTTCACACGGGAATCCGCACTATCATCGGCGCTGAAGCGTTTCACTGTCCTGTTCGGGATGGGAAGGAGTGGGTCCGCCTCGCTATGGTCATCAGGCTTAACTTTTTACTATATTGCATAGATCAGCAAATAGTCAATTCGTAGACCTCGGCGGCTACGGGTTCGAAGCCATCGGGCTGTCCGGCGAACTCGGCGCCCTGCTGATCGGCATGCTGCTC
>JANNGR010000145.1:0-1665 GCA_031403955.1 Betaproteobacteria bacterium
GAGCCGCGACCAGGCGGCCGAGCGGGCGCTCCAGATGCTGACCCGGGTGCGTATTCCAGCGCCACAACAACGCTTCCATGAACACCCGCACAAACTCTCGGGCGGCATGCGCCAACGGGCCATGATCGCCATGGCGCTGGCAGCAGAAGTTCGGCCTGGCGTACCTGTTTATTGCGCACGATCTGGCTGTGGTCAAACACATCGCGACGCGCATTGCCGTGATGTACCTCGGGCGCATTGTCGAGATTGCCGACAAACGCGCGCTGTTTGCGCTGCCGCGCCATCCCTATACGCAGGCCCTGTTGTCGGCCATTCCCTTGCCCGAGCCCGGAATAAATCGTGCACGCGTGCTGATGCCGGGTGACGTACCGAGCCCGGTCAACCCGCCGTCGGGTTGTCACTTTCATACCCGCTGCCCGCACGCGCAAGTTTTGTGTTCGCGGCAAACACCGGCCCTGGAGGCCGACTCCGGCCATGCCGTGGCCTGCCATTTCTGGCGCGAGATACCGGCGCCGGCGCTGTTTCGGCAGCACCGCGCTGACACGCCGGCCAGTGTGCGCCTGGCCCGTTTGCAATCCGCTTTCCTCGCGCGCTCCGCAGTCGCATAATCAAGTTGCCCCACCAGGCCTTCCATCGCCTTCAGGTGACGGGCTGCGTGATGCGCTGGATCCAAGGCAACGTTGATGGACAGTTGTCCTGTGAACCCGGTTCCAGCCCCATCGCCAATAGTCATTCGGGCTGTTTACTGTCTTAGTCTGTTGTTTGCATTTAAAGCCTCCCGCCTTACCGAGATGGAACGGGTTGCTGACCCCACAAGACAGCGCTGATCGCCGGCTGGCCTCGCTGATCAACCTCTTTTCCCGGAGCCAAAAGTACCATGCAATTCAACTGGACCAACCCTTACCCCACCATCCGCAGCCCGGTGTTCGCGCGCAATATGGTCGCCACCTCGCAACCGCTGGCGGCGCAGGCCGGGCTGCGCATGTTGCTAAAGGGCGGCAACGCGGTGGACGCGGCGATCGCGACCGCCGCCGCCTTGACGATCGTGGAGCCGGTCTCCAACGGCCTGGGCAGCGACAACTTCGCGATTCTGTGGGATGGCCAGCAGTTGCACGGCCTGAACGCCTCGGGCGTTGCGCCGGCGGCGTGGAACCCGGACTACTTTCAACGCCGGCATGCCGGGGTCATGCCGCTGCGGGGCTGGGACACGGTTACGACGCCCGGAGCCGTGGCCGGCTGGGTGGCGCTGTCGAAGCGGTTTGGCAAGTTGCCGTTTGCCGATCTGCTGGAGCCGGCGATCGAGTTGGCCGAACGTGGCCATGCGGTGGGGCGCATCGTGGCCGAAAAATGGGGCCGCCAGGTGCCGTTGTTGCAGGAACAACCCGGATTTGCCCAGGCCTTCATGCCGCGCGGCCGCGCACCAACGCCGGGCGAACGGTTTGTATTTGCACAGGCCGGCGCGACCCTGCGCAAGATCGCCCAAACCAGGGGGGAAGCCTTTTACCGCGGCGAGATCGCGCGGCAATTTGCGGTTCACGCGGCGGCCAATGGCGGCAGCCTGACCGCTGCCGACATGGCCGGCTTCGAGCCGCAATGGGTGACACCGATCCAGAAAGACTATGCCGGCTACACGTTGCACGAGATTCCGCCCAACGGGCAGGGCAT
>JANNGR010000146.1:0-1731 GCA_031403955.1 Betaproteobacteria bacterium
CACTGCCGGAGGAGGCCTGCGGCTCCGTTCTCTGGAAGGCCTTCTGGCCGGTATCTATTTTTCTTGGCATCCCTGTATTTCACGGTCCCGAAGCGCGTCTCCCACACCGCGACCTGGGCCGTGCAGGGGAATCAGGAACCGATATCCGTGCGCCCTTAACCGTGCAGCTTCACCACCGCCTGCCCCGGTGTCGTGACCTGGCCGGCTTGATCGGTGATCGCGAGTTTCAGCGTCACAAGGCGTGTCGATGGATAAATGGCCGTGATCTGTCCTCCCGCTGTCAGCGTGCGCTGGTCCAGACTCCCCCGCTGCGCTGCCGTTCTTCGACGGCGCCGGCGACGAGCACCATATCGTGAACGCCACGCCCCTTACCTCGCGTGCGCCCGCCCACCCAGGTTTCGTCGGCCTCGACGTGCTCCCCAGGTTTGCCGCCGATCCGATCCTGGTCGGGACGCACCATGCCGGCCCGCAACTGGTGGAGGATTTGAAAAGCAGTCTCGTTGCGAGACAGCCCGAGTTACCGCTGGAACTGGACGGCCGACATGCCCGGTGTCTGGCTGGCGATCAGGTAGGCCGCCCAAAACCAGACCGAGAGCGGCGTGTGCGTACGTTCCATGACGGTGCCGGCGGTAAGACTCGCGTCGCGGTTGCCATGACGACACCGGAAAACGCCGAGACGATTGGCAAAGCGGTATGGCTCGCTAGGCGAGCCGCAGAGGTCGCAGATGAGCCCATCGTTCCATCGGGCGCGCTCAAGGTAGGCCGCGCATGCCGCTTCGTCCGGGAACAGTCGCTGGAACTCCGGCAGCGAGCGCGGAAACGGCACATCGCCTCGCTCAAGCACGTCGATAACCATGATCGCCCCAGGTTGGCATCAATGCCCAACACACTACCGGTAGTGGTCCTGGGAGACAACCGGATAAGCACGCAATCAAGATCGTCCATCTGCGCCCTGACCGAGTCCGTTCGCCATAGGACACGGTCGCGAGCGCCGAGTGGTGGCCGCCCGTGCTGACAGGGGAAGCCGGGGAGGCCACTTCGCACGCTCGCCCGGCAACTAACTGCGAAAGCCCCGCCCGAGGGCGGGGTTCTGACCATCAAGCAGCAACGCCCAAGGCTGTTTGATGTCCGTACAGCTAATCCGCGGCCCGTTGCGCGTGGGCCGCAGCGGTGAAAAAGGCGCGGCTATCGGCCTTCAGGACTTTCAGCCAGTGCGCCTGGTACGCGGCATGGTCTTCGCGCACGTCAAGCGTGATTTCAAGATCCGCATGCCGTAGTCGTTCACGCTGCCAGCCTACGAGTTCGACGCCAGCGACGCTCGGGACAGTCCTCGCGTCAGAGCTCCACGCGATTGGGCCCGTACGGCAACCGTTCCCCCACCCACTCGAATGCTTGTCGAACATATGGGCGTTGTCGGCATCAGTTTTACATGGGAACATCAGTTGCTCGCCACGGCCTCTGCGGCTCAGGGCGTCGCGCCGCCAAAGTTACCGTCTCTCGCCGGGTAAGAGGAAATGTCATGGAAATCGGGATCATCGGTGCAGGCGGCATCGGTCAGGCTTTCGCAGGCCATTTGGCGAAAGCTGGTTACGAACTCATCGTCAGCAACAGCCGCGGTCCGGAATCACTCGCAGGCTTGGTGGGCGAGCTGGGGCCGCGCGCAAAGGTCGGCACGCGACAGCAAGCCGCGCAGGCAGACGTGGTGGTGCTTTCCGTCAACTGGGAACATGT
>JANNGR010000147.1:0-12227 GCA_031403955.1 Betaproteobacteria bacterium
TCGCGGCGTTGCCACACCGTGCGCGCGTAGGCCAAGGTAGGCCGCACGCCGCGCACGAACTGCGCAAAACGCCAATAACCAGGCGCGGCAAACCCTAACAACACCCGCAGCGCGGCCGCTGCGAGGGCAACATAACCAGTCCATTCATGCACCCGTCCACCACCTTCGTGGGTGACGAAACTGGCAATCATCGCCAGGGCCAGCGTCCAATGCAGCAAACGAACGCCAACGCTCCACACCGGCCGCGTCACGGCGCCCTGCGCGCGGCTCATCTGGCCTTGGTCGGCACGGGCGCGAGCGTGACCGGATGAAAGTAGTACTCGCCGCGTTCGCCCTTTTCGTTCAAGGCATAGACTTCATAACAACCACCGTCTTCCTTGATTCTTCGCACCACGTAACCTTTTTCCTTGAGTTGCCGCTCCAGTTTTTCGACTGCCTGCCAGCCTGATTTTGGGCCGGAGTCACAAGTGGCCAGGCCGGTTGCGTATGCGGCCGGAAAACAAAGCACGACGACACTGGTCAGCCATGTTTTGGTGGATAACTTCATGATCGGAAATTCCATCGACAGAGTTGAGATGCCGCAACTTTAGCCGAGCGATGTAAATATTGCGTGAAGCAGCAGCAGACTGGGTAATATGCAAATCGCAGGGCCAATATTCAAACCGTCCCGAAAGGAGAATCGCGCATGTTTCAACCCCAACTCATGGCCGGCCAACGTATCTTGGTTACTGGTGGCGGCACCGGCCTTGGGCAGGCGATGGCCGAGCGGTTTCTGAGCCTGGGCGCCGACATTGCGATTTGCGGGCGGCGCAAATCGGTCTGTGAGGAAACCGCCACCGCTTGGCGCGGCCAATTTCCCGAGCGGCGCATCGACACCTTTGGGGTGGACATCCGGATTGCGCAAGAAGTGCAGGATATGGTTGACGCGTTGTGGAGCAGTGGCGGATTGACCGGGCTGGTCAACAACGCCGCTGGCAACTTCATCGCTCCGACCGAGAGCCTGTCGCCGCGCGCCTTCGATGCGATTGCAAACATCGTCTTTCACGGCACTTTTTACGTGACACAGGCGGTCGGCAAGCGGTGGATCGAACAAGCCAAGGCGGGACAGTGGCAAGTTGGCCAGCCGTTTCGCAGCGTCATGAGCATCATCGTTACCTGGGTCGACAACGGGTCTCCCTACGTGTTGCCGTCGGCCATGAGCAAGGCCGGCATCGAGGTAATGACCAAGTCGCTGGCGGTGGAATGGGCCCGGTTTGGCATCCGGCTCAACGCCATTGGCCCAGGCGAAATACCTACCGAAGGCATGAGCAAACGGTTGAACCCAGGCGAGCAGCCGGGTGCACGCAGCGCAAAGACCAACCCGATGGCGCGCTGCGGCCAAATTAGCGAATTGCAAAATCTGGCCAGCTTCCTGATGGCCAATGGCCAATGCGACTGGCTGACCGGTCAAAGCATCATGATGGACGGCGCCAATGCGCTGGCCACCGGCGGCAATTTCTACGAACTTCGCCAATGGAGCGACACCGACTGGCAAACTGCGCGGGAACGCATCGAGACGCAGAACCAGAAGGACAAGGCGCAGCGATGAAAGCGCTCGCTCCCAGAGTGCTGGCGTTCGACGTGTTTGGCACCGTTGTCGACTGGTATGGCGGCATCAAGCGCGAGGTAGATGCTTTGCAACTCGGCATCGATGGCGGTGCGTTTGCGCTCGCCTGGCGCGCCGGCTACCAGCCCGCGATGCACCGGGTCAGGAGCGGCGAGTTGGGATGGACACTGATCGATGACCTGCACCGCATCATCCTGGACCAGATTCTGGAACAGTTCGCGGTGCGCGATTTGACTGAAACGCAAAAGCGGCACCTGAACAAGGCCTGGCACCGGCTCGACCCCTGGGGCGATGTGCTGGCGGGCCTGACGCGCCTGAAGTCGCGTTACACCATCTGCACCTTGTCAAACGGCAATCTAGGCCTGCTGACCAACATGGCCAAACACGCCGCTCTGCCGTGGGACTGCATATTGTCGGCTGAGGTGTTCAAGGCCTACAAACCCGACCCGGCCACCTACCTTGGCGTGGCGCACGTTTTTGACCTGTCCGCATCGGCAGTCATGCTGGTGGCCGCGCACCAGGACGACCTGGCCGCCGCGCGCGCCTGTGGTTTGCAGACGGCGTATGTCGAACGCGCCGCGGAATTTGGGCCGGACCGCGCCAAAGACATTGCGCCGAATGCGGCCAACACGCTGCATGCGCGGGACTTTCTGGACCTGGCCGGCCAGTTGGCTTGTTGACCCGCGCTGCTTGCCGGATGACCGGGCCGGCTCACCGGACACCAGACCTTGGCCTTCCTTCTACTTTGCGGTCTGGCGCTGCTGTTCGTCACCTGGTTGATGGCCCGGCCCTGGCTGGTACAACGCCGCCGGGCGCGGCTGCGCCAGCAAGCGTTTCCGGCCCGGTGGCGGCGCATACTGCAACGGCGATTACCGTATGTGGCCAGGCTTCCGGCGGATTTGCAGTTGCAACTCAAACAACACATACAGGTGTTCTTGGCCGAGAAGCCATTTTTGGCTTGTGGCGGACTGCTACTGACCGAAGAAATGCGCGTCAGCATCGCCGCCCAGGCCTGCCTGTTGATCCTCAACCGCGACACCGCCTATTACCCTGACTTGCGCCAGATACTGGTCTATCCAGGTCCTTTCGTCGTTAACCGGGTGCGCAGCGACGGCTCCGGATTGCTGCAGGACTTGCGCCAGGTTCTCGCGGGCGAATCCTGGTCGCAGGGGCAGGTCGTGTTGTCGTGGCAGGACGTAGTAGAGGGCGCCGCTGACCCGGCCGACGGGCGCAATGTGGTGATCCACGAGTTCGCGCACCAGCTCGACCAGGAGGCCGGCCACGCCAACGGCGCGCCGCGCCTGCGTTCACGCGCATCGTACAGAAACTGGTCCAAGGTTTTCAGCGCGGAGTTTGCGTTGTTGCAACAGCGTGCACAGGCGGGGATTACATCGCTGCTCGACGACTACGGTGCCACCGATCCAGCGGAGTTTTTTGCCGTGGCCTCTGAAGTGTTTTTCGAGTTGCCACAACGCATGGCGAACGAACATCCGGCGCTGTATCAGGAACTGCGCCGCTTTTATTGCGTTGACCCGCTTTCCTGGTGATCATCGAGTTCCGGGTAGCACCGGAAGATCCCGTCTTGGTTGAACGCGATGCGCCGGTCGCTGTGCAGATAGTTGGCGAGCCGCCGGTGCTGTTTCATCTCGCCGTGCAGTTGCGCCACCCGTGACGACTTCTTCAGCGCCGTTTGCATCGCTGTCGGAAACGCGTAGTGCAAGCCCTCCACCAACTGAAACAGCGACAGATCGGCATAGCTGAGGCGCGCACCGACCAGGTGGAGCTGGCCGTCGTTGGTGTTGCGCGGATTGCGCGCCAGTATGGTTTCGAACCAGGCCAGGTATTTGGGCAATCGCGTCTGCCGAAATGCCTGCGCGCGCCGCAGCGCTTCGGGCTTTTGCTCCTCGTAATACAGCGCGCTGGAGATCGGGTGGTGGGTATCGTGCGCGTCGACTACCGCGTCGGCAATCGTGAGCTGGATCTGGTGCGTCCATAACTGGCTGGCCTCGCTTTTTCCAACCAGGCCCAGGCGGGGTCCGAGGTACAACAGGATTGCCGCCGTCTGCGCAATGGTGTGTTTCCCGTGTTGGAGGATCGGCGGCGCAAATGGCGGGTGTTCAATACCTTCGTCCTTGAACCAACGCAATAACGCCGGCATGCCCTGCCCCGCCGCCACCCGGTCACGCGCCACGTCTACATACGCGGCCCCTGCGGCTTCCAACGCCAGCCGAACAAATTCGCCGCGACCTTGAATGGTGGGCCAGTAATGCAGTTGGTAGATCATGTTGCTGCTTGACGGTTCGAATGAATATACTCGTTGCGGGGATCGATCCCGTGCGGTCGCAGCCACCGCGACAGCGCAATTTCGCTGCGCTCAATATTCTTCAGGAGAACCCGGCATGACAGAAGCTTTTGTATTTGACGCCATCCGCACGCCACGCGGCAAAGGCAAAAAAGACGGCAGCCTGCACGAAGTCAAACCGGTCAACCTGCTGGCCGGAGTGTTGCGCGAATTGCAGCGCCGCAACGACTTCGACACCGCGCAGGTGGACGACGTGGTGATGGGCGTGGTATCGCCGGTCGGCGAGCAGGGTTCGGTGATAGCCAAGGTGGCGGCACTCAAAGCCGGCTGGGACTTCCGCTGTTCGGGTGTGCAGTTGAACCGTTTTTGCGCGTCGGGCCTGGAAGCGGTGAACATGGCGGCACAGAAGGTTCGTTCTGGGTGGGAAGACCTGGTCGTGGCCGGCGGTGTGGAAAGCATGAGCCGGGTGCCGATTGGGTCGGACTCGGGCGCCTGGGCGCATGACCCCGAGACCAACAGCGCAACCGCATTTGTGCCGCAAGGCATAGGCGCCGACTTGATCGCGACGATGGAAGGTTTCAGCCGCAACGACGTGGACGCGTTTGCGCTGGAGAGCCAGCGACGTGCCGCCAAGGCGCGAGAAGGCGGTTTTTTTGCCGGTTCGGTGGTGCCGGTGAAGGACTTCCTGGACCAGACCATTCTGGACTTCGACGAGTTCATCAAACCGCACACCACGCTGGCTGGCCTGGCGTCGCTCAAACCCGCGTTTGACGCGCTGGGTGCGATGGGCTTTGACCAGGTCGCGCTGACGCGATATCCGCAGGTCGAGCGTATCCACCATGTACACCATGCCGGCAACTCATCGGGCATCGTCGATGGCGCGGCGGCAATTCTGATTGGCTCCGAGGCGGCGGGCAAGATCCACGGCTTCACGCCGAGGGCAAGAATTGTGGCCGCGGCACTGAGCGGCGCCGACCCCACCATCATGCTGACCGGCCCGATGCCGGCCGCGCGCAAGGCGCTGGCCAAGGCCGCAATGACGATCGACCAGATCGACCTGTTCGAGGTAAACGAAGCGTTTGCCGCGGTGCCGATGCGGTTCATGAAGGAGATGGGTGTGCCACATGAAAAGGTAAACGTAAACGGTGGCGCGATCGCCATGGGTCACCCGCTGGGCGCCACCGGCGCGATGATCCTGAATACCTTGATAGACGAATTGCACCGGCGCAATTTGCGTTACGGCCTGGCCACCTTGTGTGTGGGCGGTGGCATGGGCATCGCGACGATTGTCGAGCGCGTCTAACAAATCATGAAAACGATCCAATACGCGCTCACCGACAGCATTGCCACCATCACCTTTGACGAACCCGGCTCGCCGGTCAACACCATGTGCCAGGACTGGCAACATGACCTGAGCGAAGTGACTGCCCAGGTTGTGCAAGACAAACAGGCCATCAAAGGCATCATCCTGGCCTCAAACAAAAGCACGTTTTTCGCCGGGGCCGACCTGAAGGGCACGATGCGCCTGAAGTCCGAAGATGCCGCGACGGTATTCAAGGAAATCGAACAAACCAAGAAGAACTTCCGCACGCTGGAAACCCTGGGTAAACCGGTGGTCAGTTGCCTTAATGGTGCCGCGTTGGGCGGCGGATGGGAATTGGCATTGGTCGGCCACTACCGCATTGCGGTCGACGACAGCAAGATTCAGTTCGGCTTGCCCGAGATCACGCTGGGCCTGATACCCGGCGCCTCCGGCATCACCAAAATGACGCGCCTGTTGGGGCTGATGGGCGCGCAACCTTACATTCTGGAAAGCAGGTTGTTCAGTCCGCGCGAGGCGCTGGAGTTGGGCCTGGTGCATGAGTTGGTCAGTGATGTCGGGCAGTTGCGCGAGAAGGCCCTGGCCTGGATCGCGGCCAACCCGTCATCGATCCAGCCCTGGGACGACAAGACCTACAAGATTCCCGGCGGCGCACCGAGCAACCCGAAAATTGCAGCTGCGCTGGTGGTGGCGCCGGCAATGATGAAAAAGACCTCGCGCGGCCTCTACCCGGCGCCCGAATACGCGCTGGCCGCGATGGTGGAAGGGGCCCAGGTCGACTTCGATACCGCGCTGCGGATCGAGAGCCGTTACCTGGCGAAACTGGTGGTGAGCCCGGTTGCGAAAAACATGATCAACACGTTCTTCTTCAACATGAACGCGATCAAGTCGGGTCAGTCCCGGCCCAAGGGTGTGCCACGTTACAAGCCGGCCAAAGTCGGTGTGCTGGGTGCCGGCATGATGGGTGCCGGTATCGCCTATGTGCAAGCCAGCCGGGGCATAACCACGGTGCTGAAGGACGTAAGCCTGGAGAAGGCCAATACGGGTAAAGCCTACAGCGTCAAACTGACACAGCCACGCGTGGACAAGGGCCGCATGAGCCCGCACGACCAGACCGCGCTGTTGGCGCGCATCATGCCCACCGGCAATGCCAGCGATCTGCAGGGTTGCGACCTGATCATCGAGGCTGTATTCGAGCAACGCGCGCTAAAGGCCAGTGTCACCAAGGAAGCCGAACCGATGCTTGCCGCGGGCGGCTTTTTCGCCAGCAACACCTCTACGTTGCCGATCAGCGGCCTGGCAACCGCCAGCGCCCATCCGGACAAGTTTGTCGGCATCCATTTCTTCAGCCCGGTGGACAAGATGAAGCTGGTGGAGATCATCCGCGGCAATCAGACCGACGACGAAACCGTGGCCCGCGCTTTTGACTCTGTGCAGGCGCTCGGCAAGATACCGATCGTGGTGAACGACTCGCGCGGTTTCTACACCAGCCGCACCTTTGGCACCTTCGTCACCGAAGGCACAAGCATGTTGAGCGAAGGCATTCCCGCGCCGGTGATCGAGAACGCGGGCATGCAATGCGGCATGCCGGTAGGACCGCTGGCCGTAATCGATGAGACCGCTTTGTCGCTCAGTGTGCAGGTGCTGGACCAGACCCGTGCCGACTATGCCGCGCAAGGCAAGTCTTACGAGGCCGGCCCCGGGCAGCTACTGGTGGAGCGTATGGTCAAGGAATTGAAACGTCCTGGCCGCGCCGGTGGCGGCGGCTTTTACGAGTACCCGAGCGAGCCAGGCGCCAGAAAGACTCTTTGGCCGCAACTCAAGACCCTGTTCGAGCGACCTGGCGTGGCCTGGGACCTGCAGGAAGTCAAAGACCGCTTGTTGTACCGCCAGGCGATTGAGACCGCGCGTTGCTTGAACGAAAACGTGCTCACAAGCGTACACGACGCCAATATCGGCTCTATTTTCGGCATCGGTTTTCCGGCCTGGACCGGTGGCGCGATGCAGTTCATCTACAGCATAGGCATCGAAAAATTCGTTCAGCGCTCGGCCGAACTCGCCGCCAAGTTCGGCGCCGGGTTTGCCCTCTCGGATGACGTCAAAAACACCATCCGCCAACACCAGCCGGTCTATTGAGCGGCTGCCACGGCCCGATCCATCGCCACCAAAAGACCAGGACATGCCTAAAGTCACATTCATCGAACACAACGGCAAACAACATCCGGTGACGGCCGAATCGGGCCTGTCGTTGATGCGTGCCGCCGTTGACAACAACGTACCCGGCATCGACGCGGACTGCGGTGGCCAATGCGCCTGCGCGACCTGTCATGTCTATGTTGACGCCGCGTGGCAGAGCTTGACCGGCTCACGCACGACGATGGAAGAGGACATGCTGAACTTCGCGGCAGCCACCCTGCCCAACTCGCGCCTGGCTTGCCAGATCCCGATCACGCCGGCGCTCGATGGCCTGGTCGTGACCATGCCGGACGGCCAGCACTAGTCGATCTTCCCCCTGTGTAAGGAGTCCGGCGATGAACCAGGCAAGCACCCCTACCCTAACAGCGCAACAAGCCCGGGCCGAGGCCTATGCCATACCGCTGGACCAGATCGACGTCAGCAAGCAGCGCCTGTTCCAGGAAGACAGCATTGGTTACTATTTCGAGCGGCTGCGCCGCGAGGACCCGGTGCACTACCACAGCAACGAGTTCTATGGCGGCTTCTGGTCGGTGACGAAATACAAGGACATCATGACGGTGGACACCAGCCACGGCATCTATTCGTCGGATTGGTCGCAGGGTGGCATTTCTCTGTTCGATGCGCCGATGGAAAACCGGTTGCAAATGTTCATCGCCATGGACCAGCCCAAACACGACGAGCAGCGCAAGAGCGTCAGCCCGATCGTGGCGCCGGGCAACCTGGCAACCATGGAGAGCACCATCCGGTCAAGAACCGCCAAGGTGTTGAATGACCTGCCGCGCAACGAGACCTTCAACTGGGTGGACCGTGTCTCGATCGAACTCACCACGCAGATGTTGGCCACGCTGTTCGACTTTCCGTTCGACGATCGCAAGCTGCTGACCTGGTGGTCCGACGTGGCCACCTCGGTGCCCGAAGTGGACCACCTGGTGGAGTCGCAGTCAGCCCGCTTCGCGGAGTTGGGAAAATGCCTGGCCTATTTCACCAACCTGTGGAATCAGCGCGTCAACGCGCCGCCAAAAAATGACCTGGTGTCGATGCTGGCGCACGCGCCGGCCACACGCGGCATGTCGCCGCGCGAATTTATGGGCAACCTGGTGCTGCTGATCGTGGGCGGCAACGACACCACGCGCAACTCCATGACGGGTGGTCTGGTCGCGTTGCATCAGAACCCGGGCGAATTCGCCAAGCTGCGCGCCAACCCGGCACTGGTAGAGAGCATGGTGCCGGAAATCATCCGCTGGCAGACTCCGCTGCCGCACATGCGCCGCACCGCGCTGGCCGACACCGAGCTGGGCGGCAAACAAATCAAGAAGGGCGACAAGGTGGTGATGTGGTACCTGTCCGGCAATCAGGACGAGGAGGCGATAGAGAACCCGAATCAGTTCATCATCGACCGCGCACGGCCGCGCCAGCACTTGTCGTTTGGATTCGGCATCCACCGCTGCGTTGGCAACCGGCTGGCGGAGATGCAGCTGAAGATCCTTTGGGAAGATATTCTCAAGCGCTTCCCGGTGATTGAGGTGGTGGGAGAGCCCAAGCGGCTGTTATCCAATTTTGTACGCGGGTTCACGCATTTGCCGGTGCGTATTGCAGGCTGACCTTCGGCGGCAAAACACAATCCTGCCGCACGCCTGCCGCACGCACTTGACAAGAGCAGGCCGGCGCCACGCGCTGGGCGCTGCGCTGGAATCCATCGAGCGGCAACCCTGCATCCCACCGAGGGCTACCTGCTGATCGGGCCACTGACCGGCTTGGCGGGCAGCCCGAGCCTGTACCACTACCGGGCCAGCGAACACGGCCTTGAGTGGCGCGCCGACTGCCCGCCCGAGCTGTTCGCGCAACTGACGCGAGCGCGCGTTCCGCTATTGCCAGCATGACGTCGGACACGCAATTGGCACGGTCCGTCTCGCCGCCGCCACCCTCGGCTGGAGGGCGTCCGGGTGTACGACCTGGCGGACGAAACGATCGATGACCTGCTCGGACTGACCCGCGCCGAGGACTTCGCCAGCGCCGAGCGCGAACACTCGGATCTCGTCCTGGCCGTCTGGCCGCCAGACTGTGCCGAGCAAGGGCGTCTCGGCGCGCAGCGCTTGTTTGCGCCGCATGTCGATCCGTCAGCGGCGCGCGAGTTATTGCGGCAAGCCTGGTACGGCAGGGCGAACCGGCTCAGTCGCGCTAATCCGCTGCCCTGGGAGGTAATCGACGCAGTCGCCCTGGCGTCGCGCAAACCGTCCGGCAAACCGCAACCCCTGGAGGTTGTCGGCGCGCCTGTGCTTGTGCATGAAGGCGGCGCGCGCGCCGGCAGCCCTGCGGCCGGGCAGATCATCCTGCAACGGCGCAGCCTGCTGGCCTGCGGGCCGGACCTCGATCACAGCCGCGCGCCTCCACACCATGCTCACGCGCGTGATGCCGCGGGTGGAGTTGGCCAAGTGGCAGCGTCCCATCCCTTGGAGGTTATTCCATGGACCGGTACACCGGGTGTTGGGACTCAAGGACATGGCGTTCCAGTCGCTCTATTACTTCACGGTCGGTGGCCCGGTGGAGGACGCGCGACTGACCACCCTTGCGCATTACAACTAACTTCGGGAAGACAGTGTGTACAACCGGCGTTTCACGCGCGGACCAGAGTCATCCAGCAAGCTGCGCAGCAGCCCCCGCTTTTCAAGCGCATGCACATGATCATGCACTCTGCGGTACGGCACGCCCGCGAGGGATGCAACTTCATACAACGAGGCTCCCTGATGGTGGATGATGGCGTCGTATACCTCACGACTTCGCCCAGGCCATTCGGCCAAAGCGGCCTGCGGTGGCATATTGAATGTCCCGGTCTCGATCAGGCTCCATGCCGCATCCAACCTCGGAACACCCCGACTGCCCGCGGGAAGCAGTTCACGCAGTCTGGGCCAATTTAGGCGGAATGCTCCTCGTCCCATGAACCGGATGAAGTTCCTGGTTGACATGCGCGCCGCCGAATCCGCCAGGTAGGACGGATGACCCGCGATGACCTGCTGACGCCAGTTTGATTCATCCACATCGCGGCTCCAAAAGACCGAACGTGCGACTGTCTCCCATGACGCGTCATCCGGTGTTTGTTTGATCAGTGTCATTTATTGCGCCTAAACCCGGTGACTGGCAACCGCCTGGCTTTGCGCCCTGCAACCTGGTCCTCTGCCGCCCCATCCACCTCCTCTTTTTCGTCTATTTTTGGATCGGGCAATTCGCACATGCCCATCTCGGCATATAGATGGTCGCGCAGAAGTTCGACATCCAACCCAGCCTGCCATTTGGGTGCAGCGATGGTTTCCTTCAACTCCAGGATTAGGTCAAACCAGGGCATGTTTGCTAATCCGTCTTCGAATGCCGTCGTAGCAAATGCATACGGCAAGCGCTCAATAAACGCCCGCAAAGGCATGCGCGCCTGTGACAGCACAAAAAGATCAAACATGTCACGAGCGGTCTGGCGACCGCCGACCGGCTGCGGCACTTGAGCGTCTGCCCATCCCACAACGGTTCGCAGCTTCCTGTGGTACAGACCGTCGAGACCCTCGGTCTGAATCGTGCGATTTTGAATCACCAATTTTGTTGCAATTGGAGGAAACACGTCGGCGTACATGTCTTCGACGAACGACATCTTTATCGGCACGTCACCGACGTCGACGGTGAAGTGCAGTTGATCGGCACGCGTTTGGTCGTGCGTGATCTCCAGGTTGTTGATCACCACATTGGGTACCAGTTGATCCAACAGAGCCTGCGCGTTGAAGCCGGTGGGCAGGAAGAAATCCAGGTCATAGCTAAGTCGATGCTGAAGGTAAAACCGCGACAACGCCGTTCCGCCGCACAGCTTGGCGCGATCAAATGCAGCTCCGACGTGAGGGATAACCATGTCTGCCGCTGCATCATGAACGCGTGACATGTGCTGCAGGCGAAGAGCGAATTCGGCTTGCAAGAGATGATTTGTTGTCATATATGACAGTATAGTCAATACCGAGTCTGGCGATTCCAGCCAAATCAGCCGGAGCAACGCGCTTTTTTACCCGGCGGTGAATGGCCCCCCGCTCTCTTTTGTTGTTCTGCATGGTGGCAATGCATGACAGGAGTCAGCAGCACCGGTACCGCGAGCGAACCGCCAGCGACAATGCCGCCGGCAAACAACGCAAAGTCGGGCTACATCGCCCCTGGCTGCCCGCGTTAGTCGGCATCCTCAAGCAGCGAGAACCGCACCGGGAAAAACTCCTTCGTCGACAGCCTGCCGTCCGCGTCTTTGTCCAGGCGCATGAGTTGCTGCGCGTCCGGCAAACCGGCCGGTAGCACCAGCTTGCCGCCTGGCTTCAACTGGTAGATCAGCGCTGCCGGAATCAGCTCGGGGGCCGCGGTGACAATCACCTTGTCAAACGGCGCGTGTTCGGGCCAGCCGCGGCAGCCGTTGCCGATCCGGATATCGACGTTCGCGTAACCTTGTTGTGCCAAGCGGCGCCGGGCCTGCAGGGCCAACTCTTCGATGAACTCGATGCTGTAGACATGCCGCGCCAGCTCCGCCAGGATTGCCGTCTGGTAACCCAGCCCGGTGCCGATCTCGAGTACGGTGTCGGTGGCTTGCAGGTCAAGCAGGTCGGTCATGACGGCGACTATGAACGGCTGCGAAATCGTCTTGTCGAAGCCACTTGGCAATGGCGTGTCGGCATAGGCGAAGGGCTGCACTTCCAGCCGCACGAATTCATGGCGCGGCACCTTGGCCATAACGTCCATGACGCGCCGGTCCAGCGCCGCTTTGCCCAATTGGGCGCTCACATAGATGGTGT
>JANNGR010000148.1:0-2062 GCA_031403955.1 Betaproteobacteria bacterium
GCCTTGGCAAGCGGCGCAACACCCCCCAGTGCCCCTGGGTACCCCGGCCCAACGGGTGAGGCCCCAAAACAGGCCCACTGGTTGTTGCAAAGCCTCGCCGGGGCCCAACCCCGGCTGCGCTTTGCGCCTAGATTGGACCCGATTTGGGGCCTCACGCGGGTGCATTGGATTGCCTCTCACGCTCTCAGGCCCGGCAAAAGCGCTTGCAGGCCTTGTGTTTGTTGGAGTCGGCGCCAGATCGCGTCTCAATTCAAGGCCCGCGCGCGAGTCGCCTGGCGTTAGGCCCGCGGGTCTGCCCGATGCCGTTCCGGCGCCCTGGCAGGCAACGGCGGTGGCCTAGTCCCTTTTTTCGCGCGTACACTACCGGTAGTGGCTTGTGTTCATCCCAGACCCCATATATAGTGTGCGCTGGTTGCATTGATGGTTCTTCAAAAGCCGGTTGAAGAGGCCACTTCCAAACCGTAGTAATTCAACCAGACACCTGTCAGAGATGAGGAAATAATGCAGATTGCCTTGAATACGCCAACCACGTTGCACCCTGGCGCTGCAGCCGCATGGCCGGTTGACGGCTTGCACAATACAGCGGCCAGCGGGTTGGACCATTTCCAGATAATTCGCCGCAATGGCGCCGTGGTGCCGTTTGAACCCAACAAGATCGCGGTGGCGATGATGAAGGCTTTTCTGGCCGTGCATGGAACGCAGGGAGCTGCTTCGGCCAGCGTTCGGGAGGTGGTTGACGAACTGACGCAGGTGGTCATTCGGGCACTGGTGCGTTCGCGCCCGGGCGGTGGAACTTTTCATATCGAAGATGTGCAGGACCAGGTGGAACTTGGCCTGATGCGTGGCGGTCACCATGAAATCGCGCGCGCCTACGTGTTGTACCGCGAAAAGCGCACCCAGGAACGCGCCCGCAAGGTCGGGCAATCGGCGCCCAAGGCGGCACCGCTGCATGCGATCGACGACGGCCGGCGCATCGTGCTCGACCTGGATTGGTTGCAGAGCCTGGTTGAATCGGCATGCGCCGGATTAGGGGCCGACATCCGGCCTGAGCCCATCATGGCCGAGACGCTGCGCAATCTGTACGACGGCGTGCCGATGGAAGAGGTATACAAGGCATCCGTGCTGGCCGCGCGGACATTGATTGAGAAGGACCCGGACTACACCTACGCGACTGCGCGTTTGTTGTTCCATACCATCGCCAGGGAAGTGTTGGGCAAGGACGTGGCGCAGGCCGACATGGGTCAGGCATACGTCGACTATTTCCCTGGATTTGTCAGGACCGGCGTGGATGCCGAGCTGCTGGATGAAAAGCTGCTGCAATTCGACCTGAAACGATTGGGTGCGGCGCTCAAAGCCGAGCGCGACCTGCAGTTCGATTACCTGGGCTTGCAAACACTGTACGACCGTTATTTCCTGCACGTCCAAAAGAACCGCATCGAATTGCCGCAGGCCTTCTTCATGCGGGTTGCGATGGGGCTTTCGCTGGGCGAGATTGACCGAGAAGCCCGCGCGATAGAGTTTTATGAAGTGTTGTCGTCGTTCGACTTCATGTCCAGTACGCCAACGCTGTTCAACAGCGGTACCTTGCGCTCGCAACTATCGTCCTGTTACCTGACCACCGTTCCCGACAATCTGGACGGAATTTATGAGTCGATCAAGGAAAACGCATTGCTGTCCAAGTTTGCCGGTGGTCTGGGCAACGACTGGACGCGGGTTCGCGCATTGGGGTCGCACATCAAAGGTACCAATGGCGAGTCCCAGGGCGTGGTGCCGTTCCTGAAGGTGGTCAATGACACAGCGGTGGCCGTCAACCAGGGCGGCAAGCGCAAGGGCGCCGTGTGTACTTATCTTGAAGCCTGGCACCTAGATATCGAGGAGTTCCTGGACTTGCGCAAGAACACCGGCGACGACCGGCGCCGGACGCACGACATGAACACCGCCAACTGGATCCCCGACCTCTTCATGCGCCGCGTGCTCGAAGGCACCGAGCATCCGCAGGATGCGAGCAAAGGCCAGTGGACGCTGTTCAGCCCCAGCACCTGCCCCGACCTGCACGACAAGT
>JANNGR010000149.1:0-3397 GCA_031403955.1 Betaproteobacteria bacterium
CACCTGATCGCGTTTGCGCTGATGAACGCAATCGCCGGGCAACCGCAGGGCAAGGATTTCCTGTCGCTGGCCGGGCCGGGATTTCGCGACTTCAGCCGTATCGCGGCCTCTGACCCGACCATGTGGCGCGACATCATGGTCTCCAACCGTGAAGAGTTGTTGGCCCAGTCCAAGATATTCCAGCGCAACCTGCAAGCGCTTGAAGTGATGATCGCGCAAGCCAACGGCGACGCGCTGCTGGAACAGTTTGAAAACGCCAGCGCCACCCGTGCCAACTGGAGCATGGCCAAGCAGCAAAAGTAATGTTTACGACGCAGTTCCTGGATATCCCGCCCCTGGCCAGCGCTGGCGGGCAACTGGTACTGCCAGGTTCCAAAAGCATTTCCAACCGCTTGTTGCTGTTGTCGGCCCTGTGCCTGGGCACCACCACGCTGCGCGACTTGCTGGACTCGGATGACACGCGCGTGATGCTTGATGCCTTGCGCCAGCTTGGCTGTGGCGTCGCCCGCAACGGGTCTAGCGTGGTGATTGAAGGGTTGGCAGGCGTGCTAAAGAACCGGCAAGTCCAACTGTTCATGGGTAATGCCGGCACCGCGATGCGCCCGCTTACGGCGACGCTGGCGGTGCTCGGAGGCGAGTTTGAGTTGCGGGGTATTGCGCGCATGCATGAGCGCCCGATTGGTGACCTGGTGGACGCGTTGCGCCAACTCGGCTGCCAGATCGACTACCTCGGACGCGACGGGTTTCCGCCGCTGCGCATCGGCGCACCTGTTTTGGCATTGGGCGAACCGATTCAGGTCCGCGGCGATGTGTCGAGCCAGTTCCTTAGCGCGCTGCTGATGGCCCTGCCGCTGGTGGCGCAACAAGATGTCGTGATCGAGGTGCAGGGCGAACTGATCTCGCGGCCTTACATTGAGATCACACTTAATCTGCTGGCGCGTTTTGGGGTGTCGGTGCAACGCGTCGGCTGGCGGCGGTTTGTGATTCCGGCCGGATGCCAACTTCGGTCGCCGGGGACGATACACGTCGAAGCGGACGCATCGTCAGCGAGTTATTTCATTGCGCTGGGCGCGATCGCCCCTGCCAGTGGCCAAGGCCTGCGGATCGACGGTGTCGGCGCCGACTCGATCCAGGGCGACATCCGTTTTGTCGAAGCCGCGCGGCTGATGGGCGGGCAGGTCGACAGCGGCCCGAACTGGCTGCAAGTGTCACGCGGACAGCGCCCCGACGGCCAGCCCCTGCAGGCCATCGAGCTCGATTGCAACCACATACCCGACGCCGCGATGACGCTGGCGGTAATGGCCTTGTACGCCGCGGGCACGACCACCTTGCGCAACATCGCGAGTTGGCGCGTCAAGGAAACCGACCGGATCGCGGCCATGGCGACCGAACTGCGCAAGTTCGGCGCCAGCGTGGATGAAGGCCACGACTTCATCCGCATCACTCCGCCGGCAAGCCCGGCGCACTGGCGCGCCGCCAGCGTGTTTACCTATGACGACCACCGCATGGCGATGTGTTTTTCGCTGGCGGCATTCAACCCGGCCAAGCTGCCGGTACGCATACAGGACCCCAGGTGCGTCGCAAAGACTTTCCCAGACTACTTTGAGTCGCTGTTCTCGGTGGTGCAGACGCCGCTGAACCGGATACCGGTGATTTGTATCGACGGCCCTACCGCCTCCGGCAAAGGCACGCTGGCGGCCGAACTGGCCCGCCGCCTGGGCTACCATTTTCTTGATTCGGGCGCCTTGTACCGCATCACCGCTTTGGCCGCCACGCGGGCGGGTTTGACACTTGACGCCGCAGGTGAAGATGCCATCGCCGCTCTGGTCAAGGGTCTGGACATTCACTTCGAACCGGGTCAGATCTTGCTGGGCGACGAAAACGTCAGCGCACTGGTGCGCACCGAAGACATGGGCATGGACGCGTCCAGAGTGTCGACATTGCCCAAGGTCCGCCTGGCGCTGATCGATTTGCAACACGCCTCGCACCGCCTGCCCGGACTGGTCGCCGACGGGCGCGACATGGGCACCGTCATTTTTCCGCGTGCGGCGCTGAAGGTATTTCTCACGGCGAACGTGCTGCGCCGCGCTGAAAGGCGCCATAAACAATTGATTTCAAAGGGTATTTCGGCTACACTCGCCGCTCTTCGCGCTGACCTTGAAGCCCGCGATGCGAGGGACTCGTCCCGAAGCAACGCTCCTTTGAAGCCGGCGCAGGATGCCAGGCTGCTGGACAACTCGAATTTGACCGTGGAAGAGTCGGTCACGCTCGTATTGAATTGGTGGCAAGGCAAACAGCCGTTTCACGACACTTGACGCGCTGTTGGTAAATATGGCAGGGGCTTCAGGCTCCGGTCCTGGTCCACATGACTCCCCTCGCGCACACTTTCGCGCACTGGTTGTGTGGTTGAACAACTTAACCCGCGGTCCATCCGCACTACAGAATGTCTGAATCTTTCGCCGCCCTTTTTGAAGAATCACAGAAACGCTCCGAGACCCGTATCGGAGAAGTCGTCACCGCTGAAGTGGTGCGTATCGAACACAGCTTTGTGGTCGTCAATGCCGGCCTCAAGTCCGAGGCCTACGTGCCACTGTCGGAATTCAAGAGCGACAAGGGCGACCTCGAAGTCCAGGTCGGTGAGTTTGTGTCGGTGGCAATTGTCGCCATGGAAAACGGCTACGGCGACACCATCGTCAGCCGCGACACGGCCAAGCGGCTGGCGTCATGGATGTCGCTGGAGAAGTCGCTCGAATCCGGCGAGTTCGTGACCGGTACCACCAGTGGCAAGGTCAAGGGTGGCCTGACGGTTCTGGTCAACGGCATACGCGCCTTCCTGCCGGGTTCGTTGGTGGACACACGCCCGACCAAGGACTTGTCTCCGTATGAGAACAAGACCATGGAATTCAAGGTCATCAAGCTCGACCGCAAGCGCAACAACGTGGTGTTGTCGCGTCGCGCCGTGGTCGAAGCCAGCATGGGCGAAGAACGCGCCAAACTGATGCAGACACTGAAAGAAGGCGCGGTTGTTCAGGGCGTAGTCAAGAACATCACTGAATACGGCGCATTTGTGGACCTGGGTGGCATCGACGGCCTGCTGCACATTACCGATATGGCATGGCGGCGGGTTCGCCATCCGAGCGAAGTGGTCACCGCCGGACAGGAAATCACCGCCAAGATCCTAAAGTTCGATACCGAAAAAAACCGCGTGTCGCTGGGTCTAAAGCAAATGGGCGATGACCCATGGATGGGTGTCAACCGCCGCTACCCGCAAGGCACGCGCATGTTCGGCAAGATCACCAACATCGCCGACTACGGCGCATTTGTGGAACTCGAGCCGGGTATCGAAGGCCTGGTGCACGTGTCCGAAATGGACTGGACCAACAAGAACGTTGCGCCC
>JANNGR010000150.1:0-5281 GCA_031403955.1 Betaproteobacteria bacterium
CAAGGAGTTCTACTTCCCGGACGGCAGCGAAGAAAGCCGGGCCGCCCCAACCGGCGGCGTGCAGGCCCGCAGTACGCGAAGCGCCTACTTTGACGACTATGTGCGGCGTTACACCGACATGCCGATGCTCGTCATATTGAAGGAGCACCAGCTCGCCAACGGCGAGACCGTCATGGTGCCGGACCGGTATGTACGAGCGTCGGACTTCAACGGCAAGTTGGGCCAGACCAACAACCCCGAATGGAAGACGGTGGCGTTCGACGAATCCGGCAAAGTGGTGCTTCCACATGGCGCCATCGGCTTTCGCTGGGGTCCGGATGGCCGCTCCGACCAGGGCCAATGGAACCTGGAGGCCAGGGAAGCGCGCCATGGCCAACAGGTGAAACTCAAGTTATCGGTACTGGAAGGCGCGCAGCCCAGCCAGCAGACCGCGCGGGTCGGATTTCCGTATTTTGGCGGCATTGTGACGCCGCATTTTCCCAACAACGCCAGCGGCGACGGTATCAACGACGTGCTGGTGCGCACGGTGCCAGTACAACGCATCATGTTGGGCAAGGATGGAGAAAAACGCGACGCCCTGGTGGCCACCGTGTTCGACCTTCAGGTGGCCAACTATGGCGTGGCGCGTGGTCTGGCCGGCGAGATGGCCGCCACCAGCTTCGACGACGACACGCCTTATACACCGGCCTGGCAGGAACGCATCACCGGCACGCCGCGCGAACAACTGATCACCGTGGCGCGGCAATTCGCCGACAACGCCCACAAGACCCGCGGCAAGTCGATGGTCATCATCGGCGCGGCCATGAACCACTGGTACCACAGCGACATGAATTACCGCGGTGTCATCAACATGCTGATGATGTGCGGCTGCATCGGCCAAAGCGGCGGTGGCTGGGCGCATTATGTGGGGCAGGAAAAACTGCGCCCACAAACCGGCTGGACCGCGCTGGCGTTTGCGCTCGACTGGATCCGCCCGCCACGCCAGATGAACAGCACCAGCTTTTTCTATGCCCACACCGACCAGTGGCGCTACGAAAAACTGGGCATGGAAGAAATCATCTCGCCGCTGGCCGACAAGAAGCTGTTTGCCGGCAGCATGATCGACTACAACGTGCGCGCCGAACGCATGGGCTGGCTGCCGTCGGCGCCGCAATTGCAAACCAACCCGATGCAGGTGGTGCGCGACGCACAGGCAGCCGGCATGGAGGCCAAGGACTATGCCGTCAAGGCACTAAAAGACGGCTCGCTGAAGCTAAGTTGCACCGACCCGGACCACCCGGCCAACTGGCCGCGCAACATGTTCGTGTGGCGCTCCAACATCCTGGGCTCGAGCGGCAAGGGTCATGAGTATTTCCTGAAACATTTGCTCGGAACCAGCAACGGTGTGCAGGGCAAGGACCTGGGCCGGGAAGAAGCCAAACCAGCCGAAGTGGTGTGGCATGAAAAGGCGCCTGAAGGCAAGCTCGACCTGCTGGTCACGCTCGACTTTCGCATGAGCACCACCTGCCTGTACTCCGACATCGTGTTGCCCACTGCCACCTGGTACGAGAAGAACGACCTCAACACCAGCGACATGCACCCGTTCATTCACCCGCTGTCCACCGCGGTGGACCCGGCCTGGCAATCGCGCAGCGACTGGGACATCTACAAGGGTTTCGCGAAGAAGTTCAGCGAGATCTGTATCGGCCACCTTGGCGTCGAACGCGAATTGGTGCTGACTCCGCTGATGCACGACAGCCCGGCGGAGCTGGCCCAGCCGTTCGACGTACAAGACTGGCGGCGCGGCGAATGTGAGCTGATACCGGGCAAGACCGGGCCCAACCTGCAGGTGGTCGAACGCGACTATCCAAATGTCTACAAACGCTTCACCGCGCTCGGCCCATTGATGGGCAAGGCCGGCAACGGCGGCAAAGGCATCAGCTGGAATACGCAGACCGAAGTCAAGCAACTGGGTGAACTCAGCGGCCTCGTCACGGCCGAAGGCGTGACCTGCGGCATGCCCAGGATCGAAACCGATATCGACGCCGCGGAGGTGGTGCTGATGCTGGCGCCCGAGACCAACGGCCATGTGGCGGTGAAGGCCTGGGCGGCATTGGGCAAGCAGACCGGGCGCGACCACACCCACCTGGCGATCCACCGGGAAGACGAGAAGATCCGTTTTCGCGATATCCAGGCCCAGCCGCGCAAGATCATCTCCAGCCCGACCTGGAGCGGCATCGAGAGCGAGACCGTCTCGTATAACGCCGGCTACACCAACGTGCACGAGATGATTCCCTGGCGCACCTTGACCGGGCGCCAGCAGTTCTACATGGACCACCCATGGATGATCGCTTTCGGCGAAGGGTTCACGAGTTACCGCCCGCCGGTAGATCTGAAGACGACCGCCGGCATACATGGCATACGCTCCAACGGCAACCCGGAGATCCTGCTCAACTTCATCACGCCGCACCAGAAATGGGGCATCCACTCGACCTACACCGACAACCTGCTGATGCTCACGCTCAGCCGCGGCGGCCCATGTATCTGGATTTCCGAAGACGACGCCAAACCGGCCGGCATCGTCGACAACGACTGGGTCGAACTGTTCAATATCAACGGCGCGATCGCGGCGCGCGCGGTGGTCAGCCAGCGTGTCAACCCGGGCATGGTGATGATGTACCACGCGCAGGAAAAAATCGTCAACACACCGGGCTCGGAGATCACCGGGGCGCGCGGCGGCATCCACAACTCGGTGACCCGCATCGTGCTCAAGCCGACCCACATGATCGGTGGTTATGCGCAGTTCAGCTACGGCTTCAACTATTACGGAACCATAGGCACCAACCGCGACGAATTCGTCGTCGTGCGCAAGATGAAAACAATCGACTGGCTCGACACGCCGGTGGCGGAAGAACTGGTTCGCGTCACCCAGGCGCAAGGGGAAAACGCATGAAAGTACGCGCGCAAATCAGCATGGTGCTGAACCTGGACAAGTGCATCGGCTGCCACACCTGTTCGGTCACCTGCAAGAACGTCTGGACCAGCCGCCCCGGCATGGAATACGCGTGGTTCAACAACGTCGAAACCAAACCCGGCATCGGTTACCCGAAGGAGTGGGAAAACCAGACCAAGTGGAACGGCGGCTGGCAGCGCCTGGCCAACGGCGGCATCGAACTGCGCCAGGGGGCGAAATGGAAGTTGTTGATGCGCATCTTCGCCAACCCGAATTTGCCCGAGATCGACGACTACTACGAACCCTTCACATTCGATTACGACCACCTGCAGTCGGCGCCGGAGATGAAGGCCACGCCGACCGCGCGCCCGCGCAGCCTGATCACCGGCAAGCAGATGGACAAGATCGTCTGGGGCCCGAACTGGGAAGAAATCCTGGGCGGAGAATTTTCCAAGCGCGGCAAAGACAAGAACTTCGACGACATCCAGAAGGACATCTACGGCCAGTTCGAAAACACCTTCATGATGTACCTGCCCCGGCTGTGTGAACATTGCCTGAATCCGGCCTGCGTGGCGAGTTGCCCGTCGGGCTCGATCTACAAACGCGAGGAAGACGGCATCGTGCTGGTCGACCAGGACAAGTGCCGCGGCTGGCGCATGTGTGTATCGGGTTGCCCGTACAAGAAGATCTACTACAACTGGAAGAGCGGCAAGGCAGAAAAATGCACCTTCTGTTATCCGCGCATCGAAGCCGGCGAACCGACCGTGTGCAGCGAAACCTGCGTCGGGCGCATCCGTTACCTTGGCGTGCTGCTTTACGACGCCGACCGCATAGCGCAGGCGGCCAGCGTCGAGCACGACCGCGACCTGTACCAGGCCCAACTCGACATATTCCTCGATCCGCACGACCCCAAGGTGATCGCACAGGCGCAGGTCGATGGCGTGCCCGACAAGTGGATGGAAGCGGCGCGCATCAGCCCGGTCTACAAGATGGCCGTGGTATGGAAGGTCGCGCTGCCGCTGCACCCCGAATACCGCACCTTGCCGATGGTCTGGTATGTGCCGCCGCTGTCGCCCATCTCGGCCGCCGCCAATGCCGGCCATGTCGGCACCAATGGCCAGATTCCGGATGTGAACCAGTTGCGCATACCGGTCAAATACCTGGCCAACCTGCTCACCGCCGGCGACACGGCGCCGGTCGTGCGCGCGCTCGAGCGCATGCTGGCCATGCGCGCCTACCAGCGCGAAAAACATGTGGACCAGCGCATCAATCTGGCGGCTCTGCAGCAGGTAGGCATCAGCCAGGCCGAGGTGGAAGACATGTACCGCGTGATGGCAATAGCCAACTATGAAGACCGCTTCGTGATACCGAGCACGCACCGCGAATACGCCGAAAACACCTTCAATGTGCGCGGCGGCTGCGGTTTCACCTTCGGCAACGGCTGTTCGGAAGGCACCAGCAAGACCAGCCTTTTCGGCAGCGAAAAGAAGCGCACGATTCCCATCCGGGCGGAGGTTTGATCATGTTTGGACTGACCCGACAACCAGGCTCGGCGGCCGGAACGCTGCGCACACTGGCAGCGCTGCTGGGTTACCCGGGCGCGGATTTGCGCCGCTACCTGCCACAAATGGCCGAGGTGCTGCGGCGCGAGCGTGTTCTGTCGCCGCCGCGGATGGACGAAATCGATACGCTGATCGATGTTTTGCGGCACGCCGATGCGCTCGATGCCGAGGCCAACTATGTCGGGTTGTTCGACCGCGGCCGCGCCACCTCGCTGCATCTGTTCGAACACGTACACGGCGATTCGCGTGACCGCGGTCCGGCCATGATCGACCTGGCCCAGACCTATGAAAAAGCCGGCCTGTACCTGGCCGAAGGTGAACTGCCCGACTACCTGCCGGTGGTGCTGGAATTCGTCTCAACGCAGCCGCCACGTGAGGCGCAAGCATTTCTGCAGGAGATGGCACACATTTTCAACGCCATCTTCGGCGCCCTGCGCCAGCACGCCAGCCCCTACGCCAGCGTGCTTGGCGCGTTGCTGGAACTTGCCGGCGAAAAAGCCCAGCCGGTGCAACCGGCCGCCCCGGAGCCACTGGACGAGAGCTGGGCCGAGCCGGTGGTTTTTGACGGTTGCTCGACGAAAGGCCAGGCCAAGCCCGGTCAGCCGCAGCCCATTCACATCGTCCGTGCGCCCAACGCCGCACAAGGAGCATCGTCATGAGCGGCGTCTTCGGCTTTCTTTTTCAGGTCTATCCCTACGTCTGCTTCACGGTGTTCGTGATGGGCAGCCTGATCCGTTTCGACCAGAACCAGTACAGCTGGAAGAGCGACTCGTCGCAGATGCTGCGC
>JANNGR010000151.1:0-12973 GCA_031403955.1 Betaproteobacteria bacterium
CGCATGGGTGTGTTCATGCTCATGCCGCTCGGTCAGGTGCAATACCACGCCAATCAACATCAGCAGCCCACCAAGCAACAACGGCGCGGTGACTGGCTCGCCCAATAGCGGCACCGACAGCAATGCCCCGGCAAACGGCGCGACGGAAAAGTAGGCACCGGTTCGCGCCGTGCCAAGGTGCCGCAGCGCCAGAACAAACAACACCAGGCTGGCGCCGTAACTGGCAAAGCCGAGCATCGCCGCCTGCGCCGCCAACCAAAACGACGGCAACGCCGCACCCGCAAGCAAGGCCAGCATCAGGTTCGCGGAACCAGCGCTCAACCCCTTGGCCATCGCGATAAAACCTGCGTCTGCCAGTGCCACCTTGCGCGTCAGGTTGTTGTCGATCGCCCATGCCAGGCAGGCGGCAACGATCAACAATGCGCTGGTCAAACTGCCGGAGCCCAGCCCCGCGCCGGTGGGCCAACTCAGCACCAAAGCGCCGCACACAATGGACAACATGCCCAGCGCAATGCGCCGGTCAAAATTTTCCTTGAAGACAAACCAGGCCAGCAATGCCGTGAATACTCCTTCACTATTTAGCAGCAGCGACGCCGAGGACGCGCTGAACCCGCTCAGTCCCAGCATCAGCAATACTGGGCCGGCAACACCGCCGGCAAATATGGCCGCCGCCAGCCACCACCATTCGGCACCATGCGGAAGCTGCGTCGGCTCGCGGCGCTGCATGCGAACCAGCGCCAGCCCCAGACCCGAGCCCAGGTACAAAAGCGCGGCCAGCATCAGCGGGTTGACGCTCATCAGCAGCAGCTTGGCCAACGGTGTACCAAGACCGAATAACACAGCAGCGCTCAACGCATACAAAACACCGGTTGACATTACCTGCTCCTTCATTTCCAGGCGGCATCGCGGACCCATCGCAAAAACGAAGATTCAGCGAAAGCTTACTTGCGCTCAAGTTGTGACGCAACTAAACCTGAAGCATTGCAGGGCCTGACTCTGAATTTCGCCTTGGAGGACCGAAGCACGCCGCCTCGCGACGACGCATTTGTACTTGGCCTGGTATCGGGACTTGCACCCGACTGGATTCGTGCCATGCACGGCACACACGTTTGGCATCACCACGGCCGAAAACCGTCAGCTGCTGCGAAAGTTTCGGAGGACTGTCATATTTCCTTTATGGCCAGATAGCCGCCATGAGAAAGAAAAAATAGTATGACGCCTGCCAAGACTGAGATCACGTGCGGGAACATCACACCACCGTATAGCCAAGTAAGTCCGTACCGACGCATCTTCTGAAATCGCTGTGGTGCGGGAAGCGGCCCCGTTCGCTCGCCTCGAAAATAGCTTTGCGCCTGAAACCAATACCAATCAATTTGAGGTGCAGATACTTTGCTTCCATTTGTGCCGGGCTCGGCAAACAATTCGTAACAAACAACTTCGATCTCGCGCATTCGAACGTACGCACGCATCTGATATCTCTTGAACACGGCTTCTATGGCCCAGAATCCCGCTCCACTTAACGCACCGACCAGGAAAAGCCCGTAGTGACCCTTTTCGAAGCCCCAAGCAAGCGCCGCCAAGCTAAGTGTTACCCCCCAGCCCTTCACAGTAAGAAGCCGCTTATCAAATTCCATTACGGCCTCGTAAACCTTGAAGTATTCCGCCAGTAGGTCCTTGCGCAATTGCTCCGAAGCCATTTTTCCCCCTTTGTGTACCCTAATCGGGATACGAAGAAGCCTCGCGGCGCCACCCTCCCACACCACCGGACATAGGCGTCGCGTATCCGGCGGTTCCTTGAAACTTCGGTGATCTTATGCTGCCTTGGCCGGTGCCAACCGGGGCAGCCCCATTTGACGAAACATCTTTGCCGGCAGTGCCAGACTCAGTGCTGGCGTTTGGCTCAGGCGCCATGGTCCATGCGCGCTCTTGCTTGTGTTCCACGCCTCACGCACGCTGACCCCGCGTTTCCTGTGAGGTGCGCTTGACCCTCGCGCTGGCCAGCGGCGGTCCGTTGTCCATGCGTCCGAATGGTTGCGGGGAGAGTGCCGGGCCCACGGAGCCCGAAACGTGTTGGGTCAGCACCGTGGCAAGCCTAGGCGCCCAATCGTCGAAGTCGACCATTGTTATTGGCATCATAGGCATCCAAGCACGGACCGCGGTAGACAGGTCATGACGCATAACGCCCCATTTGAGCGGCAGCCGACGAGCATAGCGAGGAGGGAACCGCAAGCAAGCAAGCGCGCTTGCGGCCGTCCGCTCGAAATGGTTGTTCGGCAGCTTTGTGCGTAGATCAGCCATGTTTCGCCGACCTTACGAAGGCCTCGATGCCGACGCCAGCACCGCCGGCATAGGAACCTCAATTTCGCCGCCGACCCGCAAACGCGCCGCTCCTTCGATGATCGCTCGATGGATTCGCTCTCTCGCTTCGACCGTTTGAAATGAAAGAATCATCTCCAGCCGAACTGCACTGTACGTTAGATCGAGGACTTGCTCCGCCGATCGTGGCCGAAAGACAAGCGGGACCTCGATAACGTGGGGACTAACGAAGCCCGCACCGAGCAGTGCTGCCGTGCAGGCTTCAGGATCACTGAAGCGAAACGGCGAGGGGCGGCGGGCAAGAGCACGTCGAGCGTGCCATGGGATCGAATGGATTCCAACACCAACTGATGAAACTTCGATTTCCCGGGCACGCACCACATCGTGAACGCGTACCTTCCGCCAGGACGAAGAACCCGAAGAGCTTCGGCAATCGCCTTCTCGGGATGTTGAAAATGATTGACGCCGAAGGCGCAAATGACGGCGTCGAAGACGCCGCTATCGAAATTCAACGCTTCGGCGTCGCCTTGACGGAAGGCGGCCGCAGGATAACGCTCTCTCGCCGCCTCCACCATCGCGGGGGCAAAGTCGATGCCGATAGCGCGAGCACCTCGCAATAGCGCGGCTCCGGCACCGTAGCCGAGCCCGCAGCACACTTCGAGTACGCTGGACTCAGCGCGTACATCCGTTAACCCACAGCCTCCTACTACGACTATCAATCAAGACCTCAGTCAAAAGACAAAAGCCTCGATTCAAAGGATACAAGGAAGAAGCCTCGCGGCCCCTCCCTCCCACACCACCGGACATACGGGTCACGTAGCCGGCGGTTGCTTGCAATACGGCTGATCTCATGCTGCCTTGGCACAGGCGCCACTGCCCACGCGCGCTCCTGCTTGTGTTGCAAGCTTCGCGCACGCCGCGATCCCGCGCTGCTCCATTGATTCCATACAGACATCGTAACCGCCGTCGCACCCATTTGCCGATCTCCCGCTGGCGCGCACAAATATCAAGCGTTTGCTGGCTTTGGGTTGAGGACTGTGGCTCAAGTCCGCCTGCGCGGACTTGGACAGTCCGAAGGGGAGGAACTCAGCGACGACGCGGCCTGCAAGGCTGGGCCTGAACACGGCTCAGGGTGAAAGACCTGTGGTGCAAAGCCCGCAGGTCGAGCGAGCTAACTTGGTTGTTCCGCCCACTGCGGCTACGAGGCTGATTGGTGACACGTTTGGGTTGCTCGGCGAGGCGGCCGGTGACGTACTGGTGAAGTGCGCTTGCAATTAGGGTTTGATAAGGAACGCCTTCTTCAAGCGCATTGACCTGAATTTCGTTCAGATCATGGAAGCAATGGGGCAGCGCGAAGTACCGCGATACTTCGGGAAACGCTGGGTCAGCCTGCGCGAACTTTGCAACACAAGCAGGAGCGCGCATGGGCCATAGCGCTTGAGTCAAACGCCAGCGCCGAGTCTGGCACTGCCGGCAAAGATGTTTCGTCAAATGGGGCTGCCCGAATTGGCACCGGCCAGGGCAGCATGAGACCAGCCGTTGTTCAAGGAACCGCCGGATACGTGACCCGTATGTCCGGTGGTGTGGGAGGGGCCGGAAGGCTTCTTCCAATCCCGATTAGACCGCCTCATTCGGCCCGGCGGAACCGACGGCCGGAACCGACGGCCGCTTGCCATTCAACTACACTGTAGTTAATATTCTCCCATGAGCACTCTGCGCTTTGAGTGGGACGAACGTAAGGCCGAGGTTAACGCGAAGAAGCATGGCGTGCGCTTTGAGGAGGCCAGGTCTGTATTCGTGGATGAGCGAGCCAAGCTTATCGATGATCCTGACCACTCGGCCGACGAGGACCGCTTTGTTCTACTTGGTTTGAGTGGGGCGTTGCGGTTGCTGCTGGTGTGCCACTGTTATCGCGTTGACGGTAATGTCATACGTATCATCTCAGCCCGCAAAGCAAGTGCCAAAGAATCCAGGTCTTATCCGTGAAAGGTGTCATATGCGCAAAGAATACGACTTTACCGCTGCAAAAAAAAATCCATATGCTTCTCAACTCAAGAAGCAGATCACTATTCGACTTGATGAAGAATCAATCAGTTACTTCAAGTCGATATCGCAAGACGCTGGCATTCCGTACCAGAGCCTTATCAACCTTTATCTGCGCGACTGCGCCACTTCTCATCGCAAGCTCAATCTGAATTGGTCGTAAACGGCTACGCCGCGACGTCACTGTCAGGATATTGCGCGCCGCACACAATCGACAACATGCCCAGCGCAATGCGCCGGTCAAAATTTTCTCTGAAGACAAACCAGGCCAGCAGTGCCGTGAATACGCCTTCACTATTCAGCAGCAGCGACGCCGAGGACGCGCTGAACCCACTCAGTCCCAGCATCAGCAATACCGGCCCGGCAACACCGCCGGCAAATATGGCCGCCGCCAGCCACCACCATTCCGCACCCTGTGGCAACTGCGTCGGCTCGCGGCGCGACATGCGCACCAGCGCCAGCCCCAGACCCGAGCCCAGATACAACAGCGCGGCCAGCATCAACGGGTTGACGCTCATCAGCAGCAGCTTGGCCAACGGTGTACCAAGACCGAATAAGACAGCAGCACTCAACGCATACAAAACACCGGTTGACATTTCCAGTTCCCTCATTTCCAGGCGGGACGGTGACCGCGCAAATAGCAATATGGGCCAACCAGCGGCAAGTCAGTCAATGCCGATCCCGTCTTTGGCAAGCTGTGTCCAGGTCCGCCCCTGGTCCTTGCTCAGAAACACGTTTCGCTTGAAGGTCGCAACGGCGATCTCGGCTCGCCGGACCGGGTTCTGCGCGATGTAAGTGACGGCATCGCCGGTGCCTATCGGGATAACAATCAATTCAGCTTTGGCGCCGGCCTTCAATGCGATGCGGGCCAACGCCGCTTTGCCGGCATCGGTGCCAAACCACAAATGCTGTCCGTCGAGGTCGAAGCTGCCGGCGAGCACCCGCTGACCGCCGGTCAATCGCTCGAAGCTCTCGGCGGAGTCTCTCGACAGGTACAACCCATCGGCCGTACTGGCGGCGACAACGCGGGCGTCGTTAGGGTGCACGCTCAGGCCGTTGAGGTCGCCAACCAGCCCCCTGGCCGCGGCACGTGTCCACTTTAGGCCGTCATTACGCGTGTGGTAGATACCGGGCTGGTTCATGCGGGAATTGATGCTGTGATTGACCACGTACACCGCGTTGGTGGCGTAGCTGGTCGCCAACGTATGAAAGTCCGACTCGCCTTCCAGCCCCAGGTTACTCCATGACTTTCCGCCATCCCGGCTCTTGATCAACCCCAACGGGTTGCTCATGACCGAACCGGGTGCCGGGTGGCCGCTGCTGTAAAGCGCGTCACGCGTGGCGGAGTACCCCATGAAATCATGCGCCGGTCCATCCGCCCTGGACCAGCGACCGCCTGCATATGCCGCAAGGCCGTGGTGGCTGGGAACCAGGAGTCGCTGGCCGTCCGCGCTGTAGGACAAGCCGTGAATATGGGCCAGGGTTTGCGCTGGGCCGGCGCCAAGCGGCGACGACGCAAATGCGGACAGTACAATCGCGAGCATCCAGGCATGAAGGGACTGTGGTGTGTGGATCATGGCAATCTTTGGTTCCGAATCCGCGCCGACTGTCGTCCCTGAAGCGCGGCGATCAGCGGACAGGATACTTTGGCTTGGCCTGCTGAACAGTCGCGCACCAAGTTGGTCAGAACCGATTCGATACGCCGCAGGTCGGCCAGCTTGGCACAGACGTCGACAAGTTTGCGCTGCGCGAGTTGGCGTGCCTCTTCGCAATGCGTACCGTCGTCGAGTGTGAGCAAACCGGCCACCTCGTCGAGACTGAAGCCCAGGCGCTGAGCGGACTTGACGAAGCGGACCCGCGCCACATCGGTGTCGCCGTAGCGCCGGATGCTTGCGTACGGTTTGACCGGCTCGGGCAGCAGCCCCTTGCGCTGATAGAACCGGATCGTCTCCACATTGACGCCAGCCGCAACGGCGAAGGCACCGATGCCCAGGTTATCCGCCGGTTTGACCATTTCGCTTGACTCCGTACATGACTACGGAAGTAAGCTTACGCCATTCGCAACGGGTTTGACAGGAACGCCGCATGGCCCGAGCTGAAAAGCGGTGTAGGCGTCCTCTTTGCAGGTGGCCTGGCCGCGCTGCTCGCCTCGACCTGCTGCCACGGACCTTGGTACTCGTCAGCCCCTGCTTTATTGAATGGAATCCAACATGAAAAAGCTCCTATCCATTGCAACCCTGACCGCGGGCTTTGCCGGTCCGGTGTGCGCCACCACGCAAATCGTTACCCTGTCGGTGCCGGGTTATCGATCCGACATCAAGGAGGTAACCCATGGATAACCGCACATTGTTGAAGACCGGCATCGTCGGCTCGGTGATCGCTGCAGTGTGCTGCGCGACGCCGATTCTGTTCATCGTGCTCGGTACGCTGGGTCTGTCCGCCTGGCTCGGCTGGCTCGATTACGTGCTGCTGCCGGCACTGGTGTTTTTTGTCGGAATCACGATCTATGCGCTGCTTCGTCGGCGGACCGAAGCCGTCGGCTGCGCTGTTGGCGTCGAGCAGGAGCAACAAAAAATTGCATGACGGCGATCCGGTGCTCGACCCGTCGTTGCGGAGATCCCTGGACAAGCCCCGGAGCGGGCCTGGCGGCGGCGCAAAAGTTGGAAAGCATGGCAACCGCCTGCACATCGCCGTAATCGGCAGCGGCGGCGCTGCGATGGCGGCTGCCCTCCAGGCGGTGGAGAGCGGCGCTCGCGTCACGCTGATCGAGCGCGGCATGATCGGCGGCACCTGCGTCAACATGGGATGTGTTCCGTCCAAGATCATGATCCGCGCCGCGCACATCGCCCACTTGCGCCGCGAGAGCCCGTTCGACGCCGGTTTATCAGCGCTCGCTCCCACCGTGTTGCGCGACCGCCTGCTCGCGCAGCAACAGGCCCGTGTGGATGAATTGCGCCACGCAAAATACGAGAACCTGCTGCACGGCAACCCGGCGATTACCGTGATCCATGGCACCGCAGGCTTCAAGGACGGCCGAACATTGACGATCTCGCGGCACGGTGGTGGCGTGCGCGAAGTCGGGTTCGACCGCTGCCTTGTCGCAACCGGTGCGAGCGCCGCGGTGCCACCGATTCCCGGATTGAAGGACACACGCTACTGGACCTCAACCGAGGCCTTGGCGAGCGATTCAATCCCGAAGCGGCTGGCGGTGATCGGCTCCTCGGCCGTAGCGGTAGAACTTGCGCAGGCGTTCGCGCGCCTGGGTAGCCAGGTCACCATCCTGGCGCGCAGCAAGCTGTTCTTGCGAGAAGACCCGTCTGTCGGCACCGCTGTGACGGCGGTGTTCCGCGATGAAGGCATTCAGGTCTGGGAGAAGACACACGTCAGCCAGGTGATGCATCGCGATGGCGAATTCGTGTTGACGACCGAGCATGGCGAGCTGCGTGCGGACCAATTGCTAATTGCCACTGGACGATCACCCAACACACGCGGTATGAATCTGGAAGCCGCCGACGTGAAACTTGACGCGCGTGGCGCGATCCTGATCGATGATCACATGCGCACCTGCGCGACGGATATCTACGCGGCCGGCGACTGTACCGACCAGCCTGCGTTCGTCTACGTCGCGGCAGCGGCCGGCACGCGGGCGGCGGTCAACATGACGGGCGGCGATGCCAAGCTCGATCTCGACGCGATGCCTGCCGTGGTGTTTACCGACCCGCAGGTGGCCACGGTCGGCTATTCGGAAGCCGAAGCATATGCGGCAGGCATCCAGACCGACAGCCGCACGCTGGCGCTGGAGAACGTTCCGCGTGCCCTGGTCAACTTCGACACCCGCGGCTTCATCAAACTCGTCGCCGAGGTGGGGTCCGGCCGGCTGCTGGGCGTTCAGGCAGTTACCGCGGATGCGGGTGAAATCATCCAGACCGCCGCCATCGCCATCCGTGCCGGCATGACCGTGCACGACCTGGCGAACCAGTTGTTCCCGTACCTGACAATGGTCGAGGGTTTGAAGTTGGCGGCGCAAACCTTCACCCGGGACGTGAAGCAACTGTCGTGCTGCGCCGGTTGAATCGCGAAACCCGGCACCAAGGTGAATGAATCGAGTAACGCCCCTTGCTTGAATTGAATGTTCTGAATCTGGTCATATTGCCGGTCCTGTTCGGTCTGGTCGGCTTTGTCGAGCCGTGCTCGATCGGTTCGACCCTCGTGATGGTGAAGCAAATTGAACAGCGCACAGCGCGCCAGCAGATCACCCAGACTGTCGTCTTCGCTCTCACGCGTGCGTTGTTCATCGGTGCTTTCGGCCTATTGGCGGCCGCGCTCGGGTCGTTGTTCCTGGGACTGCAAAAGACAGCATGGCTGGTCCTCGGGCTCGCCTACATCGCCCTCGGCATCCTGTACTTGCAAGGGAAAGCCGGCCTGCTGATGCGTTCATTCGGGCCTCCTCTGTCACGCCTGCGAAGCATGCGCGGATCAGTGATGTTGGGACTGTTTTTCGGACTCAACATTCCGGCTTGCGCGGCGCCTTTGATCCTCGCCCTTCTGGCAGCGGCAGCCGCCGGTGGCGCCGATGGTGCGACGCTGTTTGGCGGATTCATATCGCTCGCCATGTTTGGCCTGGCACTGTCGTTGCCGCTCGTTATCGCCCTATTCTTTGAGCCCGCGCGCCGTGCTCTGGACTGGCTGGCGGCTTTGTCACGGCGCGTGCCGCTGTGGACCGGCGTGTTGCTCGTCTGCCTGGGTGCCTGGTCGGTTTGGTTCGGCCTTTTTGTCTCGCTTTAGAAGTCACGGGCGCTGCGGCTTCTAGCTGGCGCTTCCCGGCTGATTTCCGCGCTCCGCCAACTGTCGCCGCACGAACCATACAACCAGCAGCGGCAACACAAGCCATTGCAGCAAGGGCGACAGGCCGATGCCGACACCCGGCACGACCGGCATGGCCGGCGAATAGGTCCAGCTACCGATCCAGAGCCCGTGCGTGGCGAGCCACTCGATCACCGCTGTGATGCAGACCCCGATCGCGATGAACAGGGCCAATTGCCGGCTGCTTGGCGCCAGAACCCAGCGCCGGTTGCGCGCCAGCAGCGCCACCAACGCGTAAGCGAGCAGCAGGATGACCATATCTCCCACCGTCGCCTGCGAGCAGCCCCGGATCACGTCGGTGTACGGTGCGCTGGCCATACCGGCGAATAACGGTGCCTGCATCACTTCCCACGGAAAGTTGAGCAGCAGCGCGAAGATTGCCAGGTTCCATTCCGGCGTTCCCATCACCCAATGCAAGGATTTTGCGATGGCGTGTTGCAGTTGTCTCATCGAACCTGGCGGGTGTAGTTAGCGCAGCATTTTCGGCACGGGTTCGGGCGTGGCGCCGTCGGCCGACTTGCCATCACGCAGCGCCAGCAACGCGGGCAATGCGGCCCGCGCCGCCCGCTCTCCGGCGGCTATTATCCAGTCCCGATCCGACCAGCCCAGTTGCCCGCTGGTCTGGATGTCGGGGCGGATCACCAGGCTCGCCATGCCCAGCTCGTAATCCTTGATACGTTGCGTGGCGATCGTGAATGACTGAAACAAGACGCTGGCGGTGTTCGCGATAACGGCGTGCTGCGGTGGAAACGTTGCATCCACGGCGATCACGATACCGGCGCCCAACTTGCGCGCAACCGCCACCGGTACCGGGCTGCTGACCTGACCATCGACATACAGCCTTCCGTCGATCAATGGCGGCACGAACACGCCTGGCACCGATGATGAAGCACGCACCGCCAGCCCCGCATTGCCATGGGTAAAAACGGCCGGCTGGCCGGTCTGAAGGTCGGTCGCCACCACCGCTATGCGACGCGGAAAAGTTTGCAATGGCCGGGCCGACACCAAGTTCTCGACGAAGGCCTGCAAACGTTCACCACGGATGAAGCCCAACTCGCCCCGCAGCACGGGTTGACCGAGGTTCGGAATGGTGAAGTCGCCTAACAGCGCCGCGTCGAGTCTCCGGGCCGCCGCAACCAGTTGCCGCGCGTCCAGACCGGCTGCGTAGGCGACGGCAACCAGGCTGCCTGCGCTGGTACCGACGATTATGTCTGGCTCAATACCGGCTTCTTCCAGCACCTTGATAACACCGATGTGCGCGAACGCGCGCGCCGAGCCGCCTGACAACACTAGCGCCACCGAAGGCCGCCCGGATATGAACGGCCGCACCGGTTCAAAGCGGGGCGGGTCCGCGATGCTGACATGTTCGTGTAATGAAGAGCAGCCGGCCAAACACAAAAGCGCCGCCGCCAGTACGAGTCCGGTAGTCACGGTCAGGATATTGCGCATGTCAGGCCGGGTGTTGCAGTACGGGTGTTGACGCATCTGCCTGCGGTGTCACGCGCGGCGCCGGGGTTTCGCGCGTCCGGCGCATCAGCAGGTAAGCCGCTGGTATGACGAACATCGACAGCAGCGGCGCGGTGATCATGCCACCGACCATCGGTGCGGCGATGCGCTGCATCACTTCCGAGCCGGTGCCGCTGCCCCACATGATCGGGAACAGGCCGGCCAGGATGACGGCCACCGTCATCGCCTTCGGGCGCACGCGCAAAACCGCCCCATCGCGGATCGCCTCCAGCAAGTCGGCGCGGCTGGTTTTGCCTTGCGCAATACGCGCGTCCCAGGCCTGACGCAGGTACAACAACATGATCACGCCGAATTCGGCCGACACCCCAGCCAGCGCAATAAAGCCCACCGCCGCCGCGACCGACAGGTTGTAGGCCAGCAGGTACAGCAGCCAGATGCCGCCCACCAGCGCGAACGGCAGCGTCGCCATGATCAGCAGCGCCTCGTCGAAGCGTTTGAAGGTCAGGTACAGCAGAACAAAAATAATCAGCAACGTGAACGGCACGACGACCTTGAGCTTCGCGGTGGCGCGTTCGAGAAACTCGAACTGGCCCGACCAGGAGATCGAATACCCGGGCGGCAGCGACACCTTCTCGCCCACCACGCGCTGCATGTCCAGCACCGCCGATTTCAGGTCGCGGCCACGAATGTCCACATAGACCCAGCCCGACAGGCGCGCGTTTTCGCTGCGCAGCATGGGCGGCCCGTCGGTGATACGAATGTCGGCCACGTCCGACAGCAGCAGCCGCGCGCCGCGTTCGGTCACGATCGGCAACACGCGCAGCTTCTCCAAAGAATCGCGCATCTCGCGTGGATACCGCATGTTGATCGGGAAACGCTGCAAACCCTCCACCGTCTCGCCGATGTTGTCGCCACCGACGGCCGAGGTGATGACCGACTGCACATCGACGATGTTCATGCCAAAACGCGCCGCCGCGTCGCGATTGATCGTCACGTCCACATAACGCCCGCCAGTCAGGCGCTCGGCCAAAGCGCTGCTGACACCTGGCACGTCCTTGAGCGCACGCTCGATCTCGCCGGTGACACGGTCGATGGTGACCAAATCGGCACCAGCCACCTTGACGCCAACTGGGCTTTTGATGCCGGTGGCCAGCATGTCGATGCGGTTGCGGATCGGCGGCACCCAGATATTGGCCAGGCCTGGCACCTTGACGATGGCGTCGAGTTCGTCGACCAGCTTGTCGGGCGTCATGCCGGCTCGCCACTGCGCGCGTGGCTTGAACTGGATCGTGGTCTCGAACATCTCCAACGGCGCCGGGTCGGTGGCGGTCTCGGCGCGACCGGCTTTGCCGTAGACACTGGCGACCTCGGGCACGGTCTTGATCAAGCGGTCGGTCTGCTGCAACAACTCGGCTGCCTTGCCGGCCGAAAGGCCCGGCAAGGCCGAGGGCATGTACAACAAATCACCTTCGTCCAGGCGCGGCATGAACTCGGCGCCGATGTGCTGCAATGGCCACAGGCTGACCACCAAAGCCGCGCCGGCCAGCACCAGCGTCAGCTTCGGCAAACGCAGCACCGCATTCAGCAGCGGCCGGTACAACACGACCAGCAATCGATTGAGCGGATTGGTCTTCTCGTCCGGAATCCGCCCGCGGATCAGGTAGCCCATGAGTACCGGAATCAGTGTCACGGAGAGTCCGGCCGCTGCCGCCATCGCGTAGGTCTTGGTGAAGGCCAGCGGCGAGAATAACCGCCCCTCTTGCGCTTCGAGCGTGAACACCGGTATGAACGACAGTGTGATGATCAGCAGCGAGAAAAAAAGCGCCGGACCGACCTCGGTGGCCGCGTCGCCGATCACCTGCCAGCGTGTCTCGCCTTCCAGCTTGTCGTGCGGATGTTCGTGGCCCCAGCGTTCCAGATGTTTGTGCGCGTTTTCTATCATCACTACCGCGGCGTCGACCATCGCGCCGATGGCGATTGCGATGCCACCCAATGACATGATGTTGGCGTTCACGCCCTGGTAGCGCATCACGATGAACGCCGCAAGAATGCCCAGCGGCAGCGAAATGATGGCCACGAAAGCCGAGCGCAGGTGGAACAGGAAAATGAAACACACCAGCGCGACGACAAGAAACTCCTCCAGCAGCTTCTGCCCCAGGTTCTCCACCGCGCGTTCGATCAGCCCCGAGCGGTCGTAAACCGGTACGATTTCCACGCCCCTGGGCAGGCTGGCCTGCAGCTGCCGCAGCTTGGCCTTCACGGCGGCAATCGTCTCGAGCGCGTT
>JANNGR010000152.1:0-9079 GCA_031403955.1 Betaproteobacteria bacterium
CGACCGGGTCGACGAGTGGGCGCTGAACTACGTACACGAATTCGACGGCACGCCGCTGCAAAGTGTGGCCAAGGGCGCGGTGGATCTGGGCAAGCTGCAGGACGAAGCCGAAAAGAAGGCGGCCGAGGAAGCCGCCGAGGCCTTCAAACCGCTGCTGGCCAGACTCAAGGAAGCGCTGAAAGACAAGGCCGAAGACGTGCGTGTGACCACCCGGCTGGTGGATAGCCCGGCCTGCCTGGTGGTGCAGGACCATGGCATGAGCACCCAACTCGCGCGTATGCTGAAGCAGGCCGGCCAGAGCGCGCCGGAAGTCAAGCCGGTGCTGGAAGTCAACGCCGAACACCCGCTGGTGAAAAAACTCGAAGGCTCGGTGCATTTCAACGACCTGGCCCACATCCTGTTCGACCAGGCGCTGCTGGCCGAAGGCGGTATGCCCGAAGACCCGGCTGCGTACGTGAAACGGGTCAACGCGCTGCTGGTCTGAGACCCGTGCGGCGGGCATGCTGGAGCGCGAGCGACAGCGTGTTTCCCCGCATTGACAGGGCTGGTTGCAGCCCGGATGATCGATCGCCAACCAGAAACCGGAGACCAGACCGATGAATAACAGCTTAGTGAAAACCGCCGCCGCCGTGCTGGTGACCGCAGTTCTTTCGGGCACCGCCGCCGCCCAGGAGGTGACGCTTCGCCTGGTCAGCGCGTTTGCCGAAAACGGCATTTACGTGCAGCGCCTGCAGCCGTGGATCCAGAAAGTGAATGCCGAAGGCAAGGGCGTTTTGCAGATCAACTTCCTTGGCGGCCCCAAGGCCATTCCGACCTTCGAGGCCGGCAACGCAGTGAAAACCGGCGTGGTCGATATGGCGTTGAACACCGGTGCGTTCTATACCAACGTCATGCCGGAGGCCGACTTTCTCAAGTTGACCCAGATACCGGTGGCCGAGCAGCGCAAGAACGGCGCTTTCGACGCCATTAACAAGGTCTGGAATGAGAAGGGCAACATGCAGTACCTGGCCCGCATGGTGGAGAACCAGCCGTTTCATATTTACACCAACAAGAAGATCGACAAGCCCGACCTGAGCGGCATGAAGATCCGCATCACCCCGGTGTACCGCGACTTTTTCCAGGCGCTCAACGCCAGCGTCATCACCACGCCGCCGGGTGAGGTATACACGGCGCTGGAGCGCGGTGTGGTGGATGGTTATGGCTGGCCGATAGGTGGCATCTTCGACCTGAACTGGCATGAGAAAACCAAGTTCCGGGTCGATCCGGGTTTCTATGACGCCGAGGTGTCGCTGATCATGAACCTGCCAGCCTATAAGAAGCTAACGGATGCGCAGCGCACCTACCTGAACCGGCAACTGCTGGCGTTGGAGGCCGAGAACAGCTTCTGGGCCAGCTACACCACGGAAGAAACCGCCCGTCAGGAAAAGGCGGGTATTCAGACCATCAAGTTCGATGCGGCGACTGCCAAAGCCTACCGCGACAAGGCTTATGAAGTCGGCTGGGCCGGCGCGCTAAAGCAAAGCCCTGAAATCGCGGCCCGTTTCAAGGCGCTTTTTGCGCGATGAGCCTACAGGCGCAAGCCGGCGCCGCTTGCGCCATGCGCTGGCCTGGCTGTGCGGCTGATTGATGGTTGACCGGCTGTCGTACCACTACGGCAGGTTTCTGGCGGCACTGGCCTTGCTGGGCTGCGCAATCTTGCTGGCGATGATGTTGATCATCGTGGCCGACGTTGCGCTGCGCAACCTAGCCATGCCGGGTTTGCCGCGCGGCTTGCCGTGGAGCAATGAGATCTCCGAACTGATGTTGTACCTGATCACCATGTGCGTGGCACCCTGGCTGCTGCGCCAGGGGCAACATATTCGTGTCGACATCGTGCTGCAGGTCATACCGCGCCAACTGGCCTGGAGCCTGGAGTGGGCGGGAGACCTGATTGGCCTGGCCTGCTGCCTGGTGATCGCCTGGTTTGGCGCGCAGGCTGCGTGGTCCAGTTTCATGGCCGGCGCCGTCAACATCAAGACCCTGGTGACGCCGGAATGGTGGGCGCTGTCGCCACTGCCGGTGGTGTTTGTTCTGCTGTCGATTGAAATGGTGTTCCGGCTGGTTCGGCTCCAGCGCGGCGAGCGCGGACCGCGCAGCGACGCGGTGAGCGCGGCATGAGCGGCTGGGGACTCGCCGCCTGGCTGATGCTGGGAGGTTCCACGCTGCTGCTGTTCATCGGCATGCCGGTGGCGCTGACGTTCATCACCATCAATATCGTCGGTGCCTGGCTTTACATGGGCGGCGAACCCGGGCTGGTGCAGTTGGCGCGCAGCAGCGTGAGTTCGGTCACGGCTTTTTCGCTGACGCCGATTCCGCTGTTTGTGCTGATGGGCGAAATCCTGTTCCATACCGGGCTGGCGCTGAAGGTAATTGAAGGCGTCGAACGGCTGATCCAGCGTGTTCCCGGCCGTCTGGCGGTGGTAGCCGTCGTCGCCGGCACGGTTTTCTCAGCCATTTCGGGCTCGACCATTGCCACCACGGCGATGCTCGGCTCACTGATGCTGCCGGTCATGCTTTCGCGTGGTTACCACCCGACTATTGCCGCCGGGCCCATCATGGCCATCGGCGCGGTCGACATGCTGATTCCGCCCTCGGCGCTGACCGTGCTGCTGGGGTCGCTGTCTGGCATATCGATTTCCAAGTTGCTGATCGGCGGTGTGGTTCCGGGCCTGATTCTGTCGATCGCCTTTGTGTTGTGGATCATGCTTCGGGTCAGCATCAGTCCGCATCTGGCGCCGGCCGACGTGGTGGAAGCGCGGCACCGCGGCTGGGCGCGCTGGAGCCTGTTTTTCGGCTATGTGCTGCCCACGTTGTCGATCTTTGGCGTGGTGGTTGGCGCGTTGGCGGCCGGCTGGGCCACACCCACCGAATGCGCGGCGCTGGGCGCCTTCGCCACCATGCTGCTGGCACTTGCTTACCGCGCCTTGACGCGAGACGCGCTTGTCAAGGCGCTCAAAGGCACGGCGGGTATCTCGGGCATGATCTTGTTCATCATCCTGGGAGCCACGACATTCGCGCAGATATTGTCGTTTTCAGGCGCCAGCAACGGCCTGGTGCAATTCATCACCGGCCAGGGTCTGTCGACCAGCATGATCGTGGTGGGCATGATGTTGATGCTGATTTTCCTGGGCATTTTTGTCGACCAGGTCAGCATGATGATGATCACGCTGCCGATCTTCATGCCGGTGGTGCAGACGCTGGGCATAGACCCGATCTGGTTTGGCGTGATGTTCCTGATCTGCATGCAGTTGGGCCTGCTGCTGCCTCCCCACGGCCTGTTGCTGATGACCATGCGTGGCGTCGCGCCGCCGTCGGTGACCATGGCTCATATCTTCATGGCGGTGGTGCCGTATGTGTTGATGAGCCTGGTGTTGCTGGCGGCGGTATTCTGGATACCGCAAATCGCAACCTGGCTCCCGCGGCGGATTGGCTGAGCGCTTGAAGCGGTTGCCGGCGCAAATGCATGTAGTCAAACCTTGAAAGGCGCAACATGACCGAGCAATTTGATGCCATCGTGATCGGAGCCGGTCAGGCCGGCCCGGCATTAGCCGTACGCTGCGGCAAGCAGGGCCTGAAAACGGCGATCATCGAGCGCCACCGCTTCGGCGGCACCTGCGTCAACAACGGTTGCGTGCCGACCAAGACCATGGTGGCCAGCGCGCGCGCCGCACATGTCGCGCGCACCGCTGGCGACTTCGGTGTGTTGATCGATACCCCGGTGCGTGTCGACATGGCCAGAGTGAAAGCGCGCAAGGATCAGATCGTGCAGCAATCGCGTGACGGCGTGCGTTCCTGGCTGGACGGCGCGCGCAACGTCACCGTGCTTGAAGGGCAGGCGCAATTCAGCGCGCCGCACCGCGTGCGCGTCGGTGAGCGCGAACTCGAAGCACCCCGCATCTTCATCAACGTCGGTGGCCGCGCCGCGCTGCCGGACCTGGCCGGCATAAACGACGTACCGTTCCTGAACAACGAACGCATCATGCATCTCGACCAGTTGCCAGAACACCTGATCATCGTCGGCGGCAGCTACATCGGCCTGGAGTTCGCGCAGATGGTGCGACGCTTCGGCAGCCGGGTGACGGTGGTCGAGACCGGGCCGCGCCTGATCGCGCGCGAAGACGAAGACGTGTCGCTCGCCATCCAGGGCATGCTGGCCGCTGAGGGCATTGATTTCAGGCTGAACGCAGCCTGCATCGCGTTGCAACGCCATGCTGACAAGGTCGCGGTTTCTCTGACCTGCGGCGACGGTCTCCCGCTGGTCGAGGGCTCGCACATTCTGCTGGCCACCGGGCGCGTGCCGAACACGCATGACCTGGGCCTGCATGCGGCCGGTATCGAAACCGATACAAACGGCTATATCGTTGTTGACGACCGCCTGTCTACCGGCGTGCAAGGGGTCTACGCGCTGGGCGACTGCAACGGCCGCGGCGCCTTTACCCACACCAGCTGGAACGACTATGAGATTGTCGCGGCCAACCTGTTTGACGGCGCGGCGCGCAAAGTCAGCGATCGTATCCCGGCCTATGCGTTGTTCGTCGATCCACCGCTGGGGCGGGTGGGCATGACAGACGCGCAAATTCGCGCCTCGGGCCGGCCCGCTCTGGTCGCCAAAATTATGATGACGCGTGTTGGGCGTGCGCGCGAAATGGGCGAGACAACCGGCTTCATGAAGATCGCCGTGGCCGCGGACACGCGTGAGATCCTCGGCGCGGCGATCCTGGGCGTACACGGCGATGAAGTGATTCATGCCATCCTCGAAGTAATGACCGCGCGCCAGCCCTACACGGTGATCAACCAGGGGGTACACATCCACCCGACGGTATCGGAACTGCTGCCAACGCTGCTGGAGGGTTTGGCGCCGATGCGCTGAATGCGGGCGCGGTGCATTGGATCGGCGCTGGGATTTGGGACCATGAAAGAACTGGTCGCGATTGCACGACCAACTGGAACTAAATCATTCTGGAGTGCATCATGTGCCGCAGCAGCAACGACATCGCCATCGAAAGGCTGCCCCTTCGGGTTCGCCGGTCCGCCATGAAGCGTCGACTGACGACCGCGTTGGCCCTGATATTGATCTGCCCGGCGCTCACCGCGCAGCCCACCGGCAAACTGCCACCGCCACACGGGCCGGCGGCGCAGCGCCAGGACCAACTGCCGCTCACCGTTTTCATGGCGGTCACCGGCGACGACGAGGCGCAGGCGCTGGCCGCGCTCACCCGCATCGAAGACAACTGGCAAGCGTCATCAATCGCGATGCTGATCGAATTGGTGTATCGCGCGCCGAGCCGCCGGGTGCTGGCTCGACTGATCACGCTGATCGAAAAGGCCTCGGGCCTGGCGTTCGATGGTGACATCGATGCATGGTACGAATGGCTCTGGTCGACGGAGCGACCGGTACACCCGGACTATGCCGAGTTCAAGGCGCGGCTGTATGAGCCGCTCGACCCGCGCTTTCGTGAATATTTTGAACGCCGGCCAAAATCGACCATCCGTTTGGACGAAATCCGCTGGGGCGGCGTGCGCCGTGACGGCATACCGCCGTTGAAGAACCCGAAGATGATTGCCGCGCGAGAAGCCACCTGGCTGCAGGACGACAACATTGTGTTCGGCGTGTCCATCGACGGCGACGTGCGCGCCTATCCCAAGCGCATTCTGGCTTGGCACGAAATGTTCAAAGACCGCATCGGCGAGCGCGAATTGGCCGGCGTGTATTGCACCTTGTGCGGCGCGCTGGTGCTGTACGACGTAACGGCTGGCGGGTTGCAGCACGAACTCGGCACCAGCGGTTTTTTGTACCGATCGAACAAACTGATGTACGACCACGCCACGAAATCGTTGTGGTCGACGCTGACCGGTGAGCCAGTTGTCGGGCCGCTGGTCGGAAAGGGCATCGAGCTGAAATCACTTTACGTCGTTACCACTACCTGGAAGGCGTGGCGCGCGCGCCACCCAAACACGCAGGTGCTGTCGCTCGACACCGGGCACCGGCGCGACTATAGCGAAGGCGCCGCCTACAACGAATACTTCGCCACCCAGCGGTTGATGTTCACCGTTCCGGTGCACGACCTGCGCCTGCCCAACAAGGCCGAAGTATTGGCGCTGCGCTTGCCGCAAGTACCGGGCCAGTCATTGGCCATCTCGGCCGACTTCCTGTCCACCCGTCCGGTCTACCACGCCCGGATCGGCAACCTGAACCTGGTCGTGCTGACCGACACGAGCGGCGCCAACCGCGTCTACGAGTCGCGTGAAACGAGCTTCGCGAGCTGGGACAACGCGGCGGCGGCACGCGACAGCATGGGCAAGGTGTGGCACATGGACGAGTCGCGGCTGACCGGCCCCAACGGCGAAACCTTGCATCGGTTGCCGGCGCATCGCGCGTTCTGGTTTGGCTGGCACGCGGCGTTTCCGGATACCCGACTGGTGAAATAGGCCACCCGCTGACCGCACCGCCGGGCCAGCGCCGGGCGCAAAGTTCACGGCGCCGTGATCATTCGATGAGGACTCGGGGACGACAAGCTTCTAGCATCGATTCGGCGAGCTCGAGGTTTCGGGTTCGGTTCACAACCCCATCCATGTTTCCAGGAGAACCCGCATGTCTATCCGTCTTTCCACCGCCTCCCGTATTGCCTGCGGCGTTGCAGCGCTCACGTTAGGGGCCGCCGCCAATGCGGCTCTGGTCAGCGTGACCGTCCGCGCCCAGAATCTTGCGCCGGCGAACAGCATCAGTTTTGCCCCACTTCATGTGGGTTTCCACAACGGCAGCTTCGACGCGTTCAATAACGGGCAAGTGGCGACCGCGCCAATCATTTCGGTGGCCGAGGGCGGTGGCGGGGCTGCCTGGCAGGCGGCGTTCGCCGCCGCCGAGCCGAACGCGACCCGCGGCACGATCGGTGGCCTACTGCAGCCCGGTGGCATGACGATGGCCACGTTCCTGGTCGACACGGTACTCAACCAGTTCTTCACTTTTGGGTCGATGGCGGTGCCGAGCAACGACTTCTTCATCGGCAACGATTCGCCATTGCATTTGTTCGACGCCGCGGGCAACCTTCTAATCAACAGCATCGGGCAGACCGCCGCGCAGATCTGGGATGCCGGGTCCGAAGCCTTCGACCCTGCCGCGGCGGCCTTCGTCGGCACGAACAGCTTGCGTACGCCGCAAAACGGAGTCGTGAGCTTCGACTTCAATGAGCTGTCCGGGTTCAACGGCCTGACCACAGCTGCAAACTATGTCTTCAACAGCCAGCTGGCCAGCAACACAAACGTCTATCGCATCAGCTTTGAAGCAACCGCCATTCCAGAGCCCGGCACTTACGCATTAGTCAGCGTCGGCCTGCTGGCCGCTGGTTGGGTTTCGCGCCGCCGCAGCCAGCAGCCGGCCTGGTCGAATGGCAGTGCGGCCCTGCCAGGGGCGGCAACTGGCATCCGATGAATCAACAACTGCTGCTGGTCGAAGACGATGACGCGATCGCGGGCGCCTTGCGCCTGCACCTGGAACAAGCCGGCTATCGGCTGCACCGCGAGTCGGATGGGCTGCGCGCGATGGCGGCGATCGATCGCCAGCGCTGGGACCTGGTGCTGCTGGACCTGATGCTGCCCGGCGCCGACGGCTGGGATGTGTGCCGCCACCTGCGTGCCAAACACGCCAATGTGCCGGTGATTATGCTCAGCGCCCGTTCGGCCGAAGCCCATCGGGTGCTCGGGCTGGAGCTCGGCGCCGACGACTACCTCGCCAAGCCGTTCTCGATGCTTGAACTGGTGGCGCGCGTGCGGGCCCTGCTCAGGCGCATCGACCAGCTTCGTGCATCACCGGCAGCGGCCTCCGAGCTGCGCTTTGGACCGTTCAGGCTCGATACCGTGCGCCGCGTTGTCCTGCGTGGCAAGGATGCGGTCCCGCTGACCTTGCGCGAGTTCGACCTGCTGCATTTCCTGGCGCGCCACCCGGGCCATGCTTTTGGCCGCAGCGAGCTGCTGCAGCGCGTCTGGGGCGCCGCGTTCGACGGCTACGAACATACCGTGAACTCGCACATAAACCGCTTGCGCACCAAGATCGAGGACGACCCGCGCGACCCGCGCCGCATCGTCACCGTGTGGGGCATCGGTTACCGCTTCGACGACGTCGCGCCATGAGCGCGGCGCACAACCGAGGCAAGCCGGCGAAGGTCCCTTTGGGGGGCAGCGCAACAGCCGAAGGCGCAAACGTGGGGGCCCGATGAGCCGCGGTCAATCCTTTACAACCCGCCTGACGCTGGCGTTGGCGCTGTTGCTGCTGGCCTACGGCGCGTTAATCGGGCTGCTCGGCCGTCATGTCGCGGCCGAGCAGGAGCAGGAGTCGCTGCAACGGCTCTCGCACGGGCTGGCCCGGCATATCGTCGCGCATTGGCCCCAGATTACCGCGGCCAGCCGCGACCAGGCCGACCAGGCCGCACGCCAGGCGCTGTTGTCGATGCTGATGGTGGTGAACCCGGGCATCCAGGTCTACCTGCTGGATGCCGATGGCCGCGTGGAGGCCTATATTGGCGACCCTGGCATGGTGCGCCAGCGACAGGTGGACCTGCGACCGGTGCGCGATTTTCTCGCCGGTGCCGGCTTGCCGTTGCGCGGCACCGATCCGATGGGCTCGGGCGTGGCGCGCATCTTCAGCGCCGCGATGTTCCCGCCGCGCGCGGGCGATTCGCGGCCGCCCGGTTATCTGTACGTCGTGCTCGATGGTCAGGCGCGCGAGCAGGTAGCCGGGGAGCTCAGCCTGTGGCGAGTCTGGCAGGGTGCCGGCTTGGTCGCGGCGATCGGGCTGTTGGTGACGCTCGCGCTCGGTGCCATCACGTTTGGCCAGCTCACCAGGCCATTGCACCGGCTGGCTGGCCGCATGCGCGCGTACAGTGGCAGCAGCGCGAACCCGGGGCGCGGCCAGGCGCCCACGGCTGGAAACGAGGTGCAGGCCATCAGCGCGGCCTTTGATGGCATGACGCAGCGCATTGAAGCGCAGGCAGTGCATGAGCAACAGCAGGCCAGTGCGCAGCGCGAGATGATGGCCAGCATGGCG
>JANNGR010000153.1:0-9919 GCA_031403955.1 Betaproteobacteria bacterium
GCTGACCCGCATCGGTTACGCGCCGGTAATGCAGATCTCGTGCCGCGACAAGAACCGCATTGCGATCCAGGGCGACATTCTGGGTGGTGCGGCGATGGGTGTGGCCAACATCTTGTGCCTGACCGGCGACGGTGTGCAGGCCGGTGACCATCCGCAGGCCAAGCCGGTGTTCGATCTGGACTGCATGTCGCTGCTGGAGATTGGGCGCACGCTGCGCGACGAGCACCGGTTTCAAAGCGGCCGCAAGCTGAGTTTCGCGCCGCGCGTGTTTCTCGGCGCCGCCGCCAATCCGTTCGGATTGCCGTATGAGTGGCGGGCCGAACGTCTGGCCAAGAAAGTGGCGGCCGGGGCCCAGTTCATCCAGACTCAGTATTGTTATGACGTGCCACGCCTGCGCGATTTCATGGCCCGGGTCGAACAACTCGGGCTGCTGGGCAAGGTATTCATGCTGGTTGGTGTCGGCCCATTACGTTCGGCCAAGGCGGCTGAATGGATGCGCAGCCACGTACCCGGCGTGCATATTCCGGACTCGGTCGTCAAACGTCTGGCCGGCGCACAGGCGCCCGCGCTTGAAGGCCGGCAGGTGTGTATTGACCTGATCCAGCAAATCCGGGAAATCAGGGGCGTATCGGGCGTGCATCTGATGGCCTACCGGCAGGAAGAAACCGTGGCCGAAATCATCCAGAAGTGCGGCGTGCTGAATGGCCGCGTGCCCTGGTACCCCGGGCGTGACAAAGAAACCATCAAGGAATTAGCGTGACAGATACCGTTATCAGCTCCGCCACCCGCGAAGTCGTGATTGGTTTTGACCGGCCCTTCGTAATTATTGGCGAGCGCATCAACCCGACCGGGCGAAAAATCCTGGCGGCCGAAATGCTGGCGGGCGACTACAGCCGCGTCATTTCCGACGCGCTGGCGCAGGTAGAGGCCGGCGCACACATGCTCGACGTGAATGCCGGCATTCCACTCGCCGACGAGCCGGCATTACTCGCCCGGGCAATACAGTTGGTGCAGCAGATCACCGATGTGCCGTTGTCGATCGACTCCTCGATCGTCGCCGCGCTGGAGGCCGGCCTGGCGGTCTACCAGGGCAAACCGCTGGTCAACTCGGTCACCGGTGAAGAAGACCGGCTGGAGACCGTGTTGCCGCTGGTGAAGAAATACGGCGCCGCCGTGGTGGCTATCTCCAACGACGAAACCGGCATATCACAAGACCCAAATGTGCGTTTTGCGGTGGCCAAAAAGATTGTCGAGCGGGCCGCCGACTACGGCATACCGGCCTGCGACATCGTGGTGGACCCGCTCGTCATGCCGATTGGCGCGATCAACCGGGCCGGTGTGCAGGTGATGCAACTGGTGCACCGGCTGCGCACCGAACTCAAGGTCAACACCACTTGCGGCGCGTCCAACGTCAGTTTCGGACTGCCCGAGCGCAACGGCATCAACGCCGGTTTTCTGACCATGGCGATTGCCTCGGGCATGACTTCGGCCATCACCAACCCGCTGCATGCCGAGGTCGTCAAGGCCTGTATGGCCGCCGACGTGATGATGGGCCACGACCCGGACTGCATGCGCTGGATTCGCAAATTCCGCGAAGCTCCCGCGATCGGCGCGGACGGCGAGATGGGCCGTGGCCGGCGTGAGGTCGGCAAACGCCGCCGCGCCTGATGGTTTGCGGCCTTCTGGCAAGGATGGTGTTGTGAGCAGCAAGGAAGCGTTGGTAGTTTTTACCCCGTCCGGGCGCCGGGGCCGTTTCCCGCTCGGCACACCGGTACTGCAGGCGGCGCGCTCGTTGGGCGTGGATATTGACTCGGTGTGTGGTGGCCGCGGCATTTGCGGGCGCTGCCAGGTGGTTTTGGCCGAAGGCGAGTTCGCCAAACACGGTGTGAAATCGCGCGCCGAACACCTGTCTGCGTTTGGCGCCGTGGAGCAGGAGTACTGCAAGACCCAGACGCTGGAGCCAGGCCGGCGGCTGTCGTGCTCGACCCAGGTGCTGGGCGACGTGGTGATCGACGTGCCTGCCGGCAGCCAGGTGCACCGGCAGGTGGTGCGCAAGGCGGCCGAGGCGCATGACATCCAGCTCGACCCGGTCATCCGGCTGCATTTTGTCGAAGTGCAGCAGCCCGACATGCATGATCCTTCGGGCGACCTGCGCCGCCTGGAAGACGCACTCGAGTTCGAGTGGCGGTTGACCAACCTGTCGTGCGACGTCCGGGTGCTGCAACAGTTGCAGCAGGCCTTGCGCCAGGGCGACTGGAAAGTGACCGTGGCGGTGCACGGCGAGAGCCAGATAATCGCCGTCTGGCCGGGTTTTCGGGAGCATGCTTTTGGCATTGCGATCGATGTCGGTTCGACCACCATCGCGGCGCACCTGTGCAACCTGGCCACCGGCGAAGTGGTGGGTGCGGCCGGCATCATGAATCCGCAAATCCGGTTTGGCGAAGACCTGATGAGCCGGGTGTCGTATCTGATGATGAACCCGGGTGGCGAAAAAGAAATGACCGACGCGGTGCGCCGGGCCATCAACGAACTCGCCGTTGACGTGGCGCAACAGGTGGGCATGCCAGCCACCGACATACTCGAGGCCACCTTTGTCGGCAATCCCATCATGCACCACTTGTTGCTGGGCATCAACCCGATTGAATTGGGCGGAGCGCCATTTGCGCTGGCGACCGACCGCGCCATCACCTTGTGGGCGGTCGAGATCGACTTTGCGATCCACCGCAACGCGCGTATCTATGTGTTGCCGTGTATTGCCGGTCATGTGGGCGCCGACACTGCCGGCGTGGTGCTGGCCGAACGGCCCGACCTGTCGGATGAAGTGACGTTGCTGGTGGATGTGGGCACCAACGCCGAGATCGTGCTGGGCAACAACAAACGCCTGCTGGCTTGCTCCAGCCCCACCGGACCGGCCTTTGAGGGCGCGCAGATCAGTTGTGGCCAGCGCGCCGCGCCGGGCGCGATCGAGCGGGTGCGCGTCGACCCGGTCACGCTGGAGCCGCGTTACAAGGTAATCGGCAGTGAGCTTTGGTCCAACGAAACCGGCTTCGACGCGGCGGTAGCCGGCACCGGCGTGACCGGCATCTGCGGCTCGGGCATTATCGAAGTCCTGGCCGAGCTTTATCTTGCCGGAGTGATTCGCCACGACGGTGTGATCAACGGCCAGCTGGCCGCGCGCAACCCGCGCATCCAGAGCGACGGACGGACTTTCGCCTACGAAATTTGCGCCGCGCGCAACGGCGCGCGCGCGCTCAAGGTGACGCAGAACGACGTGCGCGCGATCCAGCTCGGCAAGGCCGCTTTGTACGCTGGTGTGCGTTTGCTGATGGAGCGCATGGGTGTCGACAAGGTGGACCGGATCCGTCTGGCCGGCGCGTTTGGCAGCCATATCGACGTCAAATACGCGATGGTGCTGGGCATGATCCCGGACTGCGCGCTGGACCAGGTCAGCTCGGCTGGCAACGCCGCCGGCACCGGCGCGCGTATTGCGTTGCTGGACCAGCGCTCGCGCCGCGAAATCGAGCAACTGGTGCGCCGCGTCGAGAAGATCGAGACCGCGGTTGAACCTCGGTTCCAGGAATTTTTTGTCGAGGCGATGGCGATTCCGCACTTGAGCGCGCCGTTTGAGCGGCTGCGCGAAGTGGTTGACCTGCCCGAGCGCAGCGTGATCAACACCGAGTCATCGGCGCGTAGCCGGCGCGCATCGCGGCGCGACCAGAGCCTGGAAGCGCCGACTTAAAATTTTTGCTTTGTTCAAAGTAATGCCGATGCAATTCAAGCTCACCGGTGTGGGCACGCTGCTGCTGTTGCTGTGTCTGCAAACCGCCTGGGCGGAAGATGCCAGTTGTCGCAGGGTGCGATTCGCCGACGTGGGCTGGAGCGACATCGCCGCTACCACCGGCCTGGCCTCGGTGGTGCTGGAAGGCCTGGGCTACCAACCAACCGTGACCGTCGCCTCGATCCCGATCGCCTTTGCCGGGCTTAAGAACAAACAGATTGATGTGTTTCTGGGTTACTGGAACCCTTCCATGACTCCGGTGATCGAGCCGTTCGTCAAGGCCGGTCAGATCAAGGTGCTGGACCAGCCCAACTTGGTGGGCGCGAGGTACACGCTGGCGGTGCCGCAGTATCTTTACGACAAGGGGCTGAAGACGTTTGCCGACATCAGCCGGTTCGAGAAAGACTTGCAGGGAAAAATCCATGGCGTCGAGCCCGGCAACGACGGCAATGCGCTGATTGGCGGCATGATCAGGGACAACCGGTTTGGCTTGAAGGGTTTCAAGCTGATCGAGTCGTCTGAGGCCGGCATGCTGGTGGAAGCGCAACGCGCCATACGCAGCCAGAAGGCGATCGTGTTCCTGGGCTGGGAACCGCATCCGATGAATATCCAGATGAAGATGCGTTACCTGGCCGGTGGCGACGATGTGTTCGGCCCCAATCTCGGTGCAGCCAAGGTTTATACCGCCATACCTGCGTCGTATGAGGCGCGCTGCGCAAACGTTACCGCCTTCCTGAACAACCTGCAGTTCAGCATCGACATGGAGAACCAGTTGATGGGTCCGATACTGGAACGAGTAAAGCCCGATCTGGCGGCGCGCAACTTCCTGAAAAAGAACCTGGCGGTGCTCGAGTCATGGCTAAAGGGGGTCAAGACGTTTGACGGCAACGACGGGCTGGCGGAAGTGACTGCGGCGCTGAAACGCTGATAGGTTTCGGACATGAAGCCGGAGACTTTCGATTACATAATCGTCGGCGCTGGCTCGGCTGGCTGCGTGCTGGCGAATCGCCTGAGCGAAGACCCGCAGGTACGGGTGCTGTTGCTCGAAGCCGGCGCGGACGACCACAATCTCTTCATCCACATGCCCTCGGGTTTTGCCTATCCGATGGCCAATCCGCGCTACACCTGGATGTATGCGTCCGAACCGGAACCATTCATGGACCAGCGCCGCATCCACTGCCCGCGCGGCCGCGTGATTGGCGGCTCGTCGTCTATCAATGGCATGGTCTATATCCGCGGCCACGCGCTGGACTACGACGCCTGGGCGTGCCGGCCGGGGCTGGAGAACTGGTCATACGCGTATTGCCTGCCGTATTTCCGCAAAGCCGAGACGCGCGCCAAGGGTGGGGATGCCTACCGGGGTGACGCCGGTCCGCTGCATGTCAGCACCGCGGAGTGCCGCAACCCCTTGTACAACACGTTCATCGAAGCCGGAAAACAGGCCGGTTATCCGGTCACGCCGGACATGAACGGCTACCAGCAGGAAGGTTTTGGCGCGATGGATATGACCGTCCACCAGGGCCGGCGCTGGAGTACCGCAATGGCCTACCTGCGGCCGGCGCAAAAACGCGCCAACCTGACGCTGCACATACGTTCACTGGCGAAACGCATACTTTTTGAAGGCGCGCCAGGTGCGCAGCGCGCCGCCGGTGTGGAGGTGGTGCATCGGGGTCAGTTGCGGCAGTGGCACGCAAGCCGCGAAGTCATTCTGTGTGGTGGCGCGATCAACTCCCCCCAGTTGCTGCAGCTCTCGGGCATTGGTAATCCGGGTCTGCTGCAGCCGCTCGGAATCAAAGTCATCGCGCCGTTAAACGGGGTTGGCGAAAACCTGCAGGACCATCTGGAAACCTATGTGCAATACGCCTGCAAGGAACCCATCACGCTGTATTCGACGCTCAATCCAGTCGTCAAGCTGAAAATCGGCGTGCAGTGGTTGTTGTTTCAAACCGGGCTGGGCGCGACCAACCATTTCGAATCCGGTGGCTTTATTCGCAGCGAAGCCGGGGTCCGGCAGCCGGACCTGCAGTACCACTTTCTGCCGATGGCGGTGCGATATGACGGCCAGGCACCGGTCAACGGCCACGGTTTTCAGGCCCATGTGGGCCCGATGCGGCCAACCAGCCGCGGCCATGTGCGCTTGCGCAGTGCCAGCGCGCAGGACGCGCCGGAAATCCTTTTCAACTACCTGAGCACCCAACAGGACCGCAAGGAAATGCGGGCTGCGATCCGCCTCACACGCGAGCTGTTTGCGCAGCCGGCGTTCAACCGCTTTCGCGGCGTGGAGTTGTCGCCCGGGCCGGCGGTGCAGAGTGATGCCCAGATCGATGCCCACATCCGCGCCAACGCCGAGACCGCTTACCACCCTTGCTGCACCTGCCGCATGGGCAGCGATGAACTGGCCGTGACCGATGGCGCGGGACAGGTGCACGGCGTGCGCGATCTGCGCGTGGTGGACGCGTCCATCATGCCCGACATGGTGAGTGGCAACCTGAATGCGCCGACCATCATGCTGGCCGAGAAGCTGGCCGATGTGGTACGCAATCGCCAGCCCTTGCCGGCCTCCGGCGCGGCGTCGTTCATACATCCCGATTACATGCGACAACAGCGTTGACCCGCACCGCAATGCAAGCCAGCAGCAGACCACTGAATCGACCAGCCGGCCCCGCGCTGCGCCACTGGCCGGCCGAGGCAGCAAAGCAACTTTGTGCCCTGATAGAGGCCAACGCCAATAGTGGCGCGTTCGCGGTGTTCGACGCCGACAACACCTCCTACCACCACGACCTGGCCGGCGCCTTGCTCCCCTTCATGGAGATGCGGGGGGTGCTGACGCGCGAAACCATGCATCCGGCGCTAAAAGTTATTCCGTTTCTCGACACTGCCACGCAGCGCGAAAGTCTCAACAGTTACTACCTGCGGCTGGGCGACATAGACGACCAGATTGGTTACCCCTGGGCGTCCCAGATTTTTGCCGGCTTCACGCTACGCGAACTAAAGCGCCATCTGGACGACATGCTCGCGTTTGGCAAGCCAATTCCGGCCCAGTGTTATGCCGGCGGCCAGGTGCAGGCGATCACGGTCGAGTTGCCCCGGTTGCAACGCGGCCAGCAGGAGTTGTACCGGACCTTGATGCAGCACGGTATCGAGGTCTACGTGGTGAGCGCCGCCGCCGAAGAACTGGTACGCATGGTGATGTCCGACCCGAAGTACGGCTACAACGTGAAACCGCAGAACGTGATTGGTGTGTCGTTGCTGCTAAAGGACCGGCAGTCCGGCCAGGTGACGACCGCGCGTAAATTGATCGCGCAACAACGGTACACGCCATCCGAGCTGCTGGACCATGAATTGACACACACCCTGTGGGCGCCGATGCCCTGGTATGAAGGCAAGCAGGCGGCCATCCATACTTACATTGACCCCTGGAAAAAGCCGCTGCTGGTGGCCGGGGATACGCCGGACAGCGATGGTCCGATGTTTTTTCGCGCGCCCGATGTGGAGCGCGGCGGAATGCGAATTTTTGTCGCGCGCGAGCTTAGTCACCGCGACAAGATCCACGCCATGCAGGCCCACCACGCTGCCGCGCAGCAGGCGCATGGTGTTCCGGTTACCGCCGATCGCAACTGGATCATTGTTACGCCCGAGCAACTGCGCTGAGCCCTGCTCCCAAGCGCTGAATAGACCGGAACGCAACATTTTGCACCCCCAAGTCAAAGGTGTTTTGCTGGTGTCGGGTGCCACGCTGTTCTGGAGCCTGAGCGGTGTATTCGTGCGCTGGTTGCCCGCAGTCGACCCCTGGACGTTTAATGCCTGGCGCGGTCTTGGAATGGGGCTGGCACTGCTGGTCTGGAGCGTACTGTTTTACGGGCCTGTTGTGGGCGCGCTTTTTCGGCAAACCGACCCGGTCGCCCTGTTGATTTCGGCCAGTTTTTTCGCCGTTGGTTCGTCGCTGTATATCGTTGCGATGCAAATGGCCAGCGTGGCAGCGGTCTCCTGTGTGGGTGCGACATCCGGGCTGTTTGCCGCCTTGCTGGCCCGGGTCTGGCTGGGAGAACGTACGCGGCCTGTTTTTTACCTGGCGATCGGGGTGGCGATGGGCGGTGTGGTGGCCATCGCACTGGGCGAGCGTAATGCCTCGGTCAGCGGTTTTGCGGGCGCACTGGTGGCGCTGGGCGTCGCACTTAGTTTTGCCGGCCAGAGCGTGGCGCTGCGGCGCTACAAGGCGCTGGGCATGGAGCCGGCGTTGATGGCCGGGGGTTTGAGCGTTTTTGTAGCCGTCGCCGCAACCGTTGGCCTGGCTCCGATCAGCTGGGCATCACTGCTTAGCTTGTTGCTGATGGGCACGTTGCAACTTGCCGTGCCAATGCTGCTGTACATGCGTGGCGCGCGGTACGTGTCCGCGGTGCAAATGGTCCTGATCACGATGGCCGACGCTTTCCTGAACCCGTTCTGGGTCTGGCTGGTGCACGGTGAACTGCCGGCGACCGCCGTGTATTGGGGCGGCGCGCTGATCCTGGTGGCAATTGCCGCGACTACCTTGCCCGGCAGAACCGCGACCCGTTGACGTCAGAATGGGATGTGTTCCACCGATTCCGCATCAGTTGCAAGTGGGACGCAAAAGGCTTCTACTGCATTGGTCAACCGTTCGCACCGTTGCGCACGCCGTCCGGCAAATTGCCGGGCGCGCTCAGATCCGCCACCAACCCCAAACCCGAGAACACCGCCCAAATGAAGGCCGCCACCAAATCAGCCGGCAAGACCGCATCGAAACGCGCCCGGCGCGACAGCGCGCCTACGGCCCCGGTTGCCGCCGCTGGCGCGCCATCCAACTTTCGCTTCTATGACAACCGGCAGAAGTACCTGCTGTTCGTCAATACCTGCGCCGAGAAATGGGTGGTGGCGCGGCGTATCGACATGGAGCTTGCGAACATCCAGCCGCGTCCGCCCGCGTTTCGCCTGTTCGACGCCGGGGTCGGTGACGGCACGGTGCTGACGCGGGTGTTGCGCAGCATGCACGATCGCATGCCGAACGTGCCGTTCTATGTGGTTGGCAAGGAAATCAGCCTGGAGGACGTTCGCCTGGCGCTGGAGAAAATGCCCGACCGCTTTTACGAGCATCCATCGACCGTGCTGGTCATGACGAACATGTACTACGGCGAGGCGCCCTGGCTGCATCCGAAGTCGCTCGCCGCGGCCAGCGCGCTGCAATGGCACGAGGTCGCGCTGAAGGGCGGCACTTCGGGCCAGTTCGATCGACAGATCACCGGCCTGCAACCCTTTCTCGCGGCGCACTGGAACGCCAGGATCAGCCACACCACGGGCGGCCTGGCCTACGAACGGCCAGTGGTGCTGGTGATCTACCGCGAAGACCACCAGTTGCTGCTCGACGCGGTGCGCCCGGTGCAGGGTGGCGTGCGCGCTGATTTCGACCTGGTCATCGCGTCACAGCCGTACCGAGCCAGTGCGCCGGTCGAATTCAAGGCCGCCAAGGTCTTGGCGCCGCTGGCGCGCGCGCTCGGGCCGGGTGGGCGGTTGCTCGGATTCCATTCGCATGGGAACGATCCAGGGCTCGAAATCGTCCAGCGCGTGTGGCCGGGCGAAAACCCGTTCATCACTGACCGCCATCAGCTTCTCAAGGCAACCAGGCAGGTACTCGGAGCCCACGCGCGCGGCCTAAATTTCAACACCTACTCCGACCAGCGCTCACTCTACCAATACGAGATGCACACGCTGCCGTCCGAGATTTCGTCGTCGATCGGCACTTCGACGCTGATGGCGGCCTGGAACGCGGCGGTGTATGTGGCGCAAATTGACGACGAACGGCTGGCGGAGGTGATGGGCAACCCGCGTTACCTTCAGGCCACCCGCGAAGTGCTGCAAAAATACGGCAAGTTGTGGTTCACCAACGAGTCGTACGTGATCTGGCGCAACCGGCTCGGGCGATGAGCGCCATTACACCAGCCTGCGTTTGACCTTCCGGTCCCATTCACGCGTCAGGATTTTTTTCTCGCCTTCAAACGCCTCCAGCCGGCCCGTCACATGCCAATGCGTCTTGCTGGCTGTCATGGCTGAGTAGGTTTCGGTGCGCACCTTCCAGTCGCCGCGGGACCGTTCTTCACTCCAGTGGCATTCCTGCCGGGCCGATAA
>JANNGR010000154.1:0-14427 GCA_031403955.1 Betaproteobacteria bacterium
GCATGGGCTGATGCACAACGTCATCACCAACGCCGTGCGCGGCGACCCGTACCGCATCGACACGCTGCTGATCTTCATGGCCAACATGGCCTGGAACAGCTCGATGAACACGATGGCCGTGCGCGAGATGCTGAATCGCAAGCATGCATCCGGCGAATACATGATCCCGTTCCTGGTGGTTTGTGACGCGTTCCACTCGGAGACCGTCGCGTTCGCCGACCTGGTATTGCCCGACACCACCTACCTTGAGCGCCATGATGTGATGAGCATGCTCGACCGTCCGATCTCGGAGTTCGACGGCCCAGTGGATTCGGTGCGCGTGCCGGTGTTGCCGCCCACCGGCCAATGCAAGCCGTTCCAGGAGGTGTTGATCGAACTCGCGTCAAGGCTCAAGTTCCCGGCCTTCACCACGCCCGAGGGTGGGCGCAAGTTCACCGGCTACCCGGACTTCGTGGTCAATTTCCAGCCGCAGCCGGGCATCGGCTTTTTGATGGGCTGGCGCGGCAAGGACGGCGGCCAGCACCTGCGCGGCGAACCCAACCCCAGGCAGTGGGAGGTCTACGCGCAAAACAACTGCGTGTTCCAGTACCACATGCCCGAATCGATGCACTACATGCGCAACTGGAACCGCGCCTACCTGGACTTCGCAAAAGACAAAGGCTGGCGCCAGAAGAACGACCCGGTACAACTCGCACTGTATTCCGACACGCTGCAGAGTTTTAGCCTGGCAGCACAGGGCAAGAGCGCCGGCCGGCAGCCGCCCGACGAACTACGCGAACGTATCGCCACCTACTTCGACCCGCTGCCGTTCTGGTACGCGCCGCTGGAACAAGACGCGACCGATCTTGACGAATACCCGCTAAACGCGATCACCCAGCGGCCGATGGCGATGTACCACTCGTGGGACTCGCAGAACGCGTGGCTGCGCCAGATCCACAGCCACAACTACCTGCACGTGAACCCGCGCACCGCACAGGCGGCGGGCATCGAAGACGGCGGCTGGTGCTGGGTCGAGAGCCAGTGGGGCAAGGTGCGGTGCATGTTGCGGTACAGCGAGGCGGTCGAGCCCGGCACGGTATGGACCTGGAACGCGATCGGCAAGGCCGAGGGCGCCTGGCAACTCGCGCCCGGTGCTGACGAAGCGCGCAAAGGCTTTTTGCTGAACCACCTGATATCGGAACAACTGCCGTTCCCGATCGGGCCGGGTGTGCCCAAGGGCGGCAAAACCATCAGCAACTCCGACCCCATCACCGGCCAGGCCGGCTGGTACGACGTGCGGGTGCGCATACGGCCGGCTGATCCAGAGGAACCGCAGGAGACCTTCCCGCGGATTGCCAGCGTTCCGGCCGCGCCGGGTGTGCTGGGCAAGGCAGCAAGTGTATTGACCTATTTTGCGGGGCGCAAAAAATCATGATCCAGTGGCTGCGAGACTTGCTGCAAGCAGCCGTCGCCGCCCCGGCGCCTGCAAGACCCCAAGCCAGCGCGCCGCCACCGGTGCGTTTGCGTGCGCAACAAGGCGAAACACTCGCCAAACAACTCGCGCTGGTGATCGACCTGAACGTCTGCGTCGGCTGCCATGCTTGCGTGACATCCTGCAAACAGTGGAACACTTCCGGCAGTGCCGGGCCGTTGGCCGACGTCCAGCCTTACGGCGCCAACCCGACCGGCACCTTCTTCAACCGGGTCCAGACCTACGAGGCCGGCACCTTCCCCGACACCGAAACCATCCATTTCCCAAAAAGCTGCCTGCACTGCGAAGACCCGCCGTGTGTGCCGGTGTGCCCCACAGGAGCCAGCTACAAACGCAAGGAGGACGGCATTGTGCTGGTCGACTACGACAAATGTATTGGCTGCAAATACTGCGCCTGGGCCTGCCCCTACGGCGCGCGTGAGTTGGATCAAGAACGCCAGGTGATGACCAAATGCACCTTGTGCGTGGACCGTATCTACGACCAACATCTGCCAGCGGCGGAGCGCAAGCCCGCGTGTGTGAGCGCCTGCCCGACCGGCGCGCGCCTGTTCGGCGACGTGAAGGATCCGGACTCGGAAGTGTCCAAGGCGATTCGTGAACGCGGCGGCTACGCGCTGATGCCTGAATGGGAAACCCAGCCGGCCAACCAGTATTTGCCGCGGCGCGTCACGCCTGGCGCGGAACACTGACTCGGCCATGCATCCGGCGTTTTCCATTCTGTTTTTTACCACCCTGGCCGGCGCGGCGCAAGGCCTGGTGGTGCTGTTGGCGCTGGCCGTGTTGTCGGGTGTGGCGCTCGCGCCCGGCTTCGTGGTGACGGCATTGGGTGTTGCCGAAGTGCTGCTGCTGGCAGGCCTTGCGGCATCGTTCCTGCACCTGGGCCGCAAGACGCGCGCCTGGCGTGCGGTGCTGATGTGGCGCACCTCGTGGATGTCGCGTGAGGTGATCGTGTTGCCCGCGTTCATTGGCTTGGTAGCGTTGTGGTGGCTGACGTTGCGCGCCGGCGCTGGCGCACCATGGTCGTGGCTGCTGCCGGTGCTGCTGCTGGCCGGCGCCCTTCTCCTGTGGTATTGCACCGCCATGATCTACGCCTGCCTGCGTTTTATCGAGGAGTGGGCGCATCCGCTGACCATCGTCAACTTCACGCTGATCGGCTTGTCGTCGGGTCTGATGCTGGCGTGCGCGCTGGCTGCACTGGCTGGCGAGTCGGGCTTGCTACAGGCCGCCGGCCCCAGTGCGCTGGTGGTCACCTTGCTGGCGTGGGCAACGCGCACGCTGGCGTTGCGCCGCAATGCAGGGCTAAAACACAAGTCCACATTGCAATCGGCCACCGGTATCCAATCTGCAACCCTGGTGCAGAAGTCCATGGGCATGTCGGCTGGGGCATTCAATACACGCGAGTTTTTTCATGGGGCCAAGTCAGCGACCCTTAGAAACGTCAAAGTCGGTTTTCAGGTACTGACGTTTGTGTTGCCCGCGCTGTGCGCGGTATGGGGCCTCGCCAGCCAGACCGGCCTGCCCTGGATACTGGGCGCGCTGGTGCAGGCGCCGGGCCTGATAGCGGAGCGCTGGTTCTTTTTTGCGCAAGCCAAACACCCGCAGAACTTGTATTACCAGGTGGTGTCTTGAAAAAGACTGTTGACCAGGACACGTCAGCTAGCTTTATGCCCGAAGTTATTCCGAAACCCCACGCAAGGAGAACGACATGCGATTCATGGTACTTGTCAAGGCCGACCACAACAGCGAAGCGGGCGTGATGCCGAGCGAACAGTTGCTTGCCGAGATGGGCCAGTTCAACGAGGAACTGGTGAAGGCCGGCGTCATGCAGGCTGGCGAGGGCCTGCACCCCAGCGCCAAGGGCGCCCGCGTGCGCTTCTCGGGCCAGGATCGCAAGGTGATCGACGGGCCGTTCGCCGAGACCAAGGAGCTGATCGCCGGCTTCTGGATCTGGAAGTGCGCCTCGCTGCAGGAGGCGATAACCTGGGTCAAGCGCTGCCCCAACCCGATGCTGGGGGAGTCGGAGATCGAGATCCGGCAGGTCTTCGAAGCCGAGGACTTCGGCGAGGCCTTTACGCCGGAGCTGCGCGAGCAGGAGGAGCGGCTGCGCACGCAGATCGCCGGGCAGGGCTAGCCGCAGGTAAACCCGGCGCCGGAGGCCGGCGGACCGTAGGCAGGCAGTGACCCCATTGACCGCAGCGCGACACCTCGGTCGAAAGACATCGAAGGAAATGAAATCATGAGCAACTACGCCCTGCGTCTGCCCGAGTCGCTCAAACAGGCCGCCAAGCGGATTGCGGCCACCGACGACACCACGATGAACCAGTTTTTTGTGGTGGCGATTGCCGAGAAAATCAGTGCCATGGAGACCGCCCGATTCTTCGAGAAGCGGGCTGCATCAGCCAGCGCCGCGGCTGCTCAGGCGGCATGGGACAAGGTCGGTCGCAATGCGGCAATCGCAGGGGAGAAATGGACCAAGCCGGCCAAAAAGCGCGCGACGTAAAACGCAAGTCGATTTTCCTGTGGGGCATAAGCATAGGCATCAGCGCGGCGCGGATCGACCGGGTCACGGCAAACGCGCCCCGTCCAGCTTGGCAGCAGCCTTATCGAATGTCCACAGAGGTTGCTCACCCGCAACACGGGCCAACGCAACGTGCAGACAATCGGAATAGTCAGACCCACCCTGGCCGTACAGGGCCAAGGCAATCTCGATCGCACTTTCCAATTCGAAAGTCAGCTCTGATGCAGACAGAAGCTGGGAAAAGGTGTGTAGGACGGCCTCCTTGCCAAAACCGAAGTTCGAGCGCAGAACCCATTCAAGCTCCAACGAGACAGTCACGGGTATGTACAGTGTTTCGCCCGTTCGCACGCACCTGGAGATGAGCCTGCGGGCAGCGGCAAGTTGCGCCGCGTCGTCCTCGACGAGAAAACGAACCAGGATATTGGTGTCGAGCGCTGCCATCAGCGCCAGGCATGCATGTCTTTAACCGCAACCCGTTTGCCTTTCGGCGCCTTGAGTGTTCCCGCCAAATCCAGCACAGACTTGGTTTTTGCGCGAACGATTAGGGTCCCGTCCGGCATGGCGTGCCATACCAAACGTGTACCAACTTCGGCACCGATGATCTGCCGGATTTGAAGAGGAACGGTAGTTTGCCCCTTCGCGGTGATGGTGGATTCGACCATTTGAACTTCCTTACATTTTGATGGATTGTAATGCCGCCAGTGCGACGCCGCAATCAATCGGTTGGCACTACGTTGGCGGCTCGTGAGCAAATGACAGCCGGCGCCCATGCCTGGCCAGGACCGCACCTCGTCAGAGAACCGCCAGAGGGGGGCGCTTGAAGACGGCAAATCCCGTCATCAGCAACAACGAGAACTGATACGATTGCACGACCCCTACCCGCGCGACTTTCCTATCGCGCATTGGGCATTGACCAAAAGCAAACCAGGAGCACCCGGCCATGAAATCCAGAGCCGCCGTCGCGTTTGAAGCCGGTAAACCCTTGCAGATTGTCGAGATCGATGTCGAGCCTCCCCGCAAAGGAGAGGTACTGGTCAAGATCAGCCACACCGGCGTATGCCACACCGATGCCTTCACGCTCTCGGGCGACGATCCGGAAGGCATCTTTCCGGCCGTGCTGGGCCATGAAGGCGCGGGTGTGGTGGTGGAAATAGGCGAAGGCGTGACATCCCTCAAGCCTGGCGATCATGTGATCCCGCTGTACACCGCCGAATGCCGCGAGTGCAAGTTCTGCCTTTCCGGCAAGACCAATTTGTGCCAGAAGGTGCGCGCCACCCAAGGCAAGGGGCTGATGCCCGACGGCACTTCGCGTTTTTCCTACCAGGGCCAGCCGGTGTTCCACTACATGGGCTGCTCCACCTTCAGCGAGTACACCGTGGTCAACGAAATCTCGTTGGCCAAAATCAACCCCAAGGCCGATCCCGGCAAGGTCTGCCTGCTCGGCTGCGGAGTGACGACGGGTATCGGGGCGGTCCACAATACCGCCAAGGTCAAGGCAGGCGACAGCGTGGCCGTATTCGGCCTGGGCGGCATCGGCCTGGCGGTGGTCCAGGGCGCGCGGCAGGCCAAGGCCGGGCGCATCATTGCCATCGACACCAACGCCGACAAATTCGGTCTCGCGCGCACCATGGGCGCCACCGACTGCATCAACCCCAAGGACCATGGAAAGCCGATACAGGAAGTCATCGTCGAGATAACCGACGGCGGTGTCGACTTCAGCTTCGAATGCATCGGCAACGTGCAGGTGATGCGCTCTGCGCTGGAGTGCTGCCACAAGGGCTGGGGCGAAAGTATCATCATCGGCGTGGCCGGCGCGGGGCAGGAGATCAGCACGCGTCCTTTCCAACTGGTCACCGGCAGGGTCTGGCGCGGCACGGCCTTCGGCGGCGTCAAAGGCCGCACGCAGCTGCCGGGCATGGTGGAAGACGCGATGGCCGGCCGCATCGATCTCGACCCCTTTGTTACCCACACACTGCCGCTGGACCAGATCAATGAGGCTTTCCACTTGATGCACGAGTGCAAGTCGATCCGCACCGTCATCCACTATTGACCAATCATGGGCGCGGTGCATGCCGCCCCTAACGCAGATATCGCTCGCCGCGGCGGGCCGGGCGCGCGGCTGTTCCGTGCACAACAAGGCGTGTTGGTCACGCCACACAGGAGACCAGAATGGCTACAGCAATTCATCCCACCGTGGACCGGGGCGTCAGCCGGGGCGCCGAAGGTTTTGCAGGGGGCACCTTGCAGTGCCAGTGCGCCACGGACAAGGTCGAAGTGAAAATCGGCGCGCAGGTGGCGTTCAACCACGCTTGCGGGTGCACCAAATGCTGGAAGCCCAAAGGTGCGCTGTTTTCCGTGGTAGGCGTGGTACCGCGCGACAAGCTTTCCGTCAGCGCACGCGGCGACAAGCTCAAGGTGGTGGACGAGAAGGCGGCCATCCAGCGCCACGCCTGCACCGCCTGCGGCACGCACATGTTTGGCCGGATCGACAACAAGGACCATCCGCTGCACGGGTTCGACTTCTTCCACCCCGAATTGTCGTCCCAGCAGGGTTGGGACGGGCCCGGTTTTGCGGCTTTCGTTTCTTCCGTCATCGAGAGCGGCACTGCGCCGTCAAAGATGGCGGACATCCGTCAGACGCTGCGCGACAAGGGGCTGGAGCCCTACGACTGCCTGAGTCCTGCGCTGATGGATGTCATCGCCACACATGCCGCCAAAGCCAAGGGGGTTTACAAGGAGGCGTGAAGATCAGCGATCGGCAGGCAAGAAGCGGGTTTCGCTGCAGGCCGTGTACCTGGCCTGACGGCCGTACGCGGCAACGGCCCTACTTCGGTTCGTCGTCGGCGCCGATCATGCCCTGGCCAAACACGCGGATGCGGGTGTGGTCCCCTGCGCTTTGCCGATCTTCCTCTCGGAGTCGCCGGGAACGAACAGCGGCGACCTCAGGCCGTCTGCGCGGTCGTCTTGGTGTGCTCCATCATGTCCTCCGTGTCAGGTGCCCTGAAACCTGGGTTTGCGTTTCTCGAAGAACGCCCGCACCCCTTCCTTGTGATCATCCGTCAGCAGCGTCAAACCCTGGGCCCAGGCCTCGGCGTCGAGCAGCGTTTCCAGGTCTGGCTGGTACATCAGCTTGAACATTTTCTTGGCCACGCCAAGGGCGAAGGTCGGGCCGCTGGCGAGATCGCGCGCGTACTCAAAGGCCACCGCATCCAGCTCGTCGTCGGGCAGCACCCGGTTGACCAGCCCGAGTCCCAGCGCCTCTTGTGCGTCGATGCGCCGCCCGGAATAGACCAGCTCTTTGGCCCGCTGCACACCGAGATGCTGCGTCAGGAAGTAGATCGCGCCACCATCGGGCGCCAGCCCGACATGGCGAAACACCTGCGTGAAGCGCGCGGTGTCGGACGCTATCACCGCGTCACAGGCTAGCGCCATGCTCCAGCCGATGCCAGCCACCGCTCCCCGCACGGCGGCAACCACCGGCTTCTCGATGTTCGCCAGGTTGCGCACCATGCGCTGTGCGAGCTTCAGGAGCTGCTGGCCGCTGGCCGCCGTGAAATCACCCATCTTGCCGACGTCGCCGCTGGCGCAGAAGGCCTTGCCCGCTGCGCGCAGCAGCACCGCGCGCACCGCTGGGTCGCGTGCGGCGGTCTCGAAGTAGGTGCCAAGCGCCTCGCGCATTTCGACCGTCAAGGCGTTCATCTTTTCGGGGCGATCGAGCGTGATGATTGCCAGCCCACCGCGCAGCTCATAGTTGACATGCATGGCTAGTTATCCGTGAAAGATGGAGCGCGCTTCTGGGCGAAGGCGGTTGTGCCTTGCGCCACGTCCTGCGAGGATTGCAGCAGGCGCAGCATGATCTGCTCCAGGCGTAGCCCGGTGGCCAGGTCGTCCATCGCGTTCATGCGCTCGGGGCGGTTGATCGTGACGGTAGCGACATGGTTCTCAAGCGTGAAGTCGATGGCCATCTGAAATGCTCCTGGCGAAGTGGGGACTATGGTTGGGCGAAGGGTTGCGCGCGGCTAACGCGGGCGTCAGACGCGCTTGCTTCATAGGTCGAGCACCAGCGGCGCATTGGGAAATGTGTTGCAAAGCGCGGTGCGTCCGGGCCGGGTGCTGACAAGACTTTCGGCTTCCAGGATACGCAGCGCCTCCCGCACCGAGGAACGGCTCAAACCGCTCTGCGCGATGAGGTCACGCTCCACCGGGAGCGACGCCCCGGGAGGCAGGACACCACTCAGAATTTGCCGCCGCAGTTCGCTCGCGAGCACATCTGAGGTTTTCTGCACCTCGATCGGTGCAAGCTTCAGCTGGGTCACTTCAGACCTTTACAAGGTGCAATGGCAATGTTTATCATACGACAGTTCAATTATCAGACCATAAAAAGGATCGATTGGTGATCAAGACAACGCGCCCACAGGAACACCCTCATGTCCTGCTAATCACGATCGATCGGCCACCGCTAAACGCCATGACGCTGGAGGCTCACCGTGAGCTGCTGGCGGCGCTGCGATCGGTCGACGACGATCCCGACATCCGCTGCGTTGTCCTTACCGGCGCGGGTGACCGGGCCTTTGTCGCCGGGGGCGACGTGGGGGAGCTGGGAGCGATGGATGCGGCCTCGGCGCTGGACCGCACCCGCGTGATCCGCCAGGTGTTCGATGCAATTCGCCGCAACCGCGTGCCGGTGATCGCCGCCGTCAACGGTTATGCGCTCGGCGGCGGCCTCGTCATGGTGTGCCAGTGCGACATCATCGTCGCCGCCGACACCGCCACCTTCGGCTTGCCGGAGATAAATGTCGGCGTGATGGGTGGAACCAAGCCGCTTTCACGCGTGGTTCCGGAGAAGCTAATGCGCTGGATGGCGCTGACCGGTGGGCGCGTGGACGCCGCGTACCTGGAGCGCCTGGGCGTCGTGCGGCAGGTCGTTCCCAGAGAACAGGTGGTGGAGGCGGCGCTGCGGATGGCCGACGAGATCTGCGCCAAGAGCCCCGCCAGCGTGCGCCTGATGAAGGAGGTCATCAACCTGACGGAAGAAATGAACCGCGACGACGGCTACCACGTGGAGACGTATGCCACGGCCATCATCTCTACGCACCCGGACTCCAAGGAGGCCGCCCTGGCCTTCCGGGAAAAGCGGCCGGCGGCCTTCCAGAAAAACTGACCGCAGGCGGGCAGCATGGTTGAACAAGCGGCGCGGCAACCGCCCCTCCAGCCAGGTCTATGGCGACTGGTTTGGCCTGAACGCCGACGAAATCGAGCAACTTCGAACGTAGGCAGTCGTCTGATCCGGCGCGGGCCGGATGGGCACCCTATTTTTTTATTGACACAAGGAGACTGAACGTGAAGAAATTACTGGCTGCGACCGTTCTAGGACTGGCTTCCTGGGGCATTACATCCCTGGCGGGAGCGCAGGAGGCTTATCCATCCCACCCCATCACCATCGTTGTGCCATTTGGACCGGGCAGCGGCACTGACGTCGGCGCCCGCCTGCTGGGGCAGAAGCTGGGCGAGGCGCTGGGCCAGCCGGTGGTGATAGACAACAAGCCGGGCGCCAACGGGTCGATTGCGGCGGAATTCGTATCGAAGGCGAAGGCCGATGGCTACACGCTGTTTATGGGCACCAATTCCACGCACGGTGCCAATCCCGCGCTGCAAAAGAACCTGCGCTACGACCCGATCAAAAACTTCGAGCCCATCACCCGGGTGGCGGTGTTCACCAGCATCATCGTGACCAACCCGAACGTGCCGGTGAAAAACATGCGCGAGCTGATCGCCTTCGGCAAGACGAACGAGCTGACACTGGCCACCGGCAATGCCAGCGGCGTGGTGATGAGCGAGTCGCTGGCGCGTCAGGTCGGCTGGAAGCTGCTGCGGGTGCCCTTCAAGAGCAATCCGCCAGCGATGACGGAGGTGATCGCAGGGCGCGTACAAATGATGTTCACCGACATCGCTGCCGCTCAAGGGCAGTTGAAGGCCGGTACCCTGCGCCCAATCGCCGTCACTTCCAAGGCGCGCAGTGCCTTGATGCCGGATCTCCCGACCATCGCCGAAAGCGGCGTGCCGGACTACGACCTGTCCGGCTGGATCGCCCTGTTCGCCCCGGCAGGCACGCCACGGCCGGTGGTGGAAAAGCTGAACACCGAAGTCACCAAGGTACTGAACCTGCCCGAGGTCCGTACCCGTCTCCTCGACCTGGGCGCGGAGCCGAGTCCCATGCGCGTTGCCGAATTCAGCACCTGGGTCCAGCAGGAAGTAATCAAATGGACGCGGCTGGTGAAAGAGTCGGGCATCGAGCCCGAATGACGGTTGCATCACAGCTTCAAGAGGCAAAAAATGGATTTCCGACTTGACGAAGAACACCGCATGTGGCAGGACACCCTCAATAACTTCATGGAGAAGGAGGTAGGCCGGGAGTACACGCGCGAACATGACGCCAAGCGCGAGTTCCCGTGGGAGGTGTTCAAGAAGATGGGCCAACAAGGCTGGCTCGGTCTGTTGCTGCCGGAGAAGGACGGCGGGGTGGAAACCGACCCGGTCATGTTCGCGATTTTCTGCGAGGCCATCGCCAAGTACAGCCTCGACACGGCGGCCTGCATCATGACGTCGATGTTCACGGCCACCAATATTTCCAAGCACTGCACCCCCGCGCAAAAACAGCAGTACCTGCCGCCTTTCCTGCGTGGCGAGAAGACGTTTTCGATCTCCATCACCGAACCGGGTTCGGGCTCCGATGCCGCAGCGGCCCGGACCAAGGCGGTGCTAGAGGGCGACGAATGGGTGCTGAACGGCAGCAAGACCTTTTGTTCGGGAGCGCATCTGCCGGACGCCACCATCGTGCTGATGGCGCGCACCGGCGAAGAGCGTTATGCGGGCCTGAGTCTCTTCCTGCTGCCCAACACCACCAAGGGGCTGACGGTCACCAAGCTGAACACCATCGTGCGCCGCAGCCTGGGCACCACCCAGCTCTACCTGGACAACGTGCGGCTGCCGAAGGAGAACCTAATCGGCGAGCTGGGCAAAGGCTGGGCCTATATCGGCGAACACCTGGAACACGAGCGCCTGAGCCTGGCGGCCTCCTACCTGGGCAACGCACGCACGGCTCTGGACGACACCATCCGCTACACCAAGGAGCGCAAGCAGTTCGGCCGCAGCCTGTCCTCGTTCCAGGTGCTAAAGCACCGCATGGCTGAAAACGAATGCGAGATCGAAGCAGCCCGGCTGCTGACCTATTCGGCGGCGTCGAAGATGTCCCGCGGCGAACGCGCCATGAAGGAAGTGTCGATGGCCAAGGTGTTCGCCGCCGACACGCTGTACAAAATCGCGTTCAACGGCATGCAGGCACTGGGCGGCTACGCGCAGCTACCCGAGATGGACATGGAGCGCTATTTCCGCGAGGCCAAACACGGCATGGTTGGCGGCGGTACAAACGAGATACAACGCAGCATTATTGCCAAGGAGATGGGGCTGTAACGCGCGCGAACGGAGTCGTTGCTCCCATCGGTGATTGCGATGACGGCATGTTTTGCCAACATCTGATTCAGCGCGGCATCAATTGGCCCACGATGGCACGCCAGTGGCGCCGCACCAGCGATCCCCGCTGGCGCGCCCAGATTGGCCGTGTAGGCGCCCGCGTCGAGCTTGCGTCGCTGCCCATCGGTAGCTAGCCCGCGCAAACGCCGGGACTTGCGTGGTCCGCGGCTTGGCTGAACTGGATCTCGGGCAGAGTGTCCATAAACGGGCGCTCACGGCTAAATCTTGGAGGCAATGTCCATCGAGTGCCACATATGGAGCGGTTTTGTCCAAAAAATGCGTCTTTGTGCGCTGCACTCGTGACCTAGATCCAGTTCAGGTGTTCCGGACTCCACGTGGCGGTCGCGCCGGAGTTCGCCATCGCCACCTGCGTTGCGGGCCACAGCAGGATGTAGAGCCGGTTAATGACCTCTGGCAGGCTGGGTGCCTGAACCATGGCGTGGTACTTTTCGGCGATCACCGTGTAGACGGGGTAGACCCGCAGGGTCGGCGAGCCCCAGTCCGGCAGCAGAGCAGGGTAGGCAACGATTGGCGCGTCGGGAGTCACTGTAGTTGTCGCCGCGCCGTTTTGCCAGGTCGAGCAGGCGTGCCAGCACGGAGGCGCTTCGATTGGCGGTCATTGGAGCTTCGTGCAGCGCACTGCGGTATTGGCTACGACATCACAAGCGCTTCGCGCAATTGTGAGTCTGCGCCGCAACTTCGTTGTCGCCCTTGGGAACGGCCCGGCGGTGCTCATGCCACCATGGCTTCCAGGTAAGGCTGCATCACACGCTCGACGCGGTTGATTCGGGCGAAACGCGTAAGGTCTTCCATCGCGACACGACGCTGGCGCCATGCGTCCTTGAGCGCTTCGAGAGCGACGTCGAGCCCCACCTTGTTGCGGAACTTGAAGCAATCGGTGATGGTCTTGGCGATGCAATAAACGCGGATCGGCGTGCCCTGGTCCATGACCGTCTCCATGCCCTCGGTGTATGCGGTGCCGCGCAGCCTGGCGATGCGCAGCGATGGGTAGGTCACCGCCGGTGTCTGCGTGCCTTCTGGCAGCGCAATCCAGACGGCGTTGGGCAGCTGGGTTCCGATCTCGTGGAACTGCAGGGCCGACAGCAGACAGATCACGGCCTTGGGAAGGCGTTGACAGACCTCGGCCAGGGTCTGGTGTTCGGTCGGCGAATGGTGTGGCAGGCTGTACACGCCGCGTGCGACCCGCTGGAGCTTGCCTGCCTGGTGCAGCTTCTGCAGGAGTTGTGCGGACCCGCCTTGCGCGCGAACGTCCGAGCTGCCCAGCAGCCGCTGGTTCCGCGCGAGTTCGAGGATGCGCTCCGAAGCGTTGAGGGTCATGGCAGGAGTTTATTATTCACATTACTTGTTTGAAAGTAGCGTGGATTAGCTCAGATTGGCCATGAGCCTGCGAAGTGCCTCATCTGGGCCGGGCGGTATGGGATGCGCCGACCCTAAGCGGTCCCCAGCGGCGGCGGCCCGACCCCTGCTGCACCTGCCGCATGGGCGCCGACAACGATCCTGCCCCAATCACCAAGCCCTGGGGTCGTCTGCGCGGCGAGTAGGGGCTGGGGTGGCCGATACGTCGATGTTCCCCGCGCTACCCAGCAGCAATATCAACTTCCCGAACATGATGGCGGCAGGACGGATTTCCGACGACATGTAATCCACCGAGCGGCTTTGAGCGAGCTGAGCCTTTCAGAGCGGCCCGGCCGCAAGCGCGAACGCAACGCGACGCTGCCGGACAATCGGTACCCTGACACGATCCTGACACGATCCTCACACAATGCCCATGACCGCCACCCCCACCCCCGTTATTTTTATACCCGCCCTGCTCTGCGACGAGGCGTTGTACCGCGACGTGATCGCCGATCTTGGCGCTGCCGTCCAGGCCCAGGTGATGTTGTCGCCAATGCCCAGCCTGGCCGACAGCGTGACCGACATCCTGTCGCGTGCTCCGCCGCGGTTTGCGCTGGTCGGCACCTCCTATGGCGGCAATCTGGCCCTCGAAGTAGCCTTGGCCGCCCCGCAGCGTGTCACGGCACTGTGGCTGATGGGCTGTAACGCGGCACCAGCGCAGTCTGGCGGGCCCGATCTCGCGGCCGCCTTGGAGGCCAATACAGAGCGCGTGATCGACCGGCTCAGTGGCCTGGTCGTTCACAAGAGTGCTACGGCTGCGGCGGCCATCTACAAAGCGATGGCGCAGCGCATAGGCGGCCCGGCCGGGGCGGCCCAGGCACGAGCCGCCGCCACGCGAGCGGACGCAAGCCAGCGCCTCGGCTTGCTGACAATGCCGACACTGCTGTTATGGGGCGAAGACGATGCACTGGCGCCGCTTGCCTATGGCCAGGCGCTGGCCAGGGGCCTGCCGCACGCGCGTTTGAAAGTGCTGGCAGGCTGCGGCCATTTGCCGACACTCGAGAAGCCGGCTGAATCCGCCGCGCTGTTTCAGGAATTGCTGCGTCAAGCGCGCATCTTAGGGAAAGGAAAAGCGTCATGACAAAGAAGATTCAAGTGCATGTTGACGGCTTGGCGGAAATGGGCGGTCGCTTTATCGAGGCCTGGCATCGTTCGGAAGTGGGTGAGGCCGTCGATGAGGCACATGTCACGTTCCTGAGTTTCCAGGCCATGACCGAGACGCTGTCTCCGCGCAGGCTTGAATTGTTGCGCCATGTGCGGCAGCATGGCGCAGCGAGTATGCGCGACTTATCCGCTTCACTGGGGCGCGACTACAAGAACGTGCATCAGGATGTGCGCGCGCTCGAGGCTGGCGGCCTTCTGGTGCGGGATGGCCGGCGGTTGACGGCTCCCTGGAATGAAGTGCAGGCAAGCATCAATCTCGTCCCGGCATGACATCATCGGCACGCGAGTGATCCGTTTGGGACACGGCGGCCCAGCTTAGCCGCGCTGT
>JANNGR010000155.1:0-2525 GCA_031403955.1 Betaproteobacteria bacterium
AACCCCAAACCCAAAAAAAACAACACCGCGCACAGGAGATTGCAGAGGCTAACCATCTCCCCTGTATTTATCTGGTCGATTCCGGCGGAGTGTTTCTCCCCCGGCAGGAGGAGGTTTTCCCTGATCGTGATCAGTTCGGGAGGATCTTCTATAACCAGGCCAATATGTCCGCCAAGGCCTTTTTCTACCTCGATAGCGTGCTTCTGTCAGGGGAGTTTTGATATGTCGAGCTTGATGCGTAATGCCTACACGGCGGTAATCGCCCGTGGTGAGTTGTGGGAACAGTCGGTGCAAACCGAACCCTACGAAGCCGCCTGGGCCGCTGAAGCGGTTTTCTTCGTGCTGGTGATGGAAGTGACCGGTAGCGATGTTGGTGCGGGCAGTGGCGCCGCGCTGGCGCGGGTTCAGATTTCGCCCGACGGGCTGCATTGGGTGGACGAAGGCGCCGAGCTGAAAATTCTCGCGCAACCCGACAGTTTGAGTTTTGCGCGCGTCAGCAATTTCGGCGGCTGGTTGCGTCTGGTTGTGACTGTTCCCGCGCAGCTTGGCATCAAGGTCGTCGCCACGCTGGCGCTGAAGGCGTGATGTCACCCGGTGGGTGCAAACGCTTATACTGATTTGCGAACCTCAGACTTGATCCCACCGGTGCCAGACACTTTCATGCCGCGCAGACTCGCGGCCGGTCTGCATGATGGACGAACCATTCCGATCGGGCTATTCGCAAGCCCGCAACGGTTGAGTGACCCCTAACACAAAGGAGCTCCAATGATTGTTGTGCACCATCTGAACGATTCGCGCTCGCAGCGTGTGTTATGGCTGCTTGAAGAGCTTGGCCAGCCGTACGAGATCAAACACTACCAGCGCGACGCTACCACCCGGCTCGCGCCACCCGAACTCAAGGCGGTACATCCGCTTGGCAAGTCACCGGTGATAACCGATGGCGCGCAGACCTTGATTGAGTCGGGCGCGATTGTGGACTACCTGATCCGGCACTACGGCGCTGGACGATTGCAGCCTTCCACCGGTTGGCCGGAGTTTGATACCTACCAGCAATGGATGCATTACGCCGAAGGTTCGGCCATGTTGCCGCTGTTGCTAAAGCTCTATGTGTCGCGTCTGGGCGAGGCCGGTGCGCCGTTGGCGCCGCGCATCGACAGCGAGATTGCCAACCACCTGGGTTATGTGAACCAGTCGTTGCAGGGCCGGCAATGGCTGGTGGGCAACGAACTTACCGGGGCCGATATCCAGATGAGTTTTGTCGGCGAAGCAGCTCGCGGCTTGCGCGCCGCCTATCCAAATATCGACGCCTGGGTCAAGCGCTTCCAGGCCCGTCCCGCCTACCGCAAGGCGCTGGAACGTGGTGGGCCTTATTCGCTACTGGCTACCTAAGCCTGGCAGACACGTCGTGATGGTCAGTGTCAGCTTGCCGCGACCGCTACGATAACCACGCCAATCAGCAGGTTGATTTGTACCCAGGTACGTATGGCGGCCAGCGCGGCGCCACCGGCGGGCCAATTGCTGGCGGTCACGGCAATTTGCAGGCGTTTGAAAAGCACAAAACGGATATGGCCAAAAATCGCCATCATCAACACGCCCAGGGCAGCCATCACGGTCCAGCCCAGCGGCATGTTGACGCTGGCACCGGATTGCGCCGCCTGGCTGGAGAAAATTGCCATCATCCAGATGCCACTGGCCAGCGCGACAACAATCGACGCCACCACTGCGCCAAAAAAGCGGCGCAGCACAACGTGCATCAATCCAATACGTGCCGGAGGTTCCAGCATGGTCACCGCCGGGCGCAGAAAAAACAGCGTGAATGCCATGCCACCGACCCACACGATGATGGACAAAAGGTGCAGTATCTTGAGCGTGGCGTACAGCATGGGCGAATCCTGAAGTCGTTGCGAGTTTCGCACAGCCACTGGTGCCAACTCGTCAGGGGCATAAGCGACGCCCATCCATGGTCGTTATCTGTCACGGGTGTGGTAGGTATCAATATCCGCACAAGGCGCGGATATCGGCTGGGATCGCGACCGCGCGGATGCCGGTTGCGCTGCCATCACGCCGCGCCGCGAATATGCGCACCTCATCACATTCCATGATCAATACGTCACCACGCATCACTCGGTGGTGCTGCACAAAACTTTTGCCGCGCCACTGCGGCACGCTGGTAAACACGTCCAGCGTGGCGCCGTAACTGGCGGTGTTGACGAAGCGCGCCTTGGTGTCAACCAGCGGCGTACCAATCAGGCCGTGGGTTTTCTCAAGCTCGTGCCACGGCGGCACGCCGCATTGGTGAAAGAAGTTGCGTGAAGCGGCGTCGATCCAGCGAAAGAAGTTGGGGAACCAGACGATACGCGCCGGGTCGCAGTCGCCGAACTCGACCCTGACCTGGTACACCACGCTTCGCACCGGTTTGTCGTCAGCCAAGATTCAGTCTCCCAATATTTGGCGGTCCCGGATCAGAGCGGATTTGCGCTGGACCGCGATTACGCCATCACCGTACCGCCACTTTCGCTACGCGA
>JANNGR010000156.1:0-11994 GCA_031403955.1 Betaproteobacteria bacterium
ACAGCATTGTCGAAATGGTGGCCCGGTTCGTGCGCCACGAGGACACCGGGCTGGCAGCGGCGAAGGCCACCCGGCTAATTCAACGTTCCAAAGCGCCACCGGCCAGCCAACGCGCGCCACGCCGGTAAAGCTCTTCGACCACCCCATCTTGACCTGGCAGCCAATCCGCCTCTGAGTCGGCTGGCGCTGTAGCAGCTTTCACTGGCCGTCATGTTTGGGTCAACCGATGGTGGTTGCCTATCATGGCCTTGCCAGTTGTCGCGTACGCCCAATCAGACCAGCGGCACGGTTATCTTGTCGATTACCAGGCGCGTGTCGGGCCGCACGCCACGCCACCAGGCGAAAGCTTCTGCCGCCTGCTCGACCAGCATACCCACGCCGTCGGCCAATTGGTTGGCGCCCGAGTTGTGCGCGAGCCGCAAGAACGGCGTCAAGCCTTTGCCATACGCCAGTTCGTAGGCCAGGCAACCGGTGCCAAAAACTGCCGCCGGAACCGCGGGCAACTCGGCGCGCAGGCTGGCCGATGTGGCATTGAACACCACGTCAAACTGCTGGCCCGCCAGGTCCTGGTACCCCACACCGGTCACCTCGGCCTGCCCGGCGAACCGTGCCGCCAGGGCTTGCGCCTTGGCTATCGAGCTTGAACGGCGCGGTCACGTTCAAGCCGCGGCCACCGGCGGCACGAAACGCGTCCACCGCCGCGGCAAAGCCGCCAAGTGGGCCTTCCAGCGCCGTGTATTGCATGTCCTGGCCGGTAACCTGGGCGAACATACCGTGGATCAGCGGTGACTTGGTGTGACCGCTAGGGTTGCCGATGACGGCGTAGGAATCAGTCGAGCTGGTCTCCCGGTTCAGGTAATCGCGAGGCCGGCGACGGCCGCTTCGGCAACCAACACGCCGTCGGCCACCATGGCATCAATCTGCGCCGCAGAATAACCGGCGGCTTGGGCAATCTGGCGGTTGTGCCGGGTCACGGTTGACCAACTGCCGGGCATACATCGGGTGACGCATGCTGCGCACCTCATGCTCCAGCGTGGCGAGCACCTCCGCCGTGTCGAGGTCGGTGATGTCCTGAAAGCGGTACTGGCTCTGGTTGCTTTCCTCGGTGATCAGCCCGCGTTCGAGCAGGCGACGGTGCACACCCGAGAAGCCGGCAACGGCGATCTGAATGTGGTGACCATCGTAGCGGGCGAGTTCGCGGCGGGTCTCGCGAAACACCAAATTCCCGCTCTGCCCGATCGGGACGCGCGCGAAGGCGCCGGCGGCATCATGGCCGATGCTGGCCGGCGCGCCGAGCACCTCGGCATAGAAACGCACGATGCGCCCAGCGACTCCCGGCGCGACGTCGATCTCGACATACGGCATGCCAAGCACCATGCGGCCAAAACGCCCGGCGTCCGGCGCATGCACGCGAATGCGGTTGCCCCACGGGCAGGTCACATCCACCTGCGCACCGGTACGGGCAAATGCGAACGCGGTGCCTTCCAATCGTGGCCTTACCTTTGCCAGTCGTTCCATCAGAGCGTCCAGATCGGGCAGAACCAGACCGGTAGTACCACGCAGCACCTGAGCCGGGCCAACTGGCAAGTGGAACTGGCAGGTACCTACGTTGATCCAGGCGTTGTCCACGCCGGTCACCAGGTATGGATCACGCGTCAGGCCCAGGCCCATGACGTAGAAGACAGTCGCCCGCTGCTGGTCCGGCACGCGCATATTGACATGGCCGAACTCGACGATGTTGCCGACGTCTTCGGTAGCGCGGTCGAAGACCGGTTTGGCCGCGGCTTTCGTGGCGGACTGCTTTGCGTTCATGGTGCTAGTTCCTGCTTGCGGTGAATGCCTATTTTGGCAGCGTCCGTGCCGCATACCTGTTCATCGCACATGACCTGGCGATAGTGCGCCGCGTTGCGCACCGGGTCGCGGTGATATTCAACCGCCAGGTGGTTGAACTCGGCGACGCCGCGCAGGTCTACGACAGCCCGGCGCATTCCTACAACTGCGCGCTTGGTGGGTCAGGTTCTGGTGAGCACAGGCGGGTCACATTTCGTGAGCGCCGAGGTGGTGAGCACAAATGGGTCAGATTTCGTGAGTGCCGAGGGATGACGGCGCCGGTGTGGATTCGCGGCATCCTGTCCGACCACTACGGCGTGCCAGTGGACAGCGTCACCTATTTCACAGGCGGCGAAGAAGAGCCGGGCCGCTCCGAAAAGGTAAAACTCGATTTGCCTGCCAATATCAACGTGCAAGCGATCGGAGCGGACCAAACTCTGGCGCAGATGCTGCTGGACGGTGAGATCGACGCCCTGAACACGGCACGTATGCCGTCAAGTTTCCTCAAGGGTGGGGGCCGGGTCAAGCGGCTGTTTGAGGACTACGAGCGGGTCGAGCGCAACTACTTCAAGGAGACTGGCTTGTTCCCTATCATGCATACGGTGGCGCTGCGGCGCGATGTGTACGAGGCGAATCGATGGATCGCGCAATCCATGATGAAAGCCATGTGGGAGTCGCAACGCCGCAGCTACGAAGACCTGTATGAGACGGCAGCGCTCAAGACCATGCTGCCGTGGCTGACCTCGCATGTGGAACACGTCAAACGCGAGAAGGGCGAAGATTTCTAGCCGTATGGCTTCGACAAGAACGAGGCCACGCTGCGCACCTTTTTGCGTTACCAGTTCGCAGCTCGTCTAGCCTTCAAATATTTCGGCGGGGTCGAAAACAAGGTCTATCAGATTCAACTGCAGGCTGGTGTTGGATGCCGCGCTTGACGCCCAGTTCGCGTCGCGGTGGAATGCCTCCATCGTTCTACGCTCCGGCGATACCAGAACGTAAACCTTCAGACTGGAGAAGTCCCGATAGGCGGCGAACTTGTCGCCGCGATCGAAGTCCTCCGTGCTGTCCGACAACACTTCGACTACCAAACTCGGCTCAGAAATGCCGTTTTCACGCGATAAGTCGGCGGCGCTGCAGGTGACGACGACGTCGGGATAGAAGTAGGCCGTCCCGTCTGCCTTGTTCAGCCGGACGTCGGCCATGAACACCTCGCACCCACTGCCTTTGAGCTGGTTGCGCAGGCTGGAGGCCACGTTGAGCGATACCCTGTTGTGGCGCAGGGTGCGGCCCGCCATGGCTTGCGGAGCGTGCCCCTGCCAGGCATAGATAACACCGTCGAGGTATTCGTGCTTGGTGGTGGCACTGTGTTCCAGCGCCAGATACTCTTCAGGCGCGATATGGGCAATGCGTTTCTGCGGATATCCCATCATCGTCTCCGGTAAACGACCGATGTTACCAATCGATCATCGTTTGTGGATTAGCGCCACCGCCAGTTCAAAGCCGCCGAGCGCCAAGGGTTTGCCATTGACTAGGGCTTCGCGCGCCAATACGACATTACTTCCTTCCATTTTGCGGGCACCTCCAAAATGGGACCCTCGGGCGACCCGTTGGCAGTGGTAAACCCGCAGTTGCAGGTGCATGGACTCGTTGGACTTCGCATCGCCGACGCGTCCGTCATGCCGATGATCACCTCCGCGAACACCTATGCAAGCACGCTGATGATCGCGGAAAAGGCGGCGGGCCTGATCCGCGGCAGGACGCCCCCGCCAGCGGCGCGAATAACCGACGAGCCAGGGGGACAAAGCCAGTCGTCATCGAATCCCGCTTGGGCGCACTTCTTAGCAGCATTGCGCTCTTGCTGATACCGACTTTTCAAGCCCAGGCGCAGGCATGGCCGACCAAAACGATGCCATGGATCGTGCCTTTCGTCGCCGGCGGCGCCGCAAGATTCAATCGCACACATTCTGGCGCAAAAGCTTAGCGAAAAGTGGGGCCAGCAGGTGGTGGTGGAGAACAAGCCGGGCGCCAACGGAATCAAGGTTAGATCGTTATCGCGGCCCGGTAGTCAGCCTTGGTGAAATGGACGCTGCCGTTTTGCGCCAGGCGGCGCTGCGCGAACCAGCGCCGGTCGTGCCGGTCAAGGCATTGCGCAAGTCGCCACGCTGATGGCCGCGCTCGAAACCAGCGTCGTGCTCCACTTGATCGTCGGCGACGACCCAAATCAGACCCAGGCGGCCGAGCAGCAGGTGGCATCTAAATCCTGCACGGTCGCGCCGTCAGTGTTGCTGGAGTGTGAGTGGGCGCTGCGCGCCAGCTACAGGCTGGACGCGGAGTTGATTGCTGCCTGCTTGCGTGACCTGCTGGCGCTGCAAAACATCGATGCGCTGGACCCCGTGCTGACGCAGCAGGCCCTGCCCCGGCAGCGCGTCGCATGAAGTCGCCCGCCTCGGGCTGGGTTGTGTGCCGCAGGACCGGCGCGTCTTTGGCGACTTGACGGCGCCGGAGAACCTGGAATTGGGCCACCACGTGCTTGAGCAGGGACAGATCCGTCACGGCGCCACGATGGACCAGCTGGCTACCAATCAAGAGACAAGAAAAGCATACCTGGGCCTGTAGAGCGATACGGGCCAAGGACCAGCTACCGGACTGCCAATCCGTGGCACCACCGAGCAACAAGCGTTGTATTAGGGTTTTCACCAATATCAAACCTAGACAGGAGCGCTAAAATTCGTCAACTGTTTCATTAAAGGCTCAATGTGCTACATATGAAACAACAGCCGCCAACTCAACAATGTCGAGTGCTCCATGATTGAACTCAAACACGCCAAATTCGGCCTCTGCATTTGCAGGCGTAACACCACCGGTGCGCAGGAAAGGCTCTGATGGCAGCCTCCAGCCAAGTCCCAATGTTGTCCGGTCGTCGCATCCTGGTCACTGGCGCCGCGCGGGGTCTGGGCTTCGCCTTCGCCCGGACTCTGTGCGAGCATGGGGCCCAGGTGGCGCTGGCAGACCTGAGTGAGGATTTGCTGGGGAAATCCGTCGAGACACTGCAAACCGATGGCTTCACGGTCTGCGGTATCGCGGTGGATGTCGGCGACCCGGAATCGATCCAGCGCTGCGCCGAGCAGGCCGTGCGGTACCTTGGCGGCCTGGACGGCTTGGTCAACAATGCCGCTGTCACCGATTCCGGTGGCGTCGGCTTGGACGACATCGAGATCGCCAAGTGGGATCAGGTGATGCGCGTCAACGTGCGTGGAACCTGGCTCATGACACGGGCTTGTCGAGCGGCGTTGCGCGCCAGCGGACGAGGCGCTATCGTCAACCTCGCATCCGACACCGCCCTGTGGGGCGCACCCAACCTGCTGGCGTATGTGGCCAGCAAGGGCGCCGTGATCGCGATGACGCATTCGCTAGCCCGCGAACTCGGCGCCGACAACATCACCGTCAACGCCATCGCGCCCGGCCTGGTGCTGGTGGAGGCCACGCGTTATGTGCCCGAAGCCCGGCACCGCCACTACATCGACCAGCGCGCTATCCAGCGCGAGCAGACGCCGCAGGACGTTTGCGGCGCTGTGTTGTATGTGTTATCCGATTTGGCCCGGTTCGTCAGTGGCCAGGTTCTTGCCGTCAACGGCGGTTTTGTAATGCACTAACGCAATTTCACAGGAGCAAACGATGAGCGATCCGGCAGACCGGCAACAACCTCCCAAAAGCTGGGACCAACCCGAGGGCGCGAGCTTCGCAGGCTGGATGGAAAGCCGCGTGGCGCGATTTGCAGTCCGCAAATATGACTTCGACGCGCTCAAATTCCAGGCTGATTTCGATCCCAAGTACCGCCGTGGACAGATGCGCTACATCGGCACCGGCGGAACCGGTGTCGCAGCCGACGGCAATACCATCGCGGCCGAGAATTTCACCTTCTCGACCATGGTGATACCGGCCGGCCATGAAGGTCCGTCGCACCTGCACATCGATGTGGAGGAAGTCTTCTTCGTCATCCGCGGCAAGCTCAAGCTGGTGCTCGAAAAAGACGGCGAGCGCTTTGAAACCATCCTGACCGACCGCGACGTCGTCTCGGTACCGCCGGGTGTATACCGCGAGGAAATCAACATTGGCGACGAGGACGCGTTGATGTGCGTGATGTTGGGCGCCAGCAAGCCCATCACCCCAACCTATCCGCCCGCACACCCGCTCGCCAAAATCAAGCGCTGAGTGTTCCTGCCATGAGCCCTGTGTCCCATAACGCCGACGATCCGCTTCGGGCGCCGCTCGCCTTGCTGGATCGCCGCTTCCCGCAGCGCATCGTGTCGCTCCCTTCGGGCGCACAGGTTGCCGTGCGCGAATGCGGTACGCCCGCAGACGCTGCGTCGGTAGTGCTGATTCACGGTATCAGTTCCGGGGCCGCCTCGTGGCTGCATGCGGCCGTGCTGGCCGGTGAGCAGGCGCATGTCATCGCCTGGGATGCGCCGGGCTACGGCGACTCCACGCCGCTGCCGGGTAATGCACCGATCGATGCCGATTATGCAAAGCGCCTGCATGCGTTGCTGCGCACACTGGATCTCCGACGCTGCGTGCTGGTAGGGCATTCGCTGGGGGCGCTGATCGCCTGCGCCTATGCACGCGACCTGGGCGCAAACTGTGTGCAGCGTTTGGTGCTAATCAGCCCGGCCGGCGGTTACGGTGCCGCTGCGCAGGCCACCGCCAGCGAGCGTGTGCGACGCGAACGCCGGGAAGCATTGATCAGGTTGGGCGTGGACGGCCTGGCTGAAGGTATCGCGCAACGCCTGTTGTCGCCTGCTGCCAGCGCCGCCGCACGGGCGTGGGTGCAGTGGAACGCAGCGCGCCTGCAGCCCGCGGGTTACCTGCAGGCGGTTGAGTTGCTGTGTGGTAGCGACCTCGGCAACAGCCGGGGTCTCGCGATGCCAGTGGAAGTCCATTGCGGCGATGCCGACCTGGTCACTCCTCCCGCCGCCTGCCGCGCCTGGGCTGACCTCCATGCCGCACCGTTTGAGTTGATCACCTGCGCCGGCCATGCCAGCCCGGTTGAGCAACCCGAGGCGGTCGCGCGGCTGATCATGCGAGCCGTGCTGAGAGCGACCGGAGCAAAGCAACATGCGTAAACACAGCACCGAAGAAAACAGCAACGACAAGTACGTCGTGCCGGCGCTTGAACGCGGACTGCGCCTGCTGGGCGAGTTTGGCCGCGACAGTCGAACGCTGGGGGCTCCCGAACTCGCGCGCCGGCTCGACCTGCCGCGCTCGACTGTGTTCCGCATGCTCAATACGCTGGAGAGCATGGGCTTTATCGAGCGCCTACACAGCGCCGGCGACTATCGGCTGGGTATGGCCGTGCTGCGACTCGGGTTCGAATACCTGTCCTCGCTGGATCTCACGGAACTCGGCCAGCCGGTGCTCGGGCGCTTGTGCAATGAGATCCGCTACCCTTGCAATCTGGTGCTGCGCGACGGCCGCTCGATCGTCTACATAGCCAAGGTCACGCCGCCCACGCCACTCACCAGTTCGGTGCGCGTGGGCACGCGCCTGCCAGCCCATGCAACCGTGCTCGGCCGCATTTTGCTGGAAGACCTTACGCTTCCCGAGCTACGTTCGCTGTATCCGGAAGACCACCTCGAATCGTTTTCCGGCAGCACGCCCAAGACCGTGCTGGAGCTTTTCAACATGGTGCAAGTCGATCGCCAGCGCGGCTACGTCCTGGGTGAAGGCTTCTACGAGGAGAGCATCTCCACCATCGCCGCCCCGGTGCGCGACGAAAGCACTCAAATCGTCGCCGCGCTGGGAGCCACGATTGCGTCAGGCCATATCGACGCGGGTCGGGTCGACGAACTGGTACGGCGTGTGCGCGCAGCGGCTGACGAGCTGTCGCTGCTGCTGAATTCCCAACCGCGCACTGACAGCGCCGGCACGGTCGTCGCGATCCGTCCGCGTCGAGTCCAACAACCATGAATCTGATCGACCTGATTGACCTGAGCGGTAGCGTGGCAGTCGTCACCGGCGGTTCGTCGGGGATCGGCCTGGCCACGGTGGACTTGCTGCTGCAAAGCGGCGCGTCCGTGGCCTACTGCGGTCGCGACGAACAGCGCCTGCGTGCCAGCGAGGCCGAGTTGTGCAAGCGCTTCCCGCCAGCTCGCCTGTATGCCGCGCCCTGCAACGTGCTGGAGGCCACCGACGTGCAGCATTTCGCCGCTGACAGCGAGCGAGCACTGGGCGCCGCCTCGATCCTGGTCAACAACGCTGGACAGGGCCGCGTGTCAACCTTCGCGGATACCGAAGACAGCGCCTGGACCGAAGAGCTGCACCTAAAGTTCTTTTCGGTTATCTACCCCACGCGCGCCTTCCTGCCGCAACTGCAGCGACAGAACAACCCTGCCATCGTATGCATCAACTCCCTCTTGGCCGCCCAGCCTGAGCCGCATATGGTCGCAACCTCGGCTGCCCGGGCCGGCATCAAGAACCTGGTGCGTTCGATGGCCACTGAATTCGCCCCCATGGGGGTACGCGTGAACGGCATCCTGGTGGGCCTGATCGAGTCGGGTCAGTGGCGCCGTCGCTTCGAAGCGCGCGAAAACCCGTCGCTTGACTGGCCGGCATGGACCGGCGCACTCGCCGTGCGCAAGCGTATTCCCCTTGGCCGTCTCGGCCTGCCGCAAGAGGCCGCACGCGCCATTTTCTTTCTCGCCACCCGGCTGTCGTCGTACACCACCGGCAGCCACATCGATGTCTCTGGAGGTCTTTCCCATCATGCATGACAGAAGCCAAATCACGGTCGGCGCCGCCATTGCCATCTTGCTTGAGGAGTGCGGCGTCAAGACCGCCTTCGGCGTAATTTCGATCCACAACATGCCGATCCTGGATGCCTTCAACGAGCGCGGAAAGATCCGCTTCGTGATGGCACGCGGCGAAGCCGGCGGAACCAACATGGCCGACGCCTACGCCCGCACCACGGGCAGCCTGGGCGTGTGCCTGACGAGTACCGGCACGGCCGCGGGCAACGCGGCCGGCGCCATGGTGGAAGCACTTACCGCGGGAACCGCGTTGCTGCACCTTACGGGCCAGATCGAGACCGCGTACCTGGACCAGAGTCTGTCGTACATCCACGAAGCACCCGACCAGCTCAGCATGCTGCAGGCAGTCTCCAAGGCGGCCTTCCGCGTGCGCAGCGTGGACACCGCGCTTGCCACCATCAAGCTGGCAGTGCAAACCGCGCTGACAGCGCCCACCGGCCCGGTCAGCGTGGAAATCCCGATCGACATTCAAGCCGCGCTTATCCCCATGCCGGCGGACCTAAAGCCGCTGCCGGTGGTGGCGCAGGTGCCGGCAGCACACGCGTTGGACCAACTCGCCGTTCGCCTGGCCAAGGCCCGTCGCCCGCTGCTGTGGCTGGGTGGCGGCAGCCGCCACGCCGGTGCGGCAGTGGCCCGCCTGATGGCCATGGGCCTGGGCGTTGTCACCAGCACCCAGGGCCGCGGCATCGTGGCGGAAGACGACGCCCGCTCGCTCGGTGCCTACAACCTGCACCAACCGGTTGAAAACTTCTACCAGACCTGCGATGCGATGGTGGTCGTGGGCTCGCGCCTGCGTGGCAACGAGACGCTCAAGTACCAACTCAAGCTGCCGCGACCGCTGTACCGCGTTGACGCCGACCCCGCGGCCGAAGGCCGCTGCTACGCGACCGATTACTTCGTGAACGGCGACTCCGAGCTGGTGCTGCAAGGCCTGGCTGATCGCCTCGAAGGGCGCTTGTCGATCGACCCTGCCTTCATGGCCGATCTGCGCGCCGCCCGTGCCGCGGCCGAAAAGAGCCTGCTCGACGGCCTGGGCCCCTACACCGAACTGGTGAACCAGTTGCAACAGGTGGCTGGCCGCAACTTCAACTGGGTGCGTGATGTCACGGTGTCCAATAGCACCTGGGGCAATCGCCAACTGCACATCTTCGATCCGCGCGCCGGTGTGCATGCGCTGGGCGGGGGAATCGGCCAGGGCCTGGCGATGGGCGTGGGCGCCGCCGTGGGTGCCGCTGAAACCGGCTCGGGCCGCAAGACTTTCTGCCTGTCGGGCGACGGTGGCTTCATCCTGAACCTGGGCGAACTCGCCACCGCGGTGCAAGAGAAGGCCGACGTGGTGTACCTGCTGATGAATGACCAACGCTACGGTGTGATCCAGAACATCCAGGATGCCCAGTACGGCGGCCGCCGCTGTTATGTCAACCTGCACACGCCGGACTACGCGCAATTGTGCTCCGCACTCAAACTTGGCCACACCCGTGTGAGTAACCTGGCTGACCTGCGTGATGGACTGGACCAGGCCATCGCCGCGGGCGGCCCGTTCATCCTGGAGATCGACATGCTCTCCATCGGCAGCTTCAAAACCGCGTTCGCCGGCCCGCCGACCAAGGTCGCGGTACCGGCCTGAAGGACCTGACGCGATGCTGAAAGTTGCGATGATTGGCTGCGGCGCGATCGGCGCCAGCGTGCTGGAGTTGCTGCACGGGGACCCCGACGTGGTGGTGGACCGCGTGGTGACGGTGCCCCAGGCTCGCTCCCAGACCGAGGCCACGGTCGCCCGCTGGGCTCCGCGGGCCCGTGTGCTGGAGGAGTTGGCCGCTGATGACGCGCCGGACCTGGTGGTCGAATGCGCCGGCCACGGCGCAATCGCCAGGCATGTGGTGCCGTCGCTGGAGCGCGGCATCCCGTGTGTCGTGGCGTCCGTCGGCGCCTTGAGCGCGCCCGGAATGACCCAGCTGCTGGAACAGGCCGCGCGGCGCGGCAAGACACAGGTGCAACTGTTATCTGGCGCGATAGGTGGCATCGACGCCCTGGCCGCCGCGCGCCTGGGCGGGCTCGACTCGGTGGTGTACACCGGCCGCAAGCCTCCCGCTGCGTGGAAGGGCACGCCGGCCGAGGCCACCTGCGACCTTGACCGCCTCACCGTGGCGCACTGTATCTTCGACGGCAATGCGGAGCAGGCAGCGCAGCTTTATCCGAAAAACGCCAACGTCGCTGCCACGCTGTCGCTCGCGGGTCTTGGCTTGCAACACACGCAGGTGCGGCTGTTCGCCGATCCCGGCGTGACCGAAAACGTGCACCACGTCGAGGCGCGCGGCGCCTTTGGCAGCTTCGAGCTGACCATGTGCGGCAAGCCGCTGGCAGCCAATCCCAAAACTTCCGCGCTGACGGTGTACAGCGTGGTGCGCGCGTTGCTCAATCGCGGCCGCGCATTGGTTATCTGAGGAGACTTGCCGTGTCGCTCAGCACCGAATCGAAACACCTGCTTCCGATCAACATCGGCGGCGAGATGCGCCTGGGTGGCGGCGAAGAATTCGCCACTTTGTACCCGGCCACCGGTGAAGTGGTGGCGCGCCTGCGCGCGCCGAGTCTGTCCGATGTCGACGAGGCCATCACACGTTGCGACCATGCGTTTCGAACCAGCGGTTGGGCCAACGCCAAGCCGCATGAGCGCGCTGCCGTGTTGTATCGCGTGGCCGCGTTGATCCGCGAGCGCGCCGAGCCGCTGGCCCAGCGCCAACGGCTGGACAACGGCAAACCGATCAATGAGACGCGCGCCCTGGTGGCAAGCGCCGCCGGTACCTTCCAGTTCTTCGCCGGCGCCTGCGAAACGCTGGAAGAAGCCATCACCCCGTCGCGTGGCGACTACATGAGCATGAGCGTGTACGAGCCGATGGGCGTGGTCGCGGCCATCACGCCGTGGAACTCACCGATCGCAAGCGAAGCGCAGAAGGTCGCCCCGGCGCTGGCGGCCGGCAATGCGGTGGTGATCAAACCGGCCGAGGCCACGCCGCTGATGGCGCTGGAACTCGCCGCGATCTGCCAGGAAGCCGGCGTTCCCAGGGGCCTGATCAGCGTGTTGCCGGGGCGCGGTTCGGTGATCGGCGATGCGATTACCAAGCACCCGCTGGTCAAGCGCGTTTCTTTCACGGGCGGAACCAGCACCGGCAAACACATCGCCCACATCGCGGCCGACAAGATGATGCCGGTTTCCCTCGAACTGGGCGGCAAATCGGCCACCATGGTGCTGGACGACGCCGACCTCGAGCATGCCGTGAATGGTGTTCTCTATGGCATCTTCAGCTCGTCGGGCGAGTCGTGCATCGCGGGTTCGCGCCTGTTTGTGGCGCGCAAGATATAC
>JANNGR010000157.1:0-1701 GCA_031403955.1 Betaproteobacteria bacterium
GGCCAGCATGCCGCTGTTGACCCTCACCAGCGCGTCGCTGTTTCGGGAACATCTGGACAATGCCTTGAAAGCCCACGGACTGGTGGCCAAGACCGATTACGAATTCACCCATGTGAGTACCTTGATCGCCATGGCCGAGGCCGGTCTCGGTGTGGCGGTCATGGGGCGCATTGCGATACCTAAGCACACGTCGCTCAAGGCGGTCCGGATAATCGAGCCGGAACTCAGCCGGACTATTGCGATCGTGACCGCGCGCGGCCATACCTTGTCTCCCGCGGCGGCGCGCCTGGTCGAACTGTTCGAAGAACTGATTGCCCCGGCTGCTGCCGTCGCTTGAGATGCAGCGGGCACATTGCTAAGGCGCCCTAAACTATCCCTCACATTATTTGAGTTGTGCTGGCCCGGTGGTGAACCTACCATGCGGCCACATGAACGCAGACCTAGACGTCACCGCGCGTGCGACCGGTGTCGTCTGGATCACGATCAACCGAGCGGACAAGCACAATGCCCTTGCCGGCGGGGTTCTCGATGCGCTTGCGACAGCGGTTCGTGCCGCCGGCGAGGCGCCTGGTACCCGGCTGGTCGCCATCCGGGGTGCGGGCAACAGGTTTTTTGCGGCCGGGGGAGATCTGGTCGAGTTGGCATCGGTTCGGGCGCAGGATGAAATCCATGCCATGGCAGACCGCGCGCGAGCAGCCCTCGACGCAGTGCGTGAATGCGCTGTGCCCGTGATTGCCTATCTGAACGGAGACGCGATTGGAGGCGGCGCCGAGTTGGCTGTGGCCTGCGACATGCGTGTGTTCGCACCCCATGCGCGGCTCGGCTTTGTGCAGGGACGCATGGGTATCTCCACCGCGTGGGGAGGTGGCCCCGACCTTTGCGCGCTGGTCGGACCGGCGCGCGCGACCCGGCTCATGAGCCGCTGCGAGATGCTGTCGGCGCCGCTGGCGCTGGCGTGGGGACTGGCTGATGTCGAAGTCAGCGATGGACCTGAGGGTGCCGACATGCAGGCTTTCATCCAGCCGATGCTGGACCGCTCGCGCGGGGTAATGAAGGCAATCAAGGCACAGGCGTCCGCCTGGCGTGGCGGACTGGGCAACCAGGCACGGCGAGACATTGAGCGCGAACATGTGCTCGCGACCTGGACCAGCGATGAACACTGGGCTGCAGTGGATCGGTTTCTCTCAAAGGAAAAGACGTGACACACGGAGAATCCACTGCTGCGGCGAGAACGCTGATTGCGCCGCGCATGTATCCCCAGAGCGCCACCGGCATCGAAGTGCCCACTAGCGCGGGGCCCGATGCGGTGCAGCCGGAGAAGATTGGCGCGCCAGGCGAGTACCCTTTTACCCGTGGCATATTTCCCGATGGCTACAACGGCCGCATGTGGACGATTCGCCAGTATTCCGGATACGGTACCGCCGAGGAGTCCAACGAACGCTACAAGTTCCTGCTGGCGCAGGGTCAGACCGGCCTCTCGGTGGCGCTGGATCTGCCCACGCAGTGCGGCTACGACCCCACGCACGCGATGGCCCGCTCTGAAATCGGCAAGGTAGGTGTCTCCCTGTCCAATCTCGGCGAAGCCGAAATCCTGTTCCAGGGACTGGACCTGGGCAAGATATCGACCTCGTTCACGATCAACGGCACGGCGGCCATCATCTACGCCATGTACCTGGCCGTCGCCGACAAACAGGGCGTGCC
>JANNGR010000158.1:0-2066 GCA_031403955.1 Betaproteobacteria bacterium
CCATTGGCATGACCTTCGCCTGTTTCGCCGGTTGTGGTCCTGGCTCAAGGGGCCGATGCCTCATCGCAATGGTTTCAAATGCGTCTGGGGTTCGTCGTCCGGCAACTGATCCCAAGCCAAGGTTTCGTCGGCCGCGGGGACATAGCGCTCCGGCAGGCCCAACTCCCTCAAGACAATGTTCCGGGCCATCGGGATCCCGACGGTCTTGAAGAACGCGAGATGGCGATTGAAGCCCTGGCGTCCGAAGCCGCAGTCGGTGGACAGGACCAGTTGGTCCGCCGGAATGTGCTTCAGGCAGCGTCGAATGCGATCGGCGACCACCTCCGGGAAGTCGGCCTGCAAGGTCCGATGGCTGATGACGCCAACGGCGATCTTCTTCTTCAGGCGGTTCCGGTACCGGTCGAAGAGCGGGAGTTCCTTCAGGTCATTCTCGGTGGCTTCGATGGTCCAAACGTCGCCCTTCAGTCGCTCCAGGTAGATCTCCATCGAGTTGGCGTACGACTCGTCCTTGAAGACCTTCTGCATGTTCGGATTTCCCCAGCACGTGTGAATCCAGACCTCGACGTCGTCCAGGCCCTCGATCTCGCGATTGAAGGCGTCCACGAGGAAGTCGAGGAACTCCTTCTTTTCGGGGGAATAGCGCGCCATGAAGTGGAGGGTCGGTTCCTCCACCTGGATGACCCGGCAGCCGGAGGCGGCCAGCTGTTTGAGTTCGCGGTTCATGGCCTCGGCCATGTCCCAGATCAACTGTCGCTTGTCATCGAGTTGGTAATGGGGAGAGTGGGAATCGAGGAAGAAAGCGAGGACCTGGGCGGAACAGGTGCCGAACTTGATGGGCCGGCCAGCGGCGGCGGCGGCCTGCTGGGTCATCCGCCAGATCTTGGCGTATTCGAGTGGGTTTCGGGGATCATGCTCGACCTTGCCCGTCACCCTGGGCCAACGCCAGGTCTTGTAGATGGAATCCAGCATGGTGCCGACCGGATAGGACAGGAGGGGAGACCGGGTTCGCGCGGTCTGAAGTTCCTCGTGCTCGAGTCCCTTCCAGCGTTGGAGCGGGTAATGATGCCAGGATCGGCCGGCGACGTCCTCGTCGAGGTGGTAGTCCCCGGTCGTGAGGATGTCGAGGCCGGCCCGGACTTGATCGGAGACGACCACCGCGTGGGCGTCGGAGAATTGTTCACGGAACCAGGGGTCCATCATGGCGGTGTCGAGGGGGCGTCCCGAGAGATTCATCGTGTACCACCTGGGTCGGGGCCAGGAACCGGTGACGGTCGCGGGCAACATCAAGTCCTTGGTTGCGGTGAATGCCATGGCAATGCGCTTTCTGTTGGGGATCGTTGGACGTTGAGACGCCCGGGCCAGGAGTCCGACGAACGACCGAGGCCATCGTCGGTCGAAACTCCGGTGTGCAGGGCGATACCGGTCTGTTACTTCGGACGGGCTCCCGGCACAAGCGGAGATTGCGCCGGCGACTGCCGCAGTGGTCGCCAACCGCCAATCGCCAATCGCCAACCGCCAATCGCCGACGGGCGGCGGCCCTGGCGGACGACCCGGTACTACCAGGCGATGCCGTGATCTTCGCCGTGGTTGCTGGCGCCGCCCCAGAGGGTGCCATGATCGCGATCGAAGTAGATGGCGGTGATCGGTCCGGAGTTCTTGCGGACGAAGTCGCGAGGCTGCGAAGGCCCGGGCACGCTCTGCGTGGAGGTTTGCCAAGTAATTGCGACGTGACGTACCGTTCTTTCATTGCGCCACACCAAAGAGGGAAAAGGGCGATGCTCCCATCGAGAATCGAAGCAACAGGCGGATGTCGAACGGTTTTGGTTGTCGTGCTGGCAAGCCTTCTTATCCCTGCAGCACTAGCCCAGGACAAGCCGCGACCGCCAGTAACAGAGATTCCGGTCCCGATCGCTCGCGATGAACTGAACTGGCGTCCGTGCGGTAACCCATCTCCGGATGGTTGCGAAATTGCGCTAACGCGAACGGACGTGAACGCGTATGGATAGTGACGTACTCGTCGTCGGAGCCGGCCCGACCGGGCTGATGCTCGCAAATCAGCTCGTTCG
>JANNGR010000159.1:0-6539 GCA_031403955.1 Betaproteobacteria bacterium
GTTGACAAAGCCGCATCGAGGTCTTTGCGGGTGACGATTTCGTCTTGCGCTTCGGCTATCACGCGCACTATCGCCTCAGCCTGCTCAGCGGTGAACCCGGCTGTTTTAAGCTTGTCGGACAGCTTCAAAGAGTCAAAAGTAATAGTCGCTACGCCTCGAATCTACCTCAAATCTGCGCCAACTCAAAGCTGGTGGTGATCGCCGCCGTCTTGCCCAGCATGATGGTGGCCGAACAATATTTGTCGTGGCTCATGGCGATCGCACGCTCCACGGCGGCGGCTGGAAGGTTCTTGCCAGACACACTGAAATGCATGTGGATGGCAGTGAACACCTTGGGGTCGACCTCGGCCCGCTGTGCCGTCAGTTTGCAGGAGCAATTGCGCACGTCGTGGCGGCCGCGTTTGAGCATCAGCACCACGTCGTAAGCGCTGCAACCACCAGCGCCCGCGAGCAGCGTTTCCATCGGACGCGGCGCCAGATTCTGACCGCCATTTTCAGGCTTGGTGGCATCCGGCGCACCGTCCATCACCAAAGTATGGCCGCTGCCGGTTTCGGCCAGGAAACCCATGCCCGAACGCGTGCCCGCGCCGCCGGTCCAAGTGACTGTGCATTCCATGGTGGTCTGATCTCCGATGGTTGAAGCTGGTTCCGATTTTGCCAGCAGGCGCGCGGCCCCATCTGCGGGCCGGGTGGCGGCGCTTATCATCAACCGCCAGCCTGACGCCAGTATGAAGACCAAACACCTCACTCCCGCCGACTACCTGAAAAAGATACTGACCGCGCGCGTTTATGACGTAGCGGTGGAGTCGGCGCTGCAGCCCGCCAAAAACCTGAGTCGCCGCCTACACAACAAGATACTGCTCAAACGCGAAGACCAGCAGCCGATACACAGTTTCAAGCTGCGCGGCGCCTACAACATGATGGTGCGCTTGAGCCCGGAGCAACTCAAGAAAGGTGTGGTTTGCGCCTCCGCCGGCAACCATGCCCAGGGTGTCGCGCTGGGCGCGCACCGGCTCGGAACACGGGCGGTGATCGTGATGCCCACCACCACGCCGCTGCTAAAGGTCGAAGCGGTGAAGGCGCTGGGCGCCGAAACGGTGTTGTTTGGCGACAGTTATTCCGACGCCTACCAGCATGCGGTGCAACTGCAACAGCAGCAGGGCCTGACCTTCGTTCACCCGTTCGACGACCCCGACGTGATCGCCGGTCAAGGAACCGTTGCAATGGAAATCCTGCGCCAGCACCAGGGCGAACTACACGCGGTTTTTGTGGCCATCGGCGGTGGTGGGCTGATTTCGGGGGTGGCCAATTACATCAAGGCGGTGCGCCCCGAGATCCGCGTGATCGGCGTGCAGATGAACGATTCGGACGCCATGCTGCAATCGGTTGTGGCCGACAAACGTATCACGCTGAAGGACGTGGGCCTGTTTTCGGACGGTACGGCGGTCAAGCTGGTGGGGGAGGAAACCTTCCGCATCACGCGCGAACTGGTGGACGAATTCATCAGCGTGGACACCGACGCGGTGTGTGCGGCGATCAAGGACGTATTCGTCGACACGCGCAGCATCGTCGAGCCGGCCGGTGCCTTGGCGGTGGCGGCGATCAAGCAATACGTGGCCACCCACAAATCCAAAGGCGAGACTTACGCCGCGATCCTGTGCGGCGCCAACATGAATTTCGACCGCCTGCGTTTTGTCGCTGAACGAGCCGAGGTGGGCGAGGAACGCGAGGCGTTGTTCGCGGTGACGATACCCGAGCAACGCGGCAGCCTGAAGCGCTTTTGTACCTTGATCGGCGAGTTGCCCGGCGACGCGCGCAATGTGACCGAATTCAACTACCGCATCAGTGACGCGGCGCAGGCACATGTATTCGTCGGCCTTACCACGCATGGCAAGGGCGAAAGCGCGAAAATCGCCGCCAATTTCAGCAAACACGGTTTCCATGCGCTCGACCTGACGCACGATGACCTGGCCAAGGAACACATCCGGTACATGGTGGGCGGCCACTCCGCGCTGGCGCGGGACGAGCGCCTGATGCGTTTTGTATTTCCCGAGCGGCCCGGCGCCCTGCTGAAGTTCCTGAACATGATGCGTCCAGGCTGGAACATCAGCCTGTTCCACTACCGCAACCAGGGCGCGGACAACGGTCGCATACTGGTCGGGTTGCAAGTTCCGACGGCCGACGACTCGGCCTTTGCCGAATTTCTCGATGTGCTGGGTTACCCTTTTGTCGAAGAAACGCAGAACCCGGCCTACCGGATGTTCTTGCGCCAGGAAACATGAGCGCATCACTCGAAGGCAAACTGGTGGTGGCGATTTCATCGCGCGCCCTGTTTGATTTTGAGGAAGAAAACACGGTTTTCGAGCAGGGCGAAGGCCAACACAAAGACCGCGCCTACATGGCGCTGCAACTGCAGCGGCTGGACCAGCCGGCCAAACCAGGCGTCGCCTTTTCGCTGGTGCGCAAGCTGCTGGCTTTCAACCATGTGCCAGACCCTTGCGCCCAAAGCGATGCTGCTTCGCCACCCAGGCCTGCCACCCAGCCGGTTGAAGTAGTGATTCTGTCGCGCAACGACCCGGTCTCCGGCATGCGGGTTTTTCGCTCGGCCAGCCATTACGGGCTGGCGATACAACGCGGCAGCTTCACGCGCGGCCAGCCGCCGTGGCGTTACCTGAAACCGTTACACGCCAACCTGTTCCTGTCAGCCCACCTGAGTGACGTGCGTGCGGCGTTGGAAGCCGGCGTTCCAGCCGCACAGGTGTATCCGCAATCTGCGCGCGCGAGCGAGGCGCACCCGCATGAAGTGCGGATTGCGTTCGACGGCGACGCGGTGTTGTTCAGCGACGAGGCCGAACGTGTCTACCAGGCACACGGCTTGTCGGCGTTTCAGCAACACGAAACCGAAAAAGCTTCGCAGCCGCTGCTGGCCGGGCCGTTCAAACCGCTGCTGCTGGCTCTGCAGCGCCTGCAGCAGGAAGGCACGGCGCTCATGCGTATCCGCACCGCGCTGGTGACCGCGCGCAGCGCGCCGGCACACGAACGCGCGATTCGCACGTTGATGGACTGGAATATCGAGGTCGACGAAGCGATGTTCCTGGGCGGCCTTGCCAAAGGCGAATTCCTGCGCGAGTTTGAACCCGATTTCTTTTTTGACGACCAGACCGGGCACATCGAATCGGCTGCGCGGCATGTGCCGTCCGGGCACGTGGCAAGCGGCATATCGAATCCACTGACCTAGTTTCCACCATCCCCATAACCGCACACCATGCCGTTTTTCACCAAGCTAGCCAGCTTTAAGGCTTTTGTCCTGAGGGTCATCCATCTTTCCTTGCCGTACTTCCAGTCAGAAGAAAAATGGAAGGCGCGTGGCCTGTTCGCCGCCATCGTCGCGCTCAATCTCGGCTCAGTGTATATGGCGGTGTTGTTCAACGACTGGTACGGGTTGTTTTACGACGCGCTGCAAAACAAGGACCAGGCGGTGTTCTGGACCCAGATCGGCCGCTTCACCTACCTGGCGTTTATTGCCATCATCATTGCCGTATACCGGTTTTACCTGACCCAACTGCTGGAGTTGAATTGGCGCCAATGGATGACGGCCTACTATCTGCGGCGCTGGCTGGGAGGCAACGCCTTCTACCGCATGGAATTGGCCCGGTTTTCAGGCCAGGCGAGCGCCACGCCGGACAACCCGGACCAGCGCATCTCTGAAGACGTCAACCAATTCACCGCGCAAACCGTGTCGCTGACCATGGGGCTGCTAAACGCCAGCGTCACGCTGGTCAGTTTTGTCGGCATCCTGTGGGGCCTGTCGGGCGCTTTCGCGTTTACCTTGGGCGGCAGCAGCTACACCATACCCGGCTTCATGGTCTGGATGGCGGTGTTGTATTGCCTGGTCGGCAGCGTGCTTACGCATTACATCGGCCGGCCGCAGATTGCGCTCAACTTCGAGCAACAGCGCCGCGAAGCGGATTTTCGCCACCACATGGTGCGGGTGCGCGAATACAGCGAAGCGATCGCGCTGGACCACGGACAGGCGGTTGAAAAGTCGCACCTCGACACCCGTTTCATGTCGGTACTGGCGAACTACCTCGCGCTGATCAAGGCGCAGAAGAACCTGATCTGGTTCACCAGCTTCTTTGGCCAGGCAGCCGTCGTGTTCCCGATGATTGTCGCCGCGCCGCGATATTTCAGCGGTGCGATACAGCTCGGCGACCTGATGAAGATCAATTCTGCATTCGGCCGCGTGCAAGATTCGCTGAGCTGGTTTGTAGACAACTACAGCGGCCTGGCCGCCTGGCGCGCCACCACCGACCGATTGACCGGTTTCGACGATGCGATCTCAGCCGCGTCGATCGACAACCGGGCCCTCGCAGCGACGGAATCCACCGTGCTGGACGCCAGCAACCTGACGATCGCGCTGCCCACCGGAGCCGTATTGCTGAACGCGACCAACCTGCATGCCCAGGCGGGCGATCGCATCTTGCTGCAGGGGCCCTCGGGCAGTGGCAAGTCGACCCTGTTTCGCACGCTGGCCGGGGTCTGGCCGTTTGCCAGCGGCGCTGTCGCGCGCCCCGCGGATGTGATGTTCATTCCGCAGCGTCCGTATTTCCCCAACGGACCGCTGCGCGAGGCGCTGGCTTACCCCCAGCCTGTCACCAGTTATACCGATGAGGCAATGCGCCAGGCATTGAATGACGCGCTGCTGCCCGATCTCGCGTCCGAGCTTGACAAGGCCGACGCCTGGGGCCAGAAGTTATCCGGCGGCGAACAGCAGCGGCTGGCGATTGCACGCGTGCTGCTGAAGCAACCGGCCTGGGTGTTTGCCGATGAAGCGACCAGTGCACTCGACGTGGAAGCCGAAAACACGCTGTACCAGCGGCTGCTGACAATGGTCGACAAAGCCCGTGGCGGCCTGGTCTCGATCGCGCACCGGCCATCGGTTGCGGCGTTTCACTCGCGGCACTGGGAGTTGCAGCCGCAGCCGGTTGGCGCGGCGGCCCGGTTTGAACTGAAGGCAACGTCGACTTGAACGGCGCCGGCGTCGGCGCGGCACGAGAGCATCAAAGCCGCTCGCTCTTCTTGATCCTGCCCGGCGAGTAGGTCAGATCTGCCCTGGCTAGTTGCCCGGGAACCGCGCTCGGGTTGTTCAGGTTTTGCGCCTGCGCCATCTCGATCGCACTGCCGCTGGCGCGCCACATCGATTGCAGGAACTCCAGCAGCAGCCTGGAGATCGGCTCCGGCGGTGGAGTCTCTACCTTTTCCGGCGCCGGACGCTGGATCGTCCAGTCCTTGGGGCTGGTCGCTTGCGAACCACGTTGTGCCGGATCGCCGGCGCTGCTGTACACCGGGTTGGCCCTGGCTAGGGCAGCACTGTCGCTGATGTTGTTGACGACTCCCAGCGCATGGGCCGGCAGGCCCGGATTCACCGGAAGCAGCGGAATTACTTTAGGGCCATTCACCGGCGCCAGGTCTGTGCCGGCTGGGCGAGTACCTGGTTGTCGATCAACGGATGGCAGCTGCATTTGGTTTCAAAGCCTTGGTTACACGAGCGGATTTGTTGGCCCTCGTAGACTTGTTAACGGCAGAACTGCGGGGTAATTTAGCCCTATTTTCATGAATTCCGGCGTTTCTTCTCAGAACCCGACCGCGTGCCCGTCCCGGCGGGAATCGCTCGCCGCCACATAACCGTCCTGCGCATCGTCCGACAATTTCCAGATAAATTGCCCGGCGCCATAGTCCATATACGAGTCGGCGTGCTCTTCGACTTGATGGCCCAGGTCACGCAAGCCCTGCACCAGCGCCGGCGCCATGGTTGGTTCACAGTCGATTGACAGTCCCGTGCTGACCTTCCAGCGCGGCGCGTCGCAGGCAGTCTGCGGCTGCTGGCGATGGGTCAGGATGCGCACCAGACTCTGCAAATGCGCTTGCGGCTGCATGTTGCCACCCATCACGCCAAAACTCATACGCGGCTTGCCGTTTTGGGTCAGGAAGCCCGGAATGATGGTATGAAACGGCCGTTTGCCTGCCTGCACCAGGTTGGGATGGCCTGGCTCAAGCGAGAACCCGACACCCCGGTTTTGCAGGCTGACGCCGGTGCCGGGGACGACGACGCCACTGCCAAAACCCATGTAGTTGGACTGTATCAAGCTGATCATCATGCCGCTTTCATCGGCGGCGCTCAGGTAAACCGTGCCGCCCTTCGGTGGTGTGCCATGGCTGAAATTGCTCGCCCGCTGCCGATCGATCAACTTCGCCCGCTCGGTCAGATAAGCGTCGGACAACAGGTCAGCCGCCGTGACCTGTGTCATCGCGCGCTCATCCGCCACCCAGCGGTAGCTGTCGGCGAACGCCAGCTTCATGGCTTCGATCTGCAGATGTTGTGACACCACACCGTCGATCGGCAACGCGCCGAGGTCCAGTTTGTCCAGCATGCCGAGCGCCATCAGCGCGGCGATGCCCTGCCCGTTGGGCGGAATCTCGTGCAACGTGTAGCCGGCATAGTCTTTCTGGATCGGTGTCACCCATTGCGGCTCGAAGCC
>JANNGR010000160.1:0-2188 GCA_031403955.1 Betaproteobacteria bacterium
ATCAGCACATATCCGACAAAGAACTCGGGCAGCGAGGTGGACGCGAGCCCGAGCGCCGAGATGGTTCGATCGACAAAGCCGTTGCGGTGGCGCACCGCCAGCAGTCCGAGGAAGATCGCCAGCGGCACCGAGACCACGGCCGCGCACGACGCCAGGAACAAGGTGTTGGCCAGCCGTTTGCCCAGCGCCTGGGATATGTCCTGTCCATTCGACAGCGCCTTGCCGAAGTCACCGTGCAGAGCGCCCGTAAGCCAGTGCCAATAACGCAGATAGGCCGGGTCGTTGAGGCCCATGTCGGCGCGCAGATTGGCCAGTGCTTCGGGCGTCGCGGACTGGCCGAGGATCGCCTGCGCCACGTCCCCTGGCAACAGCTGGGTCCCCACAAAAATGAGCACCGACACACCGAGCACCATGGCCACGCCAATGATCAGTCGCAGACAAACCTGCTTGAGCAATGGCGCAGACATAGGGCCCGGTATCCGTTGGTTTTATCAGGCTTCGAGCCAGCAGTCGGTCGCCGCAGATCCGTTCATCATTTCCTGGTTCGGGTTCTTCACCCAACCGCCAACTTTGGGACCGATCGCTTCGACCACGTCATTGAACATCGGCAGGATCAAGCCGCCTTCTTCGTTCAGGATGGTGGCGATGTCCCGGTACATGGCCTTGCGCTTGTCCTGGTTCATTTCGCCGCGCGCGGCCATCACGAGTTGGTCGAACTTGGGGTTGGAGAACTTGGTCTCGTTCCAGTCCGCGCCCGTGATATAGGCCGTGGAATACATCTGGTCCTGCACGGGCCGGCCGCCCCAGTACGAGGTGCAGAAAGGCTGCTTGTTCCAGACTTCGGTCCAATAGCCGTCGCCCGGTTCGCGTTTGACCTCGACCTTGATACCAGCCTTGGCACAGCTGGCCTGGAACAGCTGGGCCGCATCGACCGCACCGGCGAATGCGACTTCCGAAGTGCGCAACACGATGGGGTCGGTGTGGCCGGACTTCTTGTAGTGGAACGCGGCCTTGTCGGTGTCGAAGGCGCGTTGCGGCAGTTCCGAGAAGAGCGGATAACTTGCGTTGATCGGAAAGTCGTTGCCGATCGTCCCATATCCGCGCAGTATCTTGTCAACCATCTCCTGGCGGTTCATGGCGTATTTCAATGCGAGGCGCAAGTCGTTGTTGCTGAACGGCGCCGTGTTGGAGTGCATGACGAAGACGTAATGCGCCGGCCCCGACACCGACTGCACGCTCACCCCGGGCGCCCGCTTCAACAGGTCCACCACCTTGGTGTCGACACGGTTGATGATGTTGACGCGGCCGCTTTGCAAAGCGGCCATTCGCGCCGTGTTGTCGTTCAGAACCGTGAACTCCAGCGTCTGGGCATGCCCGCGCACGTTGGCCGCCCAGTAATTGGGGTCACGCGACAGCACGTAACGGACACCAGGATCGTTAGTGACCAGCTTGTACGGGCCGGTGCCAATACCCGCGCCCGGGGCGTCCTTGCCGCGGTTGGGCTGGATCAGCAGGTGGAAATCGCCCAGCAAGAACGGCAGGTCCACGTTGCCCTGCTTGAGCGTGAACACCACCGAGTCACCGTCACGTTTGACGGCGTCGAAACCGCGCGTTATGCCCAGTGCGCCGGACTTGGTGGCGGCGCCGGAGTGCCGTTCCATCGTGGCGACCACATCGTCGGGTGTCAGATCCTTGCCGTTGTGAAAGCGCACGCCCTTGCGGATCTTGAACGTCCAGACCTTGGCATCCGGCGACGAGCCCCACTCCGTGGCCAAGCGCGGCTCAACCACACCTTTGGCGGACACCCGGACCAGTTCCTCGCCCCAGGCCCGGCCGACACAGAAGCCGACGCTACTGGCGTAAGTGGCAGGGTCCGGGGTGTCGGTTGCCGCGCCGCCCTGCAAACCGATTTTCATGGTGCCGCCCTTGACCGGGCCAGCTGCCTGCGCAGCGGTGGCCAACAGTTGATTGGCGACTACGGCTGACATGCCCAGCGCTGCGGCACGTCCGAGAAAATCACGCCTCGACGAGCGTCCGACGGCGACTTGATGGCTCAGATAATCTAACTCTAATGACATGGCGGGGTCTCCAGGTGAGGGGGTGAAACTGTATGAATCTCACCTGGAAAGTTTAGGGAATCAGGCGATTCATGGAGCGCGGGTAACTACGCGGTTTTGCGGATAAGATT
>JANNGR010000161.1:0-1710 GCA_031403955.1 Betaproteobacteria bacterium
TTTGCGCGCAGGCGGTAGTTGTGCAGGAAGCGCTGGATCGGCTTGCTGTTGAGTTGCCGCGCCGTCAGACCTTGAAGAAAGCTCGGCACCGCCGGCGCCGCCTCTTCCTGCGCGCCGACGGAGGCCGCCATGACGCAGAGAATGGTTGCCCCGAAAATTCTGGTTTGGTAATTCATCAGTACCTCGCGTTGGTAAATCGATTAGCCAAAGTTGCCCTGCGCCCGAGCACCACAGATTTCAAGGGCACGGGAGTTTCACAAAGGTACAGAACCCAGGCTCTCGTTGCTTGACCCACATTAGCGGCTGACCAGCCTGAGAGTTAACCCACGCGCGTTCGCAGACACGCGGGTAAACCCGAAACGCCCGGAGTCACGCGTTGCTGGCCCCGGTGACGGACGACACCGAAACTCTTCCGATCGAGCATCCCCATCGGGAAACCTGATCCCATGGACACGCAATTGCCGTGCCACTGCCCGCGTTCCGTAGTCAAAGCCAAGCGAATCAAAGAGTTACAAAATGCCGAAGCGCAAATGCCACAAACTCACGAACACGTCTGTAAAGCGGGCCGACATTTCGTCAATGGGTCACGATGTGGCCGGTGAATCGGCTACGCTGGTCTGCGTGCATGGCCGATCAGCGAGCCGCCGGACAACAACTGTTGATGCAGTTCTTCGGCCGCTGTCTCAACGGCTCGCTGGCGCGTCACTGCCGCTCGCGTCCGCGGGGACCATATCGGCAGGGTTGTTCAACAGGGTGTTCGGGGCACTGTCGTGCAGGCTGCTGATCCCGGGCATTGGCGGACGCCCGATCGATATCTGCCGCGACGGTCTGGTTTGCATCGCAGCCTGCCCGTTATCCGACGCGCCGGCCTCCAGATTGGCGTTCGCAGCCGATCCCGGCGCTGGCAGTTGCAGTGAAATCGATGTCGCGCCACCACGCGGACCGATCGAAACGCCGCGCATTTGGACCGCCTGCAGTACCTGGTCCGAATCCAGCCTATCGCCGACCCTGAAGGCCTGCGCCGGTTTGCCGTCGATGACAATCAGGGCTACTCCCTGGCTGCCCGAGTTCGGATCGCGCGGCGCGATCACTCCAATGAGTTGGAAGCGCGAGCTTTCGACTGCAAGGGCGACCGCCGGGACCGGAGTCGGCGATGGGTCGTTGCCGCGCAAGGCAGTCAAGTCGCCGGGCAGCGCCATCGTCGGCGCCCCAACGCCAGCATCAGCCGGTGCTCGCGCGACAAGGACGAAAGACGTCAGGCCCCAAAACAATACGCTGGCGGCCACGGCGGCCAAGATGATGATCGCCAACCAACGCGCTTTCATGCCGCGAGTGTAATGGAGCGATCCCGCGCAATGGCCCAGCCATGCGGCCACCTGTGCTGGCTACGATGCCACATCCCGGCACCGGAGTGCTTGTAACCTTGATCGGTCCCACTGTGCTCAAGCGAACCGACGATACGTACGGCAGCGCCACGCGTATCGACGTCAAGAACCCGATCCTGGCGCGCAGCTTCACCGCCGATGTCGTGCCGCCGACCTCGAAGCCCTAAAACCGGCGCCGCGGATCAGCGCGAATCCGAGGAACTGCGCGGCGCGAAGCCACGTTATTGGGACGAAGTGGAAGTCGGCGCCAGCGTGCAGCCGATGCTCAAGGGCCCGCTCAACATCACGGACATGATCTGCTGGTACTCGGGTGGCGGACACAGCT
>JANNGR010000162.1:0-2164 GCA_031403955.1 Betaproteobacteria bacterium
AGCCAACCGCATCGGCGGCCGGCATGGCCTGGGAATGAGCGACCAGATCGAAAACCGCATCATTGAAGCGAAAAGCCGCGGCATCTACGAAGCGCCCGGGCTGGCGCTGCTGTTCATCGCCTACGAGCGCCTGGTCACCGGTATCCACAACGAAGACACAATCGAGCAATACCGCGACCATGGCCGGCGCCTGGGCCGGCTGCTTTATCAAGGCCGCTGGTTCGACCCGCAGGCCATCATGCTGCGTGAGACCGCACAACGCTGGGTGGCCCGCGCCATCACTGGAGAAGTCACGTTGGAGTTGCGCCGCGGCAACGACTATTCGTTGTTGAACACTACCTCGCCCAACCTGACCTACCATCCCGAGCGGCTGACGATGGAAAAAGGCGAGTCGGTGTTTTCGCCGCAAGATCGCATCGGCCAACTGACCATGCGTAACCTCGACATCGTGGATACGCGCGACAAGCTCGGCATCTACACCCGAGCCGGCCTGTTGTCGCTGGGTTCAGGGGCCGCGTTGCCCAGTCTGGGCCACGACGACAAGCAAGACTAGACCACCACTGGTTCTGGCTCGAGCATGATGCCGAAGCGTTCGTACACGCTGGTCTGGATCGCGCGCGCCAGCGTCATCACTTCGCCGCCGGTGGCCTGGCCGCGGTTGACCAGCACCAGCGCCTGGCGTTCGTAGACCGCCGCATTGCCAACGCCACGGCCCTTCCAGCCACACGCGTCGATTAGCCAGCCGGCAGCCAGTTTGAATGCACCGTCAGCCAGCGGGTAATGCACGATCTTGGGCTCGCGCTGGATTATGTCGGCGCACTGCTCGGGCGTCACGGTTGGATTCTTGAAGAAACTGCCCGCGTTTCCCAGCACGCTCGGGTCTGGCAGCTTGGCACTTCGGATCGCGCAGACCCAGTCGAAGATTTGTGCCGCGCTGGGTTCGCGCACGCCATGCTCCTGTTGCTTCTTTTGCAGGTCGGCGTAACCCAGCACCGGCTTCCAGGGTTTGGGCAGGAAAAAACGCACATGGGTAATCAATGCCCGGCCCTTTAAGCCAAAACCGGCCACCGGCTGGCCCTCAAGCTGCGCTGTCGCGGCTGCGTGTTTGAACACCGAATCACGGTAACCAAAACCACATTGCCGGGCATCGAGGGTGAATACACGACCGGTTGTCAGGTCGACCGCGTCGAGTGACTCAAAACGGTCCTGCAATTCCACCCCATAAGCGCCGATGTTCTGTACCGGCGAGGCACCCACCGTACCGGGAATTAGCGCCAGATTTTCCAGCCCCAGGTAACCCTGCGCCAGGGTCCAGGCCACCAGGTCATGCCAGTTTTCGCCCGCACCGGCTTCAACCACGAACCCCTTCGCGGTCTCCCGTAACAGGCGTTTGCCCATCACCTCGACCTTGAGCACCAGCGGCTTGACGTCACCGGTCAGCACGATATTGCTGCCACCCCCGAGCACGAATTTCGGTTCGGCCGCCAACTGCGGGTCGGCCAAGATCCGCGCTACGTCGGCGACGCTCGTCACACGCACCAGCGCATACGCCTTGGCCACAATATGAAAAGTGTTGTAAAGCTGGAGCGGGACGTTTTTCTCGACTAACATGGCAGGATTGTCGCATCGGCAATCTGCAGCGCACCGATTTTTGACTGGTAACAACATGCCTTCTTTTGATACGGTTTGCGAGGCGAATCTGGTGGAAGTCAGGAACGCGGTCGATAACACCGCCAAGGAAATTGGCACCCGTTTTGATTTCAAGGGTACCGCGGCGGCGATTGAACTCAAAGACAAAGACATCACGCTTTTGGGCGACGCTGAGTTTCAGCTAGCCCAGGTCGAAGACATATTGCGCAACAAGCTGACCAAACGCAATGTGGACGTGCGTTTCCTGGACCGCGGTGAGGTGCAAAAGATTGGCGGCGACAAGGTCAAGCAGGTCATCAAGGTGCGCAACGGCATCGAGACCGAAGTATCGAAGAAGATCCAACGCCTGATCAAGGACAGCAAACTCAAGGTACAGGCGTCGATTCAGGGTGACGCGGTGCGGGTGAATGGGTCCAAACGCGACGATTTGCAGGCTGCCATGGCGCTGATTCGTAAAGACATCGCCGACCTGCCCTTGAGTTTCAACAATTTCAGGGACTAGGAAGCCGGTCAT
>JANNGR010000163.1:0-2220 GCA_031403955.1 Betaproteobacteria bacterium
GCGACCATGGCCGCACGTTCGCCGGTGTTGTTGATGCCGCGTATGTTTCTCGGTGTCCCCACTTCGCGCGTGCTGGGCAAAATCGAGCAGCCATGGATGCCGTGGCCGATCCGCCGCCGCATGCGCGAGTTGATCGCGCGCATGGCCCACGGCCGCATGGAGCAATGGGGTTTTGTGACTCCCAAGACGCGCACCCATCCGGCCGGGCACCATCTGTTGATCGGGCACTTCATCTGGAACCGTATCACGGCCAAGCCCGGCATTGCGTCGGTGCATGGCGATAACGTGACTTTCGTCGATGGCACCGTGAAACGCTTCGACACCATGATCGCCGCCACCGGTTATGAGGTTCACCTTCCGTTCCTGAGCCATGAGCTGTCGCCGGTGCGTAGCCGCTGGCTCGAACTCTTTCATCAGGTGGTGCGGCCCGGAGTCGCGGGGCTTTACTTCGTCGGTTTCTTCAACGTCAGTGGTGGCGGCAACATCCGCATGATGGACGACCAGGCGCAGTGGGTGGCCGCGCTCGAGACCGGTGAACTCGGTTTGCCGAGCCAAGACGATATGTTGCGGGTGATCAAGAAGGAGCGCGAGACGATAACGCGGCTTTACCCGGACAGCCCGCGGTATGCGCTCGAACTCGATCCGCGCGAATATCGCGCGGCGCTGGCGGGCGAAATGCGCCGCGGAGCGAAGAACCGTCCGGCGCGCCAGGCGCAGGTGGCACACGCTGCCGGTGCCGCAGCCAGACCATGAAGATCCAGGCCGCCGGCCGTGTGGTCGTGCGCTCGCTGGTCCGGACCGGTTTCGAGCGCCCGGCCGCCGCGCTGGTCGCGGTGGTTGCCAGCATCGACGTGACTGCCTTGAGCGAGCTGGTGGGCCGCATGTACACCATGGACCATTCGATCCGCCCGCTTGCCACGCCGGCGTTGCCGGTAACCGGCGTGGTGACGACTGCCAAGTGCCCGCCGGGCGACAACCTCGGTTTGGTCAAGGCGCTCACGCTGGTTGAGCCAGGCGACGTGTTGGTGGTGGATGCCCAGGGCTTCCAGGACTGGTGCCTGGGCGGTTTTCAGCTGCTAAAACACGCGCGCGACCAGCGCGGCCTGGCCGGGCTTTTGGTCAACGGAGCGTACCGCGATGTGGCGGAGGCGCAGGCGGCGGGTTTCCCGGTTTATGCGACTGCCATTGCCCCCTATTCCGGCCCCAAGGCCGGGCCGTGCGAGGTGAATGTGCCGGTGTGTTGCGGTGGCGTCATCGTGCAGGCCGGTGATGTTGTTTCGGCCAGCAAAGAGGGCGTCGCGGTGGTGCCGCAAAGAAGCTTGCAGCATGTTGTCGATGCTATCAACCGGGCGCAGCGCGCAGGCCATCACAACGCCGATGTGCTGCGCCGGGTGTTCGAACTGGCCGACAAACTCGACTGCGACTTGGTGCCGGACCGGCCGAAGTAAGGGTTTGTACTAAAACCAATTAATTGGCCTGACAATAAAATTTATCAACAAATTGAACGCCGTTTCGTGCTGGCTGGTCAGCGGTTAGTACGGCAACAGGAGACAAAAATGGTTGATTCGCGCGCCGCCCAAGCGGCTACCTGACATGGACCCGGTCCTGGTCGAGAACCTGCTGCAGCGCCTGGTGACCGGCATTCTGGTCGGCAGCATGTATGGACTTCTTTGCACCGGCCTGGGGATGATCTTCGGGGTCATCCGCGTCATTAATTTCGCCCAGGGCGAATTCATGATGCTCGGCATGTACGCCACCATGCTGGTGGGCGGCATTATTGCGGCTGCTTTCGCCCTCGGGCCGGCCGCCGGTGCGTATCTGGCGATCGCCGTTGCAGCGCTGCTGCTGGCCGCAACCGGCTGGGCGCTGCAACGTTATTTGATCTCCCGTATCAGTGGATCGCGCGCCGTCGGCAGCGATAACGAAGGCCATTTCGCGCAACTCATCCTGACCCTGGGGCTCAGCCTGGTGTTGTCCAATATGGCGCTGATTCTGTTTGGGTCTTCGGCCCGGACCGTCCAGTCCCCGCTCGCGTCCTCTTCCTGGACGTTGGGCCCCTTCACCGAAGGCGCAATCACGATCTTCGTGAACCAGGCGCGCGCCATCGGTTGCCTGGGCGCGATCGCCGCGAGCATCGGGCTTTTTCTTTTCGCCCAGAAAACCCGCGCCGGCACGTCGATGCGCGCCGCCGCCGACAACCCGACCGCTGCCACGCTGGTC
>JANNGR010000164.1:0-9083 GCA_031403955.1 Betaproteobacteria bacterium
AAGACGCTGCCGACGCGCACCGCGCACTGGAGTCGCGCAAGACCGTGGGCGCCACGGTGCTGCGGCCCTGAACCTCCGATTGATTGCACTGAGCCAACCCGCAAGTGCCCGCTGGCAGGACGACCCCTGTCTGAGGGTACCCTGCTCTTTCCAAATGGCATCCCCATGAACGGACAAGTGATGCAGCAGCAGCTGATATCGAACCTGCTGGTCCACGCCCAGCGCCACCACGCTGAGCAGCAGTTGGTATCGAAACGCGTCAAAGGCGATGACCGATCGCGCGCACATGCCGGCCACGCTGTCCACGGCTTGATGGGGCAGTGAACATGTCCACCACACTGTCGATCACGCCCTGGCCGCAGCGGGTGCGCACGCTGTTTCCCGGTGTGCTGGCCTGCGCGGTCGTCGCCGCGGCCTCGACCTTTCTGTCGGAGCACTATAAAGCGCCGGTGATGCTGTTCGCGCTGCTGCTGGGCATGGCGATGAACTTCCTGTCCGGCGAGGGCGCCTGCCAGCCGGGTATCGAATTCACCGCCCGCAACCTGCTGCGCATCGGCGTGGCCCTGCTCGGGCTGCGCATCACGCTCGGCCAGATTGCAGACGTCGGATGGCAGCCCTTGGTGATCATCCTGCTGACGGTCACCCTGACAATCGCAGTCTCAATGTTGGCGGCGCGACTGATGGGTTTCCAGACCCTGTTCGGCCTGCTCAGCGGTGGTGCGACCGCAATCTGCGGCGCCTCGGCCGCCATGGCCCTGGCCGCGGCGTTGCCGAACCATCCCATGAAGGAACGCGCCACACTGTTCACCGTGGTCGGGGTGTCGGCGCTTTCTACGCTGGCGATGATCGTGTACCCGATGATCGCCCAGGCGTTCGCGCTCGACCCGCGTGCGGCCGGCGTGTTCCTCGGCGCGACCATCCACGACGTGGCGCAGGTGGTGGGTGCCGGCTACAGCATGTCGCAGCAGACCGGCGACGTGGCCACCTTCGTCAAGTTGCTGCGCGTGGCGATGCTGGTGCCGGTGATCGTCTTTGCGGTTTTGTTGTCGCGACGCCAGGCCGGCGCGGTCCACGGCCCGCGCCCGCCGCTGCTGCCGGGCTTCGCGGTCGGCTTCGCGTTGCTGGTGGCGCTCAACAGCACAGGCTGGCTACCGGGCGCCATTGCCAAGACCGGCAGCGACGCCTCGCGCTGGCTGCTGGTGGCCGCCATCGCTGGCATCGGCATGAAGACCAATTTGAAGGAACTGGTCGCGGTGGGTCTCAAACCGGTGGCGCTGATGATCGGCGAAACCGTCTTCCTGGTCGCGCTGACATTGGGCCTGATGCACTGGCTGGCCTGACATTGCAAAGCGATCGGCAAAGCATTAGAACTCATCGTTCCGCGGTGGAGCATGATTCTCAAGCCAACCACGTTCTCGCTGGCAGTGCCGCGCCGCTTGGCTGGCTTTCACCGCAGGAATGGCGGAGCAGCAATAACCGCTTGGCCCACAACCTGATGATGTGGATGGCTCTTCGTACCGCGCGGTGCACGATTTCCGATCAGGCGCAATCGACCCTTGCGGGCTGTACCGATGGGCCTGGTGCACCCACAAGGGCAGCTCAGGTTCCGCTTGCGAGGTTCTGGATGCTGTACTCCAGCCGGTACAAGCTCCGGATAACGTCCGACTTGGCGCCCAGTGCTTCCAGCTGGGTATTGCCGAGAAACTTCTCGCCTGCGGCCCGCACAGCCTCGGCATCGGATCCTTCGATGAGCACGATCAAGTGTGGCAGGGAAATGGTGCGGCCACGCTGGTTGCCTGCATTGCCACCGGTCAGCGACACATCGTTCCTCACAAAGTGCGCGCCGGTGATGCGTGGCTTGGAGGTGAAGTGCGGCATCACCTCCTTGACCAGCGCGGCGGTCAATGCGTCTTCACGGCCTTCCTGCGCCTCGAACCGCAAGGTGAGCATGTGTCCGCCCATGGCATAGCCGTCGCTGAATTCGATCTGGCAGGCGCCGCGTACATTGCTGCGGAACGCCGGGAGCGTTTTGGTGGACCACGGTGTCGGGTTGGTCAGGCGCTGCTTGTAGATATCGCTGGTCAGCACCTCGCCGCCTCGAATTTCATACAGCGTGAGGAACTCCACGCCACCATCCACGCAGATGCAACGCCGCCCGCGCAGGAAGCCCGGGACGCCCAGCCGCTCCACCATATGCTCGCGCGGGTGCCATTCAAAGAAGTCCTCGCGCATCTCCGGAAGGATGTCGTTCCAGATTGCCACCAATACTTTGCCTGCCAATGCCATATTGAATTCCTGTCTATAAAGGATGGTGCGTCAGACGTCGAAGCCGGTGATACGCGGCTGCGCCACGGGCGGCAGCGGCACAGCGCCCAGCACGGGCGGCGCGCCCGCCAAGTGGTAGGCGTCTTCCATGACGCGCAAGCTGCCCAGCTGGTCCTGTGCGGAGGTCCAGAACGGGCCACCGCTGATTACCTGGTCCGCAAAATGCTGGATAGAGGCGTTGAAGCAGTTCTGCCGCACTTCGGCCTCGTCGTAGACGATGGTTTCCTGCTCCGCGCCCATGAGTCTGAGCACCGCGCCTTCAAGCAACACGCTGCAGCGCGTGCCGGCGATCTCCATACGGTCGGGCGCGCGGGTCTCGTGGCCGGCGGCGGTCATCACGCCATCGATAGTGACCGGCAGCCCATACGCGGTGCGCAGCAGCATCGTGGCGCTGTCCTCGCCCACGATCTCGCCGCACGCGCGCGCCGTGGCACAAGCCAGCACATCGACTTCGCCGAACAGAGCACGCACCACGTCGATCTCGTGGATCAGCGACTCGGCGATCAGCACGCGCTCTTCGCGCGCCAGGAACGCCTGTCGAGTCAACGCGTGCACCCGCCCGTCTTCGGCACGCGGCAGCATGCTGGAACGCCACAATGCGATGCGCACCTGCGTAACGGTGCCCAGGCGGCCCGCCTGCAGCCACTGCCCGATCTTGCGGAAGTAGGCCCGGTAGCGCCAGTTCTCGTTGACCATCACGCGGATGCGGTCGCCCACCTCTTCCACCAGCGCCAGCGCCTCGGTATGCGTGGGGCATAACGGCTTCTCGCACAACGCATGAATCCCATGGCGCGCGGCAAGCCGGACCATGCCCGCATGCGTCTCGCGCGGCGTGATGATGTCCAGCAGGTCCAGCGACTCGGCGGCGATCATGGCCTCGGCGCAATCGTAGGCGGCGTGGATGCCGAATTCCGTGGCACGGCCCTTGGCGCGCTCCAGCATCGGGTCGCACACCGCCACCACGTCAGCTCCCTGGCAGTTCGCCCACGCCTTGAAGTGGTCGGCGCTGATCATGCCGCAGCCCAGCACACCCACGCGCAACTTCTTCGCGTCGGTCATGGCATCAGGCTCCCAGCGGCGCGCTGACGATATTTCGTGTAGGTGTCCATGAAACGCCTCGCATCCTCGTGCGCGGCCTGCGCCTTGTCCAGCGCGGGGCGATTGGCCAAGTCCATACGGGCTACTTCGTATTCGATCTCCACTCCGGGCGGCAAGGCGTCGAGGAAGTCGAACAACGGCAGCTCGCCTTCGCCCGCGGGCAGGCGAGCCGTGCGTGCTTCCTGCAGCAGTTCCGCATCGGAGCGCGCGCCGGACAGCTTCACGGCATCACATAATTGCGCGAACACGATCTTCCCTGGTGGAATCGCGGCGATATCGGAAGGCGATGCACCCGAGCGGTCCAGGTGCAGCGCGTCCAGCAACACGCCCGCATTTGCGGCGCCGCTGCGCTCCAGCACTTGAAGGCTCGCGCCGAGCGTGCGCACCGCGCTGTACGGCAGGAACTCAAGCGCCACGCGCATGCCGGCCGCGTGGGCGGCAGCGCAATACTTCGCAAACAATGCAAGGAAGCGGCTCTCGTCCGGATCGAAGCAGTTCACCACCACGGTGGGGATACCCAACGCGTGCGTGGTGTCGATGACGGGCGCCACGTGTTCCCAAGTCACATCCGGATAAAACTGGTAGGCGGAAACATTGGACAGGCGGATGCCCCGGTCGGAGGCGCGTTGGCGCAAGGCCTGGGCAGCCGATGCATCGCCAAGAATCGGTGTGGCAAAAGGCTCGCCAGGCCGGCGCGCGCAAATGCGTAATCCTACGGCGCCAAAACCCGCCTGGGCTGCCGCGTCGATGGTTTCCGCTGGCGTGGTGCTCAGGGTCAGGTGGGCAAGGGTCAGTGATTTCATGGGATGTCTTCAGATGGTGACGGGTTCGGCATGGGCCAATGCAACGGGTGCGGCAACGCCCAGGCGCGTGGCAAGCGCCTGCAGGTCCGCGGCCACTGGCGCGGGCAGCGGGATGCCGTCTTTCAGTTGTTGCTGCTGGGTGCGCCAGGCGCGTTCGCCAGGAAGCAATATCTCCCGGACGTCCGGCATCAGCGGCGTCGCCTTGAGCATCGACACCATGCCGTCGATACGTTCCTTGAACGCCTGCGGCTCGATGAAACGCGCGATGTCGATGGCAATATGCATGTGGCCGTTGCCAATGGCCTTGTCCGTATCGGTGAACCAGGCCGGGATCTCGCTCAGGATGCTAGATCCCGTGAGTACACCGCACAGGATCTCGCCGAACACAGCCAGACCGTAGCCCTTGTAGCCCAGCGGCAGCAGCGCACCTCCGGAGGTCAACGCGGCGGGGTCGTCAGTGGCGACGCCTTCACTGTCCACCAGCCAGTCGCGCGGAATCCTCTGCTTGTTCTTGGCCGCGAGCCGCACGCGGCCGCCAGCCGCCACGCTGAGTGCCATGTCCAGCACGATGGGGCCATGCGTAAGGCTGGGCGCGGCAAAGGCGATGGGGTTGTTGCCGATGGTGTTGTGGCGGCCGCCCCACGGTGCCATGCCTGGGAAGCCATTGGTCCAGGCGATGCCGATCATGTCGTGCGGCAAGGCCATCATGGCGAAATGGGCGCAGGTGCCGATGAAGTCGCTGTTGCGCGCCGACACGAAGCCGATGCCTTGTGCATGCGCCTTGCTCACGGCAAGGTCCATTGCACGCGTGGCGGTGATGGCGCCCAATGCGCGGTCGCCATCAAGCAACGCGGTGCTTGGGGCCTCGTTCACCACCCGGATATCGGGCTGGGCGTTGGCACCACCTTTCAGCAGGCGCTCCACCAGAAACGGCAGGCGGATAACGCCATGCGAATGGGTCCCACGCAGGTCGGCATCCACGAGGCTGTCGGCCATGATCGTGGCATCCCGGCCGCCGAGCCCCGATGCCGAAAACATGGCTTGCACGAAGGCCCGCAGCTCTGGTGCGGAAACACGTGCAACTGAACCACTTTCCATGTCGCTTACTCCGCCTTGATGTTCGACGCCTTGGCCACCTTGCCGAAAAGCTCGTAGTCGGAGGCGATGCGCACGCTGAACTGCTGCGGCGTGTTCATTACCGAGTAAACACCCATCTTCTCCATGCCGGCCTTCACGACGTCGGTCTGCATGGCCTCGGCTAGCGCCTTGTGGAGCCGCTGCACGATGGCGTCGGGCGTGCCCTTGGGCGCGTGCAGGCCGAGCCAGTTGCTGCAGGCCTCCATCTGAGGGAAGCCGGCTTCGGTGGCCGTGGGTACCTCGGGCATCTTCGGATTGCGCTTCTTGCCCACGATCATGATCGGGCGCAACTTGCCAGCCGCGATGTGCGGCTCCACCACCGAGGGCGCGTTCAGGCTGATCTGCACGCGGTTGGTCAGCAGGTCGGCCAGCATCGGCGCGCCGCCCTTGTAGTGCACGGCCTGCATGTCCAGCCCGGCCAGCGAGCGGAAGTATTCGAGGTAAAGATGCTGGTTGCCTCCGGCGCCCGCATCGCCCCAGAAGACCTTGCCGGGATTCTTCTTTACGTAGGCGACAAACTCGGCGATGTTCTTGGCCGGCACGTCGGCTGCGATGTTGAGAATCTGGTCGCCATCGCCGATCATCGCGATATGTACCAGGTCGGTCATGGGGTTCACGTCCATGGGCGAGGTGTGCGGCAGCACTACGATCTGCCCGACGCCCGAGGCCAGCAGGTTGTAGCCGTCCGGCGCCGACTTGGCCACGAAAGCGGTGGCGATGTTGCCGGCTGCGCCCACCTTGTTCTCCACCACCACCGGCACGCCCAAGCGCTCCGACAGCATGGGTGCATACAGGCGCGGCAGGCCGTCGGTCACACCGCCGGGCGCAAACCCCACGGTCAACTTTATGGGCCTGTTGGGCCAGGACGCATTGGCCTGGGCACGGCCCAGCGACGGCATTGCAAGACCGGCGGCAAGACTGCTGCCCGCCACGAGCAGGCGGCGGCGCGAGATCGGGGTCATATTCGGAAAGTGGCTCATGGGTGCTCCTTGGAGGGTTCTGGAAAGACAGGATGAAACGAAGAAAGCAAGAGTGGGATGGGGTCGGCTGGGGCTCAGGCAACAGGTACCGTGCGCGGACGCGCGGCCGGCACACCGCCGTGCACCGTCCAGCCGTTAGTCGCCAGCACGCCCGCGTCAACGGCGAGATTGACACCCGTGATGGCCGAGGCCTTGTCCGAGAGCAGGAAGGCGATGGCCTCGGCCACCTCGGACGGCTCCACGAGCTTGCCCAGCGCGCTGACATCCACCGGCGACACCGCGTAACGCTTGCCCTCGGCGATCTGGGCCAGCATGCGCGGCACGGCCACAAAGCCCGGACTCACCGCGTTCACGCGCACGCCGCTGCGGCCCCACTCGCCCGCCATTCCTTCGGTCAGCATGTTCACCGCCGCCTTGGCCGAGTAGTAGGCATGGCCATGGTTGGGCCGCTGACCCACCATGGAAGAAATATTGACGATGGCGCCGGCACCGTGCGCCGCCATGCGCTTGCCGAACTCGACGTTGCTGACGTACGTTCCGCGGTAGGCGGACTGTGTGATGCGGTCCCAGGTGTCCATAGGCAGCAGTTCGGGGGCCATCCGCGGTGCGAAAATCGCCGCCGAGTTGACCATGGCGTAGATCGCGCCATGGCGCTTTTCTGTAGCCTGTGCGCCGTCGCCGATGGACTGTGCATCGAGCACATTCATCACGATGCCGTGGCCCTGGCATTCGCTGGCGACAGCCGCGCCTGCAGCCGGGTCGATGTCCGCAACCACGATGCGCCAGCCACGCTGAAATAGCAGCCGGCAAGTTGCGGCACCGATGCCGTTGCCGCCTCCGAGCACCACTGCAAGGCGCGCTCGCCCTTCGGTTTCGCTTGTTGTCATCGGCATGTCTCCAGCTGCAAGTTTCATCGGCGATGTGCCGTTGGGGCACCGATGAATTACAACTGACGGACGGGCGGAAGTCCAAAACCGATGGTGTCTGCCAGACCCAAGTATTTTGTTGTGGCTGCTAATCTAATTCCTCAGCTCATGCGAAATGGCGGTGCAGCGGGTCAGTCTTCTGCTTGCGGTCCTTTTGGGCAAGACTGTTGGCGACACCCTATGTCGCTTCCTGCGCCCGCACGTGCATTGCTGTCAGCGTCGCGGCCAGCGGTTGGTCCAGCGCCTCCAGACAAGTGGCCAGCGGTCCAAGCTTGTCAGCGAATTGTCTGGTCACCTTGGCGAGCAATTCCAGCACGGCATCCTCGTGCTTGAACTGCGCACGTCGCAGTAGCCGCACCAGGTACAGCGTGCGCTTGAGCGGCGGATTCACGATGCGCCGCCCGGAAATGCGGCCGTGCTCAATATCGTCAATCACATTGCCAAAAGGCATCACCGCGGCGGCGTCACCGTTGGCTACCATGTTCTTCATCATTGACACGGAAGACACGTCCAGGATTACCTCCAACTGCAGCGCCAGGCGTTTGGCCGTGGCCAGCACCTGTTGGCGCACCCCGTCGCGCGGCCCGGGCATCACGAGTGCATGACCGACCAGGTCGGAGAACTCAATGGTTCGCAATGTCTTGTGGCCTTTGCCCGCCTTGGCTTTGGAAGCCGCTGATACAAACAAGGTCTCTTCCTCAATCAAGGGCACGCGCAGCATGCCTGGCCGCTCATGCACTTCGTAGGCCAGCGCGATGTCGATTTCGTGCTTCTCCAGCGCTTCGATCAGCACCCCACTGCGCTCTTCGACCAAGCTTAGACTCACACCGGGCAGGTCGTGGCGCGCCTGCAGCACAAGGTCGCGGCCCACCATATTTGCAAAGCCGTTGGTCAGGCCCAGTACGATGCCTTCGCGCTCGAACCTGCCGGCCGCCGTGACTTGGCGCTCGGTTTCTTCCACAAGCCTCAGGATTTCGCAGGCGCGCTCATAAAGGAGTTGTCCGGCGCGCGTGGGCGACACGCCGCGCGAATGGCGGCTCAGCAATTCAACGCCCAGCTCCTGTTCGAGCTGGCGGATCTGCAGGCCCAACGCGGGTTGCGCCACGTAAAGCTGCTCGGCGGCCCGCGTGATGTTGCCGGTCTCGACGGTGCGAGCGAAGTATTGAAGTTGGCGAAGGTTCATAGCCGGCTCCCATTGGGGGCAAGTGCGCTAGAGCAGTCTACGCCGGGGAAGGCAATGCAGTCCCGCCGGTTATGCGTCGGGCTCCCACGTGAACCGGCAGTGCCCGAGGATAGGGCCACCATGCAAAACATCCTTGGTCACTGTCAGCGCAAAGTCGTAATGTCCCCTTTGATGTTTAGGGGCGATCATGGTCGAGGTGGTACAGCTACTTTTTTTGGCCCGGACTTCGTTGCTGATAAGCTTGGTTTGACTAAAGACGGTGGCTGGCGAGACAATTGGTCTGTCGTGGAAGCAGCTGAGCTAGGAACAGTCCACGCATGCGCTGGCTCCTGGGCGTCTGCGAGGTTCGTCGTTAATCAGGTAAGTTTTTGTTCTGGAGTTATTGATGGCTACTTTGTCAGTGTCTTGTTTCAAGCGACCGCTCGTCGCCCTTGCGATTGGGGCGCTGGCTAGCGTCGCTGCCTATGCGCAGGCCCGCCATGGCGGCACCCTCAATTGGGTCGTCAACCCGATTCCCACTTCTCTTATCCCCTTGACCACCTCCGCGGGTGGCAACAGCGACATCGGCCCCAAGGTGGTCGAGGGCTTGCTGACTTACGGCTACGACCTGCAACCCAAGCCCCTGTTGGCA
>JANNGR010000165.1:0-4003 GCA_031403955.1 Betaproteobacteria bacterium
TGGGCGCGGCGAATTCGACTTCTCGCGTTTGCTCGCCGCCTCGGCCGCAGGTGGCCACCTGCCGCTGTACCAGAAGATGGGTGTGTCCTTGCGCGCAGCGATCCGCTCGGGCAACTTGCGCGCCGGCTCCGGCGTTCCGCCGGAGCGGGAGTTGGCCGCGATGCTCGGTGTATCGCGCGTTACGGTGCGGCGCGCGATCGATGCCTTGGTGCAGGATGGCCTGCTGCAGGCGCGGCAGGGATCGGGAACTTTCGTTTCGGCCCGCGTCGAGCAACCGCTGACAGCGCTTGGAAGTTTCTCGGAAGACATGTTGCGGCGCGGCTACACACCAGGATCGCGCTGGATTTCGCGTGAGCTGGCCTATCCGTCACCGGACGAAATCCTGGCGCTCGGGCTCGCGCCCAGCGACCAGGTAATACGGCTGGCGCGGGTCCGGACTGCCGATGGCGCGCCGATCGCGGTCGAACGTGCCGCGCTGCGGGCGGAGTTGCTGGGCGGGCAGGTTGATTTCGGCAATTCCCTTTACGAGGCATTGCGAAACCATGGCGTTTTTCCGCAGCGGGCTTTTCAGCGCCTGCGGGCGGAGGTGGCACGCGGGCAGGACGCCCGGTTGCTCGGAATTCAGGACGGAGACCCAGTGTTGGCTACCGAACGGCGCTCATTCACCTTGCAAGGGCGGCCAGTGGAATTCACCCGGGCGATCTACCGCGGCGACCGTTACGACTATGTGGTCGAGTTGCGCGCGCCTGCGACGGGCGACGTGCCACCCGGCGCCACTCCAGCCAGGGCTGAGGCATGAGCTTGATGCGTGACGAAACCTTGTCCTGTGGCGCACGTGCTGCCGCGTTCCTGGACCATGGCCTGGCTTCTGCGCTTGCCGCTGGACAAACCGTGCGCCAACGCTCGCTCAAACACATCGAAGTGCTGGGGCGTGGTTCCTCCAGCCATGCCGGCACAGTGTTGCGTTATGCCTTTGCCGCCCAAGGCGGATTGAGCGTGTCCGCGGTGATGCCATCGGTAGCTGCAAACCAGTCTGTGCTGGCTGATATGCGACACGCCGCGCTGGTGGCCATCTCCCAGTCGGGCAAAAGCCCGGACCTGGTGCGTTACGCGCAGGCAGCGCGAGCAGCCGGGGCGTACGTAGTGAGCCTGATCAACACCAGCGGCTCGCCGCTGGGCGCAGCCGCGGAGCAGGAAATCCCGCTGTGTGCCGGGCCCGAACTGGCGGTCGCGGCCACCAAGAGCGTCGTTTTGTCAATGCTCGCCGGACTTGGCATGCTGGCTGGATTTAACGCTGACGGCGTGTTGCTTGAATCGTTGCGCAAATTGTCCTCCAGACTCGACCAGGCAGCGCTGTGCGACTGGTCGGCCCTGACCGCGGCACTGCCAGCCGCGCGGGCCGTCTACGTGCTCGGCCGCGGGGCGGATCTGGGCATTGCCAAGGAACTGGCGCTAAAGATTGCCGAGGCGGTCGGAATACCCGCACTGGCTTTCAGCAGCGCCGAGTTTTTGCATGGCCCGCTGGGTGCGGTGTCGGCGCAGACTCCGGTCGTCGGAATCGCCAGCGACCAGCGTGTGCTGGGCAGCGTCCTGACCGCACTCGAGCGCGCGCGCGGTCAGGGCGCTCGAACGTTGCTAGCGCACAGGTTCGGCGCAGCGGCCGGTGTTCCATTGCCGCAATTGCAACTGCCGCCCGCGCTCGGCACACTGACCGACTCGGTGTTGACGCTGGTGCCGGCCTATCTGTCGATCGAAGCGGCGGCAGTTGCCGCCGGACGCAACCCCGACCAGCCCAAGGGCTTGTCCAAAGTCACCGAGACCCTGTGATGCAACACAGCATTTTTTGCCCGCGGTTGTTTGACGGTTGGCGCCTGCTTGATAACGTGCTGATGCGCCTGCGCGCGGGCCGGATCGAAGCCATGGTTGACGGCGGCGCGGCAAGCGCCACGCTGGCCAGTCTGCAGTTGCCGCGCGGCAGCATCATCGCGCCCGGCTTGATTGACATCCAGGTCAACGGCGGCGGCGGAAAACTATTCAATGACCAGCCCAATGTGTTGACCATTTCGGTTATCGCACAGGCCCACCGCATGCAGGGAACGACCGCCCTGTTGCCCACCTTGATAACCGATACACGGGATCAAATGGTACGGGCCATAGGCGCCGCACGCGAGGCCTGTCACTCGATACCGGGCCTGTTGGGCATCCACCTGGAGGGTCCGTTCCTGCAATCGACGCGCCGGGGAATCCACCGCCTGGAACGGATCGCGACATTCGATAACGGCAGCGGCGACGCTTCTCCTGACGTGCAGCTATTGACGTCGCTCGGCGATGCAGGCCGCACGCTGATCACCCTGGCGCCGGAGTGTGTGCCCGCCGGGGCCGTACGCGCCTTGCGCGAACGCGGCGCAATCGTGTTCGCCGGACACACCAACGCCAGTTACGAGCAGGTACAGGCCGCGCTGGCCGAGGGCCTCGACGGCTTTACACACTTGTTCAATGCCATGTCGCAATTGGGCCCGCGCGCGCCAGGCACGGTGGGTGCGGCCCTGCTTGCGCCGCAGGCCTATGCAGGGCTGATCCTGGACGGCCACCATGTCGCGCCGGGCAGCGTGGCGGTATTGCGCGCGGCGCGCGGCATGCAGCGTGTGATCCTGGTTTCGGATGCCATGCCGCCGGCCGGCACAGCGGCAACCGGGTTCATGTTGCAAGGCGAACCTATACGCGTCGAAGGCGGCCGCTGCATCAATGGCGCCGGAACGCTGGCCGGCGCCGCAATCACGCTGGCGGACGCGGTGCGTATTGGCATAAGCCAATACGGGCTCGAACCGGAGCAAGCTTTGGCCTGCGCGACCCGAGTTCCGGCCGAGTTGCTGGGCCTGGCGGGCGAATACGGCGTGCTGCAGGCCGGCGCACGGGCTGACGCGGTGGTATTCGATGTTGACTTCAAGCCGTTTGCCGTGATGCAGGGTGGCAACTGGGTGCGCGCGCCGGAAGTTTCAGCCGGGCAGGCCTTATGAGCGACATACACGCTAGCACCGCAGCCTCGAACCCGGGCAACATCGGTCTGGGCATCGACGCCGGAGGCACCAGCACGCGTTGGGCACTTGCCGACGCCAGCGGCCGCGTCCTGGCCAATGGCCGCGTTGACGGGTTGACCGCGCTGATGATGGGTAGCCAGGCCGGTCGTGACCAGACCGCCGCGATTCTCCAGGCGCTCGCCCACGACGTGCTCGCTGCCGGCATGGCATCGCCCGAGCGGGTGTTCGCGGGCTTCAGCGGCTACTCGGATGACCCCGGGTTGCGTGCCGGCCTGGAAGCGCTGATCGCGAACTCGCTCGGCCTGCCTGACGCTCGGGTCAGGGTCGTCGGCGATATCGCATTGGCCTACCTCGACACCTTCTCGCCCGGTGGCGGTTACCTGGTGTATGCGGGCACCGGCTCGATTGCCGCGTATATCGATGCGGGTGGCCAGATGCACCGGGTGGGCGGGCGCGGCAGCCTGCTCGACGACGGTGGTTCCGGTCACTGGATCGTGCGTGAAGCCATCCGGCACGTCTGGCGCGAGGAAGATGAACGACCCGGTAGCTGGCGCAGTTCCCGCCTGGCGCTAGCGATGTTCGACCATATCGGCGGCAGTGAATGGGCGCGCTCGCGCGAGTTTTTCTACCAGGGCACACGCGGCCAGATCGGCGAACTGGCCCTGGCAGTGGCGGCTGCGGCATACGACCGGGATGGGGTGGCGCTTGGCATCCTGCGCCAGGCCGGTGTCGAACTGGCCCGGCTGGCGCTGGCGCTGACCGGGCGCTTCGGTGCACGACCGATCGCGCTGGCCGGGCGCGTGGTGCAATTACATCCGGCGATCGAGCAAAGTCTGCGCAACAGCCTGGGCGGCGCCACTGAGCTGTGTGTGGTGGAACTCCATGCACATCAAACCGCCGCCCGCCTCGCCGCCAGCAATCACCCGCTGCTCGACCTGATGTCCGATCGGCCAGCACCAACTTTG
>JANNGR010000166.1:0-2657 GCA_031403955.1 Betaproteobacteria bacterium
GCTACCGGTGCGGCAAGTGGCCCAGCGACAAATGTTGAGTAAAGCAAACTCGAGCCGCTTGGATTAATCCTGACAACAAAGCTGCCCCCATCTGGAACAGACGGCAGAGGGCCCCCAGTGAATGGAAAATCCATGGCCCCAATAACACGAGAGTACTCGCCTGCCACAAACACGCTGCCATCTTCGGCGACGGCAATAATCCCAGCCTTGCTTTCTCCACTGCCGAGGATAGTGCCAGTCGTTGGCGCTCCAGCGGCGGCAAGATACGCAACCGTTAGGTCACTCTGTGCTAAGGACGCGACACCATCGTTGTTGTGGATGACTCCACCCACATGAGACAAGTTTGCACCCGAGCCAGTAATAGACGTCCCCGGGGAGACGCCGATGTCTCCACCATTGACAACTGTCGTTGGAGGACCAAACGTTACGGCCGAGCCGGCCAATATTGAGAAATTGGCGGCCGTGCCGAGGTTTATTGGAACTGCCTGGGCGTTGTGGTGCAAAAACATCACCGCAACCGTCAAGCTGAGGCCTATGGGAATTCGCTTCGCGCCGTTCTGCACAGCCAGTAAAAGAGTTGTTTTCATTGTATGTTTTCTTGTTTGTTTGTGCTTTCGCATTTTTGATAGCGCTTCCCATGCCGTTACGAATCATTGCAAGGGAAACAGACTGACCTAAGCTTTCAACTATCTAATGATTAACAGCATAAATGTTTATTAAATTTGAGAGCGCGGGTTGCGCCACGATGAGTGGCCACATGTGGTTGCGCTGAAGTGTAAGATTTCCGACGATTGGTAATCGCGAGGATGGAATCTGATAGTATGTAATATATTTGTAGGTAGATGCTTATGAGATGCAATTACTTCGATTGATGATTGTAAGGAAAACCAGCAGGGAATCGAGCGTTGAGCAGATACCGCAGCGCAATCAGGAACCAAGACTCTCATTGCTTCGCGGAAGCAAATGGACGACCTCAACCAACGGCTTGAGAACGATGATTTCGACGGAGTTTTCGCCGCCGTCACCATCGGTCGTCTGGCGGAGTCACGATGCTTTCCGCGTGAACAAAACTCTCCTGAAACACTGGAATCTAATCCAACCCGCCATTTGGTCCGTGATTATCTAGCTGACGCAGATTCTGGAGGTCAGAGCCCAATCACCGAAGCAGCCCGGAGGTCATCACCGTTTTCGAGTTGGTGCATACCGGCACACCGGCGCGACCTGATCAGGATCCGATTCGTCTAACCTTGCGGCCCGCCGAAGACAGCACCATCTTCCTGCCGGTGGCCGAGTGGTGGGTGGAGCGCAGCGATGGCGCGGCGTTCATGGTTGACTCACTCCTCGAGTTAACTGGCACGCTCACCGCCGGCAGTTACAAGTTGACTGCGCGGCTCCGGAATGAAGAGGCTGCGCAGCATCCGGGCAGAAGTGCGATTGACTTCAGACGGACAAACCCGGCGTTTCTCCGCGTCGGCCGGCACGCCGGGACGCCGAGAGGCCGGCAGCCGGGATCAAATCTCGCATTTCAATTTCGTGGTTCTCAACGAATCCGCTCTCAACGAATCCGCTTGCACTTGGTGTGATGTGCGGCATTATGTCGCCGCCTTCTGGATCGCGGGGTGGAGCAGCCTGGTAGCTCGCAAGGCTCATAACCTTGAGGTCCTGGGTTCAAATCCCAGCCCCGCAACCATTCTAGTCCGGCGTAGCCAGCCATTCTTCAAGGCGCTACGCCGGACAACTTTGGTTTTGGCCATTTTCCACCACAAAGCATGGGAAGCCACGCAAGTTGAAGAAGTGTGCATCTTGACAGTACCCCCAGAATGTCGGTGTTCGGTTCCTCCTGGCTAAAATGAACCACGACAGCACACGCGCGAACGCACCATGAAAACACCTGAGACCACCGAACCGTCGCTGGCCCAGATCCAAGCCGAGGTGCTGGCTGAGGGCCGGGAGTGGACCCGGAAACGAATGGAAGTACGACGGCAACAACTCGCTGATACCCACGGCGAGGTTTTCCCCCCAAAGCCAAAGCCGGCTGACCCATCGGCACGCGCAACGGTTTCATCTGGACACCGGCGCGGGGCGCGTTGAAGTCCAGGCGTGGTATGGGCAGGACCCGTGCGACCGGCACTGGGGAAGTCCGCTGCGCGAGCGCTGGGAACTGGCGGCGTATCAGCAACTCAGTCCGGGCTGGCAGCAACAACTGGCCTTCACCCTGACCGTGACCACATCGTATGAAGGCGCGGCGGTGCTGCTGCGCCAACTCGGACATCAGGCCGATGACACCACGCTGCACACGCTGGCGCAAACCCTGGGGGCGCGCGCGGAGGCACAAACCCAAGCGCGGATGAAACAACCGGTGCCAGAACAAACGCCGCCACGCGCGGCCAGCGCCGTGGGCGTGCTGATGCTCGCCGGCTGGCTGGTGCGCCAGCGCGGGCCTGGGTGGGGGAAGCAGGAGACCACCCAAGCCCGCGTGGAATGGCACGAACTCAAGACCGGCGTGTTTTATTTACAGGAACAGGCCGTGCATAAAAACGGACGCGGCCTGCTGACGGACAAGGTGGTGGTCAGTTGGCAGGGCGAGCCGTTGGCACTGGGGCAACGCCTCCATCAAGCGGCCTGCGAACACGGACTGGGCCGCGCCCAAGTGAAGC
>JANNGR010000167.1:0-4671 GCA_031403955.1 Betaproteobacteria bacterium
GCGCCGCTCCGGCCTCGGTGTCGGTGCAGGCATTGCCGCAAGCCAGTTGACGCTGGTCAAAAAATCCCATGCCGCTGGCGACAAGCCGGCGCTAGGCGCTGGCAAGATTGAAATCAAGCGCACCGTGTGCACCCATTGCTCAGTCGGTTGTGCCGTCGACGCGGTGGTGGAGAACGGCGTCTGGGTGCGCCAGGAACCGGTGTTTGACTCGCCGATCAACCTGGGCGGTTACTGCGCCAAAGGTGCCGCATTGCGCGAACACGGCCATGGTGAATATCGCCTGCGTTATCCGATGAAGCTGGTTAACGGCAAATACGAGCGCATCACTTGGGACACGGCACTGACCGAGATCGGCACCCGGATGCTTGATCTGCGCAAGACCAGCGGGCCCGATTCGGTCTACTGGGTTGGCTCGTCCAAGCACAACAACGAACAGGCGTACCTGATGCGCAAGTTCGTCAGTTTCTGGGGCAGCAACAACTGCGACCACCAGGCGCGTATTTGCCACTCCACCACCGTGGCTGGCGTCGCGAACACCTGGGGTTATGGGGCCATGACCAACTCGTACAACGACATGCAGAATAGTAAGGTCGCGTTGTACATCGGCTCCAACGCGGCGGAAGCGCATCCGGTCAGCATGGTGCATATGCTGCATGCCAAAGAGACCGGTTGCAAGATGATCGTGGTCGACCCGCGTTTTACGCGAACGGCGGCCAAGGCAGATGAGTTTGTGCGCATCCGGTCCGGCTCCGATATAGCGTTCCTGTTTGGTCTTTTGCATCACATCTTCAAGAATGGCTGGGAAGACAAGCAGTACATCAGCGACCGTGTCTACGGCATGGACAAAGTGCGCGATGAGGTGCTCACCAAGTGGACGCCCGACAAGGTCGAAGAGGCATGTGGCGTAAACGAAGAGCAGGTGCTGAAGATCGCCACCCTGCTCAACGAGAACCGGCCCGGAACGATTGTCTGGTGCATGGGGCAAACCCAACACACCACCGGCAATGCGATTGTTCGCGCCTCCTGCATCCTGCAACTGGCGCTGGGCAACATTGGCAAGTCCGGTGGCGGTGCGAATATCTTCCGCGGTCATGACAACGTGCAGGGCGCCACCGACGTGGGCCCCAACCCGGATTCCCTGCCTGGCTACTACGGCCTGGCCGAGGGCTCGTGGAAACACTTTGCCAAGGCCTGGGGGGTGGATTTTGAGTGGATGAAGGGGCGTTACGCGTCGAGCGCCATGATGGGCAAGCCCGGCATTACGGTGTCGCGCTGGATTGACGGCGTGCTTGAAAAAAACGAGTTGATCGACCAGGATTCGAACCTGCGCGCCGTCGTCTTCTGGGGCCACGCACCCAATTCGCAGACGCGCGGCCTGGAGATGAAGCGTGCCATGGACAAGCTTGATCTGCTGGTGGTGGTGGACCCGTATCCGTCGGCGACTGCGGCAATGGCTGCCATGCCGGGCAAGCCCGAAGACCTAAATCCCAACCGTGCCGTGTATTTGTTGCCGGCCGCGACGCAGTTTGAGACCAGCGGTTCGGTCACTGCTTCCAACCGCTCTCTTCAGTGGCGCGAGAAGGTGATTGACCCGTTGTGGGAAAGCCGCAGCGATCACATGATCATGTACCAGTTGGCCCAGAAATTCGGGTTCGACAAAGAACTGGTCAAGAATTACAAGCTGCAAAAAGTCAAAGGTCTGGACGAGCCGGTGCCGGAAGACATACTGCGTGAAATCAACAAGTCGCTGTGGACGATTGGTTACACCGGCCAGAGCCCGGAGCGCCTGAAGGCGCACATGCGCAACATGCATCTGTTTGATGTCAAGACGCTCAAATCCAAAGGCGGCATCGACAAGGAGACCGGTTATGACCTGGGCGGCGACTACTTTGGTTTGCCGTGGCCTTGTTATGGCGCGCCGGAGCTAAAACACCCTGGCTCGCCCAATCTGTACGACACCTCCAAACACGTTATGGAAGGCGGCGGTAACTTCCGCGCCAACTTTGGCGTGGAGCGCGAAGGCGCCAGCCTGCTGGCCGAAGACGGCTCGCACTCCCAGGGCGCCGACATCACCACCGGCTACCCGGAATTCGACCATGTTTTGTTAAAGAAACTCGGCTGGTGGGACGAGTTGACGGATGTCGAAAAAACCGCCGCCGAAGGCAAAAACTGGAAAACCGACATGTCCGGCGGCATCCAGCGTATCGTGCTGAAAAACCATGGTTGCCACCCGTTTGGCAACGCCAAGGCGCGCGCCGTGGTCTGGAATTTCCCCGATGCGATACCGCAGCACCGCGAGCCGCTGTATGGCAACCGTGCCGACCTGCAGGCCAAGTACCCGACGCATGACGACAAGAAGGCGTTCTGGCGGCTGCCCACTCTGTACAAGTCGATTCAGCAAAAGAATATTGCGGACAAGGTGCACGAAAAATTCCCGCTGGTCTTGACTTCGGGCCGCCTGGTGGAATACGAGGGCGGTGGCGAGGAAACCCGTTCCAACCCCTGGCTGGCGGAACTGCAGCAAGAGATGTTCGTCGAGATCAATCCTGCGGTGGCGGCGGCCAAAGGCATTCGCAACGGCGAGCGGGCCTGGGTCTCCACACCGACCGGCGCGCGGCTAAATGTGCAGGCGATGGTGACCGAGCGGGTCGGGCCAGACACGGTGTTCATGCCGTTCCATTTCTCCGGTCGGTGGCAGGGTGCGGACATGCTGGCCTATTACCCGAGCGGCGCGGCACCGGTGGTGCGCGGCGAGGCGATCAACACCGCCACCACCTACGGCTACGACAGCGTGACCATGATGCAAGAGTCCAAGACAACCATATGCAATGTAGAGAAAGCGTGAAGCCTGAAACCTTGCGGGACAGACCGCAGCCACACGAAGTGGGCCAGCTCTGTCCCCAACATTTTGTCGGATGTCGGAAGTCCACCTTGCGGGACAGACCGCAGCCACACGAAGTGGGCCAGCTCTGTCCCCAACTGATTAGAGGAGTCAAATATGGCACGAATGAAATTTGTCTGTGACGCCGAGCGCTGTATCGAGTGCAACGGCTGCGTCACGGCCTGCAAGAACGAAAACGAAGTGCCGTGGGGCGTCAACCGCCGCCGCGTAGTAACGCTGAACGATGGTGTGCCGGGGGAGAAGTCGATTTCGGTGGCCTGCATGCACTGCAGTGACGCCCCCTGCATGGCAGTGTGCCCGGTCGATTGTTTCTACCGCACCGACGAAGGTGTGGTGCTGCACGACAAGGATGTCTGCATCGGCTGTGGCTATTGCTCTTATGCCTGCCCCTTTGGTGCCCCGCAGTTCCCGTCGCAGGGCACCTTTGGTGCGCGCGGCAAGATGGACAAATGCACGTTCTGTGCCGGCGGCCCGGAAGTCAACGGCAGCCAGGCCGAGTTCGAAAAATATGGCCGCAACCGTCTGGCCGAGGGCAAGTTGCCGGCCTGCGCCGAGCAATGTTCAACCAAAGCCTTACTGGCGGGTGACGGCGATGTAGTGGCCGATATTTTCCGCAACCGCGTACTCAAACGCGGCAAGGGGGCCGAGGTATGGGGTTGGGGGACAGCGTATGGGTCCAAGCAGGCGGGTCAACCGCCAGCGGGTGTACAGCCGCCCGCTGCGGCGGGAGTCAAATCATGAGGCAGGTGACAAACGCCGTGGTGCTTGGCCTGGCCCTGGCGGCACTTGCTGCATGCGGTGATAAGCCGCAGACGCTGGGTGGTGCGGGTAAGCTGGACACCGCCGCTTTTAATGGTACGGGGAGTGCGTTTGTGGCTCCTGGCTGGAAGCCTGGCGACAAGACCAGTTGGGAGCAGCATTTGCGCGCCCGGATGCAAAACAGCCAGAACGACTATTCCAAAGCAAACTGATTGGGAGCCCGCATGCTGCGCTGTGTTGTTGCTGCATTATTCATGGCCCTTGGCTCGGCAGGCACGGGTTTTGCGCAGGTCACACCTGCAACGCCGCCAGCCGCGGCGGCCGGTGTGCAGGGCCAGAATATTTTCGAAGTCAAACCGGATGCCGACACGAACGCCGGCTACGCCACGCAGACCAACGGCGAACGCGCCAAAGTTCAACCCGGCAACAATGCACCGATGTGGCGGCAAGTCGGCTCTGGCGCGCAAGGCACAAGCAGCTTGCCCAAGAGCGAGGCACCCGAAGCCGGCGTCCTGATCCAGCCGTTTGTGCAGTACCCAGGATCGAGGTTCACCAATGCCGGTCAAGCCTGGCGCGAGGTGCGCAACAACTGGATCATTCCGTATGGCGGCGCGCTGGTATTGATCGTTGCCGGCGCCATCGCGCTGTTTTACTGGCGCATGGGTCCGATCACGCTCCACAGTGCGGAAACCGGGCGCAAGATTGAGCGCTTTACGGCATTCGAGCGTTCTGCGCATTGGTCCAACGCCATTGCTTTTTGCATTTTGGCGATCTCCGGCCTGGTGATGGCTTTTGGCAAGTTTTTTATCCTGCCAGTAATAGGCAGCACCCTGTTTGGCTGGTTGACCTACGGCCTAAAGACTATGCACAACTTTGCCGGGCCGGTTTTTGCCGTGTCGCTGGTGATCGTGTTTTTTACATTTCTGCGCGACAACTGGCCACAGAAAGGCGACCTGAACTGGTTGCGCAAGGGCGGTGGCATGATTTCTGGAGACGAGCCCCCTTCGCAC
>JANNGR010000168.1:0-6046 GCA_031403955.1 Betaproteobacteria bacterium
GCGGACGATTGATGCTAGCTGCACCCCACGACGTGTTATTGATCCAGATCAACGATAGGCTGGGCCTGGCGATGTCGTTGCCAACATCTTGCGCCCGTTGTGGATCGGCCGTCTGTGCGCTGGCGTACACACAAGCAGGGACAGGGTGGATACGATGCAGTGCAATGCGTTACCGCTGGGTGGCTTGCGCGTTTGGGACAAACGCGTCAGGCCCTGGATGTCCAGCGACCGTGTGCGCCGTCACTGCACCGACCAGCGAATACTTGAGTCCCTTGCCGAGTAGCAACGCACCGAGGACTTCAGGCCACGGCAAGCCCAGCAACGCCGCGAGCATCAGTGCCGGTGTCTGGGTGAACGGTGATGCGGCAATCACCGCCAGCGTGGCGAAGCCGTAATTCGATACCCAACTTAACAGATAGTGCCAGTGTTTCGAGGCGGCCAACTGCGGAAGGCGCTCATTGATCCATGCGCTGCCAAAGTGGCCCAGCCAGTGCGTCAAAAGTGCACCCGCAACGGCGCTGCCCAATACCGACCACACCACGACGGCGCGCCAGCGGCGCGGGTTTAGCGCCACCAGCGCCATCAATATTGGCCCGACCGGAACCGTCAGGCTCAAGGTTGCGGCGGCGCAAAGTGCCGCTGCCAGAGGCGGGAACCACCAGCGCTCGGCATGTGGAAACAGTCGTCCGACCCAGCGGCGAATGCCCAGGTTGTGCCCGAATTCGAGCGTTCTTGCGACGAATTGCATTAGGACGGTCTCATTGCCCGGTACAACGCCATGGTGCCGAAAACCGTGCAGAAAGTCTGTTGCTGCGACACCTCGGCAAAGCCCGCACGCCGAAAGAGTTCGACCAGCCGGCCCTCGACGTTATCCCGAGTGTTCGCGAAGCCATCGAGCAATTGAATCGCGAAGAAGACGCCGCGCATCACCAGTCCGCTGGCACGCCCCCAGTCGGCCACATGCAGTTGGCCACCGGGGCGCAGGACGCGGCGGATTTCGCGCGCGGTACGCTGTTTGTCGTGCCACGACAGGTGGTGGAAGAACAGGCTGCAGAACACGCGATCAAAGCGCGCGTCGGGATACGGCAGCTGGAACGACAGGCCTTGGTCGAACCCGATTGCGACGCGGGCCCGCGTCGCCTTGCGCCGCGCAATCGCGAGGATTTTCGTGTCGCCATCGATGCCGGTCACGTCGACGCCCGGATGGAGCTGCTTGATCCAGACCGCCAGCGTACCGGTGCCGCACGCCAGGTCCAGCACCTGCTGACCAGCCTCGAGATGGGCCTGTGCCATGAGCGCCTGCTTGAAGCGGCGCTCGCGCGTCGTAGCAGCGACCACGGCGTCGTAGGCCGGCGTCAGCCATTGGAAGCCGAGCGCCGGGACAAATCGGCCTTCACTGCCATCGGACATGTCGGTTCCTTGCACACGCCTGTCAAGCCTGGTTTGTGCCCGCCTGGTCAGCGGGTTTCGCGGTGTGGCGACCAGGCTGTAACCGCGAATTCGATCTCGGTGGTCCGACTGGGCAGCTTCACGAGGACGCGAAAACGGTATGGGCCGCCCCTGACGGTCGAGAACAACTGGCCGTAGCTGGCCTGGCCGTCGATGCGCATCGACGTCAGGTATTTTGGCGGCGCATCGACGATACCGGTTTCACTGAGCTGGGCGCGCACCACTGCGTCCTCAATGCGTTTGCCGTCGGCCTGGAAGAGTGCGACGACCAGATGGTGGACCTGGCCACCGTCCTTCGGTGCCGGACCGTGCAAGTCCTCCAGTGCATGCTTCTGCGAAACGACGGCGGCCGGCACCAGGCCCCAGTACAGCACCACGCCCTCGCGCTCCAGACGCGCCTGTGCAAATGTGATCGACGGCCCGAGGGCAAGCAGAACCAGCGCGATCAAAGCAGCGAGTTTTGAACGAATCAATGACATGGCAGTCTCCGTGTAATCTGGTTCGGATTCATGGCAGCGAGTCCCGAACACAGGCTTCAATGTGCGGTAAGCCGGATTGTCGTCCTGTCGCGCCGCCGCCATGTGAAGTGCTCGTAAACGCTGCTCCAATACATGCCGAAAGCGAAACCGAACAGGAATTCCTCAAAGGGTAACCCGGCCGGCCGCCAGGCGAACAAAGCGCCGAGGTTCCACACGGCTTCGACGTACCCCGGCCAGATCCACCTCAACCCCAACAGGAACACCGCATACAGCGCCAGAAATACGCCGCCTCCGAAGAGCGTGTTGCGCCAGAGATCCGGGCGACATACCACGGTAGTCGCGGCCCCTGCGACCAACGCGAGGATCGCTGGGTAAATTGGGTTCCAGTGCAGCGCGGTCATAGCGCTGAATACGACCGCCGGGCTCGCCAGCGCGGCCAGGTGCCAGCGATGCCGGGCTGACGAGCGTGCGTAGTGGTCCAGCCGCTGAAGGGGCATTGGCGCCAGCGCGCGATAACCGGCCACCCCGAGCCCACCCAGGGCGAAACAGAAGATGATGCTTTCGATGTCGAAGCCGGTGCGCTGGGCCAGATCGAACAGGCTGGGTGGATTCCAATACGCGGGAACGAACAGCGGCTCCGTCAGGCCGAAAGGTGCGGTCAACGCGCTGGCCCAGAGCATCGGGCCGCGCAAGGCTGGCCGTCCGATGAACAGCAACGCCCACGGCAACATGAATGCAGCAGCCCACATCAGCCATGTGTAGCGAAACGAGGGGTCGGCTAGAGTCATTTAACGGGTCCCGGTTCGCCTTCACGCCGGCACTCGAAAGTTGATCAACATGGTGGCGTCTGCGTGTTCGAGCTGGTGACAACGGAAAAGTCAGGTCTGCTGCCGGCGAAATAGTGCCCGAAATCGCAGCGCAGATCGTCGCTGTGTCGGCGCGCAACGCTTGCCACCACATTTCTACAGCCTCGTCCCGTCCGGCACCGTGCGCTGCCGCACAGACTGAAATACAGACAGCGTCTAACTTCACCTCGAAACAACGCAAGGAGTACGTAATGACCTTTAGAAGCAATTGTTGTTCAGGGCCCGAAATTCAAACAGCGCATCGTGACACTGAAGCCCCACTGCGCTGCTACGCCAGCCTGATGACACGAACCGTCGCGACCCACCTGCCGCTCAATCGTGGATTGATCTAGTTTGGACGGCCGCGTCAATCCGTTCAACTCAGGAGATTCCTACTTTTTACCATCCGAGTAACTGTGATGACAACAAGCACCACCTCAGAAACCAAAGATTCAAGAGACGCAAAGTCGCCGGCCAAGCCCAGTGCAGCGCATAAGCGCCTCAATCGATGGATTGGCAAGTGGAATACCCGAGGCCAGCAACACGAAGGCCCGGTTGGCCCGGCTGCGAAGATTGTTGCCACAGATACCTTCGAGTGGGCAAACGGCGAGTTCTTCATGGTGCACCGGTTTGACGGGAAAGTCGGGGATAACGATGCCTCATGTATCGAGATAACGGGCTACGACTCCGAGACCAAGAGCTACCCGACCCACACCTACTACAACACCGGTTTGACCAACGACTGGCAGTCTGTTGAGTACGAAGGCACATGGACGCTAACCGGCGAATGGGACATGGCAGGCAAGAAGGCAAAGGTGCGATGCACAACGGTATTCGGCAATGACGGCAACACCATGGCTGGAAGGTGGGAGATGTCAGTTGATGGAGGCGAATGGCAGACATTTTGGGATGTCAAGGCGACAAAATCCGAGTGAAAATTCCGTAACGCGCTTCGAAGACTGTCGAACCGGCAGATATCCATTCGTCGTAACAATAGATCGACGCCACACCGGTGCGATCTCAGACAATTTGCATTTTTAAGGAGAAAAAACCATGAGCTATATAGACGGATTTGTCGTTCCTGTGCCTGCGGGCAAGAAGGAGGCGTATCGGACGATGGCTGCCAAAGCCGCGCTGATCTTCAGGGAACATGGCGCGACGCGGATTGTGGAATGCTGGGGTGATGATTTGCCTGACGGCAAGGTGACTGGCTTCAAACTCTCGGTGCTGGCGCAAGGCGACGAGAACGTTGTCTTCTCGTGGATCGAGTGGCCCTCTAAAGCCATGCGCGACTCGGGCAACGCGAAATTCATGGCGGATCCGCGAATGCGGCAATTCGACGACATGCCGTTCGATAGCAAGCGGATGTTTTTCGGCGGCTTCGAGGTGCTGCTGGAAACCCCATGATCATCCGCAATCTCGATCAACTTTTATCCATCACGAAGGGAAGCACCATGAAAGTCCAAGCCTATTTAAATTTTGGCGGGCGCTGCGAAGAGGCGCTGGCGTTTTACAAAAAGGCCATTGGCGCCGAAGTGACAATGATGATGCGCTGGAAGGAAAGCCCTGACCCAGCGATGAAGGCGCCGCCGGGCCATGAAGAAAAAATCATGCACGCGGCCTTCACGGTCGGCGCGACCACGCTGATGGCTGACGATGGCATGGGGCCGGCGAAGGCCGAGTTCAAGGGCTTTACGTTATCGATTGAGGTGCCCAATGACGCCGAGGCCAAACGCGTGTTTGAGGCGCTGGGCAATGGCGGAAACGTGCAGATGCCATTGATGAAAACATTCTGGACGTCGTCGTTCGGCATGTTCACCGACAAATTCGGCGTGCCATGGATGGTGAATGTGGAGGTTTTGGCCGGGGGAAATGCATGACATTCGCTGATCGTCCACGATCACGGCTCTGTCCCCTACGAATAAGGTTGGATTGAACCGGTTGTTGGACAAGCCCGGATAGGCGACTAGGGTTTACTGGAAATATCTCTTGCCCTGGCGGTCGAGCGGGCGTGCGGGTTCGGACGTTCCTTTTTCGAACCATGGTGGCGGCGCGCCGCTCGCCTTGATCGTTAGGCCCCCGCCTCACCTATGTGCGCTGGCGAACAGACCTGCCTTCGCCTTAAATGCTACTTTCTTCGCACGTCGAACTCACATCAAGGAGATTTTTATGAAGAAGTTCCTAATCGCCATACTGTCTCTATTTGCCGTAGCACTGACCCTGCCGCTGCAAGCCGCTCCGAAAAGCGAGAAGAGTCTGTATGAACGGCTTGGCGGCGTCTTCGCGATCGCCGCGGTCGTTGACCATTTTAGCGACGCGGTGGTGCAGAACCCGATCGTGGGAAAGACTTCGCAGAACCCAGCCCTCAGGGAATGGCACACGAAGAACCTGGACAGGTTGCCGGGCCTGAAGTTCATGCGAACTCTGTGGGTCTGCGAGGTCACGGGCGGGCCGTTCAAATTCTCGCCAACCAAGCGGGGTAAAACTAATTTGGGCCTTGAGAGGGCGCATCGTGACCTTAAGATCTCGCCAGAAGAATTCGACGAGGTGGCGGCCGAACTGGGGCGCAGCCTTGACTTCGCCAAAGTGCCTGCGCGTGAGAAGGGAGAAGTCCTCGCCGCCTTCGCAGCGCATAAGAAGGAGGTTACGGCTGGCTACAAGACGAAGTGATTCTGGCTGGCTTGCGCTTAAGCCCACTATTCATCGCCCGTCCCTCGGTTGGAAGCAAGAGGCAAATCATCGTTTCCGCCATGGATTTTTCGGGTAAATCGCGTCACGCCACGCATGAGCCATCTGCGCGAGGTCAATTGGGCTCGGGGTGTTGTGTGTGACAACCGGATAGGCACGCATCGTTCTTCTTTGTGGTTGCTGCCTTCTGGCTACTAGGTCAGGTCCAATACCAACCCCTCGAACTCCTCGATCGGTAAGGCTTCGCTTGGCCTCAAGCCCTAGAAGGGAAATACAGTCATGGCAAACACACACGAAGAAATAGCCGATATCGTTCACGCCTGTTTCAAGAGTTATGTTGACAAGAACAGGCGCGCGATTGAAGCAATCATCAGCGAAAACTTTCACTTCACCAGTCCGCTGGACAACCGGATCAACCGGCAAACCTATTTCGAACAGTGCTGGCCTAACAGCGTAAACATGGCTGCGGTTGATATCAAGCATGTCGCCGTGAAAGACGAGAAGGCTTTTGTAACCTACGAGTGCCGCTTGAACGATGGCAAGCGATTCAGGAATACCGAACTGTTTATTGTGAGACAGGGCAAG
>JANNGR010000169.1:0-4836 GCA_031403955.1 Betaproteobacteria bacterium
GCCACAACTTGGCGCCGGTATTGGCATCGAACGCCATCACCTCACCGGTGGCCGCGCCGGTAAAGACCAGCCCACCCGCGGTCGACATCGTTCCGGCGATGCTCGGCATACCAGGCCAGGCAACCTGCCATTTGCTCTTGCCGGTCGTGGGATCCATCGCGCTCAGGTAGCCGTGCGGTTCGTTCTTCGGCATGATCATGCCGCGCAGGTCCACGCCGAGATACCACTCCCCCTTATTGTACTCGGGCTTGATGAACTTCACCATCCAACTCATGTTGAAGGTGTTGGCATAAGCCAACTTGGTAACCGGGTTCCAGGACATCGGCTGCCAGTTCTTGCCGCCGAGCGCTGACGGGAAGACTTCTTCATCGGCGCCATCCCGGATGCGTTTGAACACCGCCGACTCAACCGGGCGACCGGTGGCCATATCAACCTTGTCGGCCCAATTCACCTTGACATACGGATTAGCCGCCAGCAGCTTGCCATTGGCGCGGTCCAGCACGTAGAAGAAACCGTTGCGGTTGGCCTGGGCCAGCACTTTGCGTTTGGCGCCACCGATGTCCATGTCGATCAACATGCCGACTTCGGTCGCGTCGTAGTCGAACGGGTCGTTGGGAGTGAACTGGTAGTGCCAGACGAGTTCGCCGGTCTTGGGCCGGAACGCCAGCACCGAGGCGATATACAGGTTGTCGCCCTTGCGCGCCTCGGCATTCCACGGGCCGCCATTGCCGGTGCCCCAGTAGACCAGGTCCAATTCGGGATCATAGGCACCGGTAAGCCAGGTTGGCGCGCCGCCCTTTAAATGGGTGTCGCCGGGCCAGGTGTCACCGCCCTTTTCGCCCGGTGCGGCGGTGGTGTAAATGCGCCACAGCTTCTTGCCGGTCTCAGGATCCCAACCGTCGATGAAACCGCGCGTGCCGTATTCGCCGCCCGCGATGCCGGTCATCACAACGCCGTTGGCAACCAGCGGCGCGGCAGTCATGGCGTGGCCTTCCTTGTAGTCGATCGCCTGCGACTTCCAGAGCTGCTTGCCGGTCTTGGCGTCATAGGCAATCACATTCGCATCCAGCGTGCCGCGGTAGATCTTGCCATCGTAGATCGCCGCGCCGCGGTTCACGAGGCCGCAGCAGACGTACTTGGCCACATCGGAGGCATATTCGATGTCCATCTTCCATATCTGGCGTCCCGTCAACGCGTTGATCGCCACCGTGGATGTGTGGGTGGTGACGTACATGACGCCGTTGTGGATGATCGGCTGCGCTTCCTGACCCTGCGGGTTATTCAAGCTGTAGGTCCATACCGGGACCAGCTTGCCGACGTTGGACTTGTTGATGCGCTTGAGTTCACTGTAGCGCTGGTTGTTGTAACCCATGCCGTAGGTCAGGACGCTGTTGGTGGCCTTGGTATTGCTAAGGTCGGCGCTGGTCTGGGCTTGCGGCGCGGACCAGGCGCCCAGCGCGAGCGTGAAGGCGAGAGCGATCTGGCGGGAACCTGTGAGATTGATCAAGATGTCTCCATTTCGTTGCGTGGGGTTGAAAATTGACCGAAATCAATCGGTTGGAAGAAGGTGGCCCGGCCCCGGACCGTAGCTCAAATAGATTGCGACTTTGATATTTATATTCCCAATGGTACTAAAATATTCCCGCTGGGTGCATCCGGGTTTATACCTAGGTTTTGCACCGAAATAACCTGGTCAATATCGAATTAGTCCCAGGCGTTCGACGTTGCGGCGCTCCGCGGCAAAGGCTTCACGCAACGCGGCCGCGTAGTCCTTGGGATCGAGATAACTTGGCTCCTGGTCGTACTTGGCGAGTTCCGCGGTATGTTGCGGATCAAACAGGGCCGACTTGAACGCGTCGTGCAGCAAATTGACTGTCTGTACTGCCATGCCGGCTGGGCCAACCAAACCGTACGGCGACATGGCGACGAAACCGTACCCCAGTTCTCTTAGGGTCGGCACCAGCGGCCAACGTTTGGTGCGGGCCTCGCCGAAGGTAACCAGCAATCGCAACTTGCCCGAATCAACATACGGCGCGAATCCGGTCGAATTAACGCCGGCCATCAACTGGCCTGATACGACCGCCAGCATTTGCTCCGCGGTGCCCTTGTACGGAACGTGGATATAACTCAATCTTCTTTGTCCGAACAACTCGTCGAGCACCATATGTGGCGTCGTGCCCAAGCCATTTGTGGACACCGTGAGTTCGCCCGGCCGCGCGGCGGCAAACTGCAGCAGGTCGTCGAAGGATTTGAATCCGCTGGCCGCGGGTACAACCACACCGAAGGTTACGCCACTAAGCTGGATGATGGGCGTGGTATCGCGAATCGGGTCCCAACTGAGCTTTTGCATATGCGGCGCCCGCAACGCCGGGAACGGAAGTTGTGCCAGCGTGTAACCGTCGGGCAAGGCGTGCTGCAAGATCGGCATCGCCAGCGTGCCGCTGGCGCCGGGCCGGTTTTCGATGACGATGCGCTGGCCGAGGATCTTGCCGGCCAACTCGGCGAGCAAACGCAAGGTCAGGTCGGTCGCGCCGCCGGCCGGCCAGGGAACGAGAAGGCTTATGGTTCGCGCTGGAAAATGCGCTTGCGCCGGGGCCGGCGCAGGCAGGCAAGCGCCTGCGAATATGGCCAGCATCTTGCGCCGGCGCAAGTGACCCGGGCCTGGACTGATAACGCTGCTCATGCCGCAGTGCCGCGTTTGGCGAGTGCGCCAAAGCCGCGTTGCGGATCGTAGCCCCAACACGCCAGCCCAAAACACACGGCCAGTGTGGCGAGCACGATCCATGGTGAGACTCCGGGGTCTTTGCCGTAGATCGCGAAGCGTATCCACTCGACCGCATGGGTGAACGGATTCAGGCGCGCGGCTTGGTAGACCCATTGCGCACCCGATTCCTCGAGTTTCCATAACGGGTACAGCGCCGTGGAAAGAAAATACATTGGAAAGATGACGAAGTTCATGGTGCCGGCAAAGTTTTCCAATTGCTTGATATGCACACTCATCAACAGGCCCAGCGCGCCGAGCATCAATGCCGCCGACACCGTCGCGAACAACACATGCAGGCTGTGCGCGCCCAACCAGGGCAGACTGGTTCCAAGCAGGGTCGCGACAATTACAAAAGCCAACGCCTGCAAAAGCGACAGCACCGCGGTGGCCAACAACTTGCACGCCAGCACCCACGAGCGCGGCAACGGCGCGGTCAGCAGCAAGCGCATCAGGCCCATCTCGCGATCGTAGACCATCGCCAGTGAGGATTGCATTCCATTGAAGAGCAACACCATGCCGATCAGGCCCGGCACGATGTAGACGTCATAGGCGATGTAGGTGTCATATGGCTCCACGATCGCGACGCCGAACACGGTTCGAAATCCAGACGCAAAAACCGCCAGCCATAACAGCGGACGCACCAGAGCCGACGCCAGACGCCCGTACTGGCGCGAAAACTTGAACAACTCACGCAGCACGATCGCCTTGAGCGCCTGCACCAGTTGCCTGGGGCGAAGCCCGTTGTTGGTAGGCATGGTCATGATTTCAGGACTTGGACTTGCACAAATTCTCGGCTTCATCGGCACCCAGCGTGTCAAGCGTGTTGCGCGGATGCAGCACGCCCTCCAACGGCATGGTGGCCACAATGCCCTGACCGTCGCTGAGCAGCAGCGGTTGGCGCAACTGGCGGTCCCAGGGCCGGAACTGCATTGTCACGCCTTTGGAACCATCCAGGTTGATCGACACCAGCGCCTTGGCCAGCGCCGCCGGGTCACCACGCGGCTGCGCGATGGCGGCCGCAACCAATGCCTTGCCAGCCATCCAGCTAGCCCAGTCATGACCGGTCATGGTCCGTTTAGCCGCCTTGGCGAAACGACGCGACACCTGCGGTGCGCCGAAGCGTTCAAATTGCGCGTGCCAGGCCAGCGCCACCAGACCGGCGTCGCCGACCACCGGCCGCGGCGCGGCGCTGTTGTACGGCAACATGCGCGCGAATTCGCCATCACTGTCGACGACCCAAATCACGTCGTACGCCAGGTTCCCGGTCAGCAACGTGACGTTGGCCAACGAACGCTCACGTGGATCGGCGGACAGTTTGAACGGCTTGATCGCCACCAGCTTCAATCCATAACGCTTGATCGCTGCCTGCGCGACCACGCCGCGCTGCGCATCCTCGGGCGCCGGCCCGGTCAGCAGCAGAACCTGCGCCCATTTGCGGCCGAGCAGGGCTTGCGCCAGCGCATCCGCGCGCATACGTTCGCTTGGCAGCAGGTGGTACAAATTGGCAAGACAGTCGCGTTCGCGCAGGGCGTCGGCGCCGGCTCCGATGTTGAGCACCGGTAGCCGCACCGCGCCCGCCACCTGGCCGAGCCAGGACGCGGGCAGGTTGACCAGCAGAATCAGCGCGCCGGCCTGCTCCGCTTTCAGCGCTGCCAGGCGGGCCGCTTCCATGCTGGCCACCAGTTCGGTCTTCAGGGTGATCGTCAACCTGGCCGCTTCCAGCTCGAATTGCGCCTCGTCCAGGGCCACGGCGACGCCGTCCGCCGCCGGTCCGCCTGGGTGACCGAGGTAACCACGTTCAATACGGCTGCGCTCGAATTGCGGATTGTCGGCCCGCTCGATCAGCGTGACGGTCCAGTTGGCAGCCTGTGCCGCGCTGCACAACAGCAGCAGCGTCGCGAATCGGATTACACAGCGCAAGACCATGACCTAGAACCTATCCGTGAATAAGGCGGCCCTGCGCCGGGGTCCCAAGGGGTACAGGCGTAGGAGCGAGACGCGCCGTGGTGCTCGGCACCACAAGCGGCTTGCGACACCCGCATGTGCCCCTTGGGGCCCCGGCCCGAAGGGTT